>JAPKCL010000025.1 GCA_028822955.1 Candidatus Poseidoniaceae archaeon
ACCGTCCAAGAGTTTTCATCAATCGCAAGAAGGTGGTGAACTGTTACGGTTTCTCCAGCAGGTGTTCCCGTGTTGCCATAAGGTACCGATGTGCCACTGTTTTGTGACAGCCAACAGTTCGCTTCCTTTCCTGCTGCAATTTGTTCTTGTAGCAAAAGACATGCTTCATCGAGTTCTCCATTCGCTAACAATTCACTCAGTCGGTTTTCACCAGAGACTTCTGCTTCAAGACCCAAGCCATACCGAAATGCATCGTCGCCCGTAAGTTCTAATCCTGCTTCATGCGCAACTGAAGGGGCATCTGGGACATGAATCCGAATGAGGAAGGTTGCCGACATGAAGAACAGCCAAAACAAGGTTAACATCTCAAGGATGTGTATTTGAGCATCTTCTTCATGACGCATTCAATCACCAAAGAATAACGGCGAGGGCACGAAGGTACCCGAGGAGGGATTGAGCCCAGGTACGTCGGTAATACCGATCAAATTTGGCGTGAAAGCCAAGAAGTTGAACACGACTAATGCGACAACAATCATCATTCCAGAGTGCTTGAATCCTGTTGAAAAGCGGCCGGTTGACATTAATCCCGCCATGGTTCCATTTCCTACCGCTTGCATTGTCACGCCATAGTAGAATACCGTCAAGAAAAACAGAGGGTCGATATTACGAATCGTCATGTTTCCAATTGTTTGACCTCCGCTATCGCCACCATCGCCACCACTGGAATTCGAACCAGCAATAGCAGGGATAAAGACAACAGCAAGCGTTACAATTACGCCAAGGAAAACGAAGTACGAAGTCCAAATGACTGCAATGTATGAGCCAATTGCTCGTCTCCGTTCACCTTCGAGGAACTTCAATTCACGTGAATCGTTTGCAGCAGTAACTAGGATATCGGAAATCTTACCACCTGCACGGTCTGCTTCGGCAATCAAAGCGATTGCTCGTTGAACCAGTGGTGTTCCGACACGATCTGCGAATTGCTTGATGACGTCGCTGAACTTGATACCCCAGCTAAGTTGGTCAGACATTTTCTTAATTTCTCCATTCAGTGCCCCATACTCCGACGTCGCAAGAGTTTGAATCGCCACCGTCATCGCAAGACCACCTTTCCAATACTCAGCAAGATCTCGTAGGAAATCCGGGAATTTTTCTTCGACTTCGTTTTTGGCATTCTCTACTCGTTCCCAGTAGTAAGATGCTGGATAGAGGAAGAAGAAGAACATCAATCCAAAGAAATTGAGGAAAATGAATGGGCGAACCGATTTAGGTCCCAATTCAACTTCAGGTCCAAGCCAGAATGACTTGTTGTTCATGTTGGACGGAACCCCGTCAAAGTAATGTACGGTAATGTCGAAATTTACTCTAGTAAGTCGTTCACCCTCGGTCATCGAAAACACAACGAATTCGTATCGTTTTTCAGGAGGTATTGTGGCCATCTCAAGCTGACAATCATCTGTACCCACCTCGCCTGAATATGAATCCATGATTTCCCCACTTTGGGAGCGTATTGCAACAATATATTCAGCACCAGGATTTCCCGTTATGCTACAATTGACCCATAAGGGTTGGAGGACAACAATACCACCGGTTTGATCGGACTCTACACCGGGGACATCGAAGTTTTTACCCTGTTTGGATACTGACTTCCATTCCTCATCCTCCCAAACGATACGGTTCGGCGCATCTTGAAGGATTGCACACGATTGGTTTGCAGCATAATCTGGTTTGACATTGGTATTGAAATGTTGACCCATAGGGTTGCCTTGAGAATCCTTTGCAGTAAGTCCACAATACAAATTTGTGAACATTGGTTCTCCGTTCGCTGTTGGCATGAATCCTGAGTTTGTCGCCCAAACCGCTGCAGTTCCTAGCCCGAGTAAAATGGAAACAAAGAGAATCGCATAGAGTTTTGTCAATGTGGAATCGTCCTTTGGCAAGTCGAGTTTCACAGTAATTTTTTCCTTTTTACGTGCCATTCATCTCACCTCCTCTCACATATCTTGTTCCTTGCTGCTGGTCCAGACCAGTATCGCATATGCGATGTGAATCATTGGTACAAAGCCAAGAACAATACCGTACAACATCCCTTCAGACATTTGTGCTCCAGAGCCTGAAACCCAGAACATAATGACCAACATAACAATCAAAAACAGTGGCATAGCCACTGCAACGACAATATATGATTCAGCAAGAAGAGCGATTGATTCTAAGAACATCTGCATCCGAGTTCTGTTTTCACGCATGTAGTGTTCTGCACGGTTCAAGAAAAACAATTTCAGTTGACCACCAGCAGTGAGTGTTCCAACCATACCTTGGAAAAATTCAGTTAACCATACCGATGCGGCTCGGTCAACACTCATTTTCATCGCTGTAATTAAATCAAAACCGAGTAATGTTACATCTCTGTATACCATTGCAGCATCGTCAGCAACGTCACCATAAATTTCTTTATTCATGGCAAGGGATCTGAAAATCTTTGACGGTGTTGCATTCGCTGCAGACATAGCAGCAGTATATGATGCAGCATATGGGAGGTATTTTTCAATCATAGCTCCACGACGTTTCGCTTCCCGCTTTGCGCCGTTTTTATTGTAATTATATGCCATGTAAGGTATGAGTAATCCACCGAGGAAGATGATGACGATTTCCGCGAATGGTGGGAATACTTGGTACTCAAATCCATCACAGCCATTGCCAGGTTTCGTTGGGTCGATTAAATCTTGATTCCAATATTCCCACTCGAAACAGTATGCTACTGTTGTTGGGTCTTGAATGCCTTCCCAGTAAGCAATAACTCCTATGTCGGGGATGAAAAACAATGCGACAAAACCCCAGCAAATCAAGGTGATCGCCAACGATGTCATGATGGCAGTTGCGAGGTATACTTCGGGCATCATTGGCATTGAACCTTTGACAAGACTTTCAGATAATTCCTTATCATTCCGAGCACGCTTACGCAGCATGCGGCCGAGGAAGCGGTTACAAATCCTCTGCCATGTGGTCAAGTCCATCGAATCACTTCCATGTAGGTATTTCAATTAAGTCCGTCAACACGAGCCATAATTTCAGTTGGTCGCACATAGTATTCAGTGATAATTTGAGAGACTTGGTCTGCTTTACGAATATCGTTCAAAACCATCCATTCGAGGATACGCTTCCGAGTACGCAGTTCACGGCGCATATCGTCTTGAGAATAATTGAGTTTGACCATAATCTTCTCCAAGACATAGGATTTTCCACTGAAGATGAAATCATCGGTATTTACGTCCCAACGGAACACTTCATTGGTGATAATTTCAAGAGAGTTCGGGTCAATTCCAACAATCTCGACCAGTTGCTTAGCTCGTCGAACACGTCTGCCGTTAATACGTGTCTGGATTTGAATGACACATGCTTCCAAAGCAGGGAGAAGAACACGAGGTATGTCAATCGGTTTGTTTTCTAATCGGTGGACGAGAGAAGGGACAGAATCTGCGTGCACAGTTGAATACGCACAGTGGCCAGTAGCCATTGCCTGGAACAAAACGTAGGCTTCTGCACCACGAATCTCACCGACAATAATGTATTCAGGCCGCTCACGCAGTGCGGCTTTGAGCAACTCGAATTCTCCGATCACTCCTTCTGTTGATTCTCCTCCGAAACCTTGCCGAGTCAAACCAGGAACCCAGTTAGGTTGTGGGATGTTGACTTCACGAGTTGATTCAATGGAAACGATTTTCATTTGCCAAGGTATGAAGATACACATAGCATTGAGTGTCGTTGTTTTACCGGATGCAGTTCCTCCGACAAACAGCATTGGAACTTCATTCTGGAACCCAATCCAAAGATAGGCGACCATCAATGATGACATGGTACGGAATGCCACAATATCTGCGGGTGAAAACGGATCGTCCTTGAAACGTCGAATACAGAATGCAGACCCTCTTGTGGAAATCTCATGTCCTAATTTCATGACAATCCGAGAACCATCCATCAGTGTTGCATCCAGCAATGGGGATGCGACTGAAATGTGCTTGCCACATCGTTGAGCGAGTTTGATAACATACGATTCAAGTTCATGGTCGGTGTTCCATACGCATGTTGTTTCTACAGATTCGAACTTTCGGTGGTAGGCGAAGATTGGCACGCCTGTGCCGTCCATGGAAATATCTTCGACGTTAATGTCGTTCATGAGGACATCCATTTGCCCATATCCAATGAGGTCTCGGCGCAAATAATAGAAAATCTTTGATTTCGACTTTTTGTTGATTTTCATGCTATAGGCTTTGATAACTTTATCCATTGCTGTACGGATATATGCTTCAGGATTCGCATCAATCTCTTCGATGTTTGCGGTAAGTGAGCGGATAAAGATGTCGAGAATTTCGTCCCGGTATTCTTGTTCTTTTTTGGTCATCGGTGGTTCGATGATTTGGTAGATGATGTTGAGCGTTTGTTTATCACGAACAATGCGAGCAAAGGCGTGCGGTGGCAAGACTGGATACTTGTCCAGTTCGTCGTACTGGGCGCGTTGTTTTGCCCGCTGACGCTTGCCTCCACCTTTGTTTTGTTTTCTCGCCATGTGTGCACCCTCTGCCGAAGCAATTTATCACACCCTATGGCCGACTATAACACTTGGGTGAAAATCACCCCTGAAACCGTCACCCTGCGGCCCAAACTGCTAAACCGTAAAACACCTGTTTCTTGAGAATGATTATTCTTGGTTTGTAAACGATTTAAGCCAAGTAAAACATGAACTACGGAACATCTCTAAATTGACATTGTTGTCAATTAAAAAATCGGATTCAGAAATAATTTCTTCTAAGCCCCAACCACGCTCACGTGTATCACGAGTTTCAAACGCTTGTCGATCTCCATCTTCCGAACGTCCACGGTTTTGAATCCGAGTGAATCGCGTATCAGGTGATGCAACGACGGCTAAAGAAGAAAACTTCCCGCCCCAGCGTTGTTCAAATACCACTCGTTCAGCAGTACCCCGCATACCTTCTATCAGAACGATCGAATGTGATTCAAGATGTGTGTCGACGGCATCAGCCAGGCGCACTGCAAGAACATCTTCGCCATGTTCAGCGCGTAATTGAGCTGCGATTTCACCAAATATACCGGGACTTTCTTTGAGTTCTAAGCGAGTCACTTCTGCACGAACCATATCTCCCATTGAAAGGACTGGAATATTGTTTTCAGAGAGCACATTAGCAAACTCTCCTTTGCCGGAACCCGGCATACCGCACACCGCTACGACTCTTGCCATGCTTGTTGGGCGTAGGCGAACGCACATCAAGATACCTCCATCTTCGGGGCGTCGGGTGCGATTCAGTTCGAAAACTCTGCTCGGCCCCATCGTCGGCCCATGAGTTTCCACAACAAAGCAGAAGCTAAAATCAAGGCAAAAGATATTGCAATCATTCCTTTGTAACCTTGTTCAACCATACTTTGGTCATACATTACGGCGGTTGCAGCAAGTCCATCCTCTGAGGTACGTTCCCACCAATTACCATACAGAGAGACATCACCTTGCGTGAATGAAAGGAGGAACAGGAGGAGTAATGGAATCACGGTACCAATCCAAAACCAAATCATAATCGATGCATCGAAAATGGCTCTATTTGGTCGTAAACCCATCAAGAACGCAGTTAGGGCAACGATGTAAATCGAATTTGCAAACATGACGATTATACTGGTTGGCAACGCTCCCCATTCATCGAGTCGCCAAGCCATAAGTACAATGAAAATCAGAGAAATCCATGAAGTCGCAAGGAAATACACCACGACTTTCGCTCGTATGAGTTGTGGGACTCCAAGAGGTAATCCATTCATGAATTCAGGAGAATCTAGAATCGTTAACCATGAATAGAAATTGAAACCAAAGAATCCAAGAAACGGTGCATAAGAAAGTAAATTAATTGGGATTGGCGCTTCCGCAAAATCAACGAGCCATGCCATTCCAAGCAGTACTAAGAGTGGAATAGCGTATGAGACGGTCATCTTTTTAAGCGAGCCTGAACGAATCAAATCCACAAATTCCTTTGCCACAATTAACCGAATTTCGCCTTTGCCAAGGAAACCTAAGCGGTTGTAAATAGGTGTAAGAAGTTCTGTTCGTTCGACAACAGATACGTCAAAGTCGTCGATGATGAGTGCAGATGAAAAGATTCCAACTGCTAAACTTGCTAGTAATGCAAGCGCAGCGCCCAGTATGCTCTGTGAACTTTGAACACCCAGGCCCCAGAGCATCGAGCTGATATCGAATTTACCCAAGCCAATAGCGACTCCCAGTGCCACAACAAGCACGGGTCCAAAGATGGTAAACGGTCGCCCACGCATCCATAACGCTGAAGCAAGGAAAGCAAGGGCAAGTCCTTGGGCTAAGGTAATGATCATTGCAATCCATGTCCAAGGTAGGCTGGACCATTCCAGAGGCGTGGAAATACCTGCAAGTGATTCAAGCAAGATCCCAACCGCCATTCCAGCAACGACTGGAGAGAGAATGAGCATGACATAGAAGCACAAATCTTTGATGAAATAGGCAAAATGGGCAACTGAATTCGGAAGTGGTTGGAGTGCTGGTGCGGCTAAGAGGTAATTTTTAGTCCCTGAACGATGAACAATTGCATCATGGCCCATGAAAGCAAAGGTTCCCATTCCAAGGCTAAACATCAGCAAAGGTAGATGGAGGGCGAATCGTAATTCTTGCCAGGAAAATGTCTTTGATTCAATATCCGCAACTTGGGCAGATGAATCGCCTACGAGAAATTGCAAACCGATGGTTGTGATGGCAGTTACAAGAGTGAGTAGGAGTGGGAATAAGACCATTTGACGCTTCTTAGCGAATTCAAGACTCTTCCGCCCTTCTTCTTTGAACATCACGCGAAAGGTTGTTGAAAAAGCAGCCCACCCTCGTAACGGTTCATGCAATTGTTGGTCGTGAGCACTGGTTCCTAATGGGTGATTGGTCGTCGAATTATCGACGACTTCATCCCAATCGCGGGAAACTACACTCACTCCAGACACGTTCACTCCTCCTCGTCATCCTTACCTTTTTCGTCTTCACCACTCAATCGTTCAACATCTTCAATCGAACGTCCAACCAATCGAATAAAGACATCTTCAAGAGTTTCATCCTTCGATTGTTTGAGTCCTTTCACGGTTCCTGCTGCAAGCACTTTTCCGTTGTTAATAATCGCCATTCGGTTACACATCCGTTCAGCCATTTCTAAAACGTGTGAGCATAGGAAAATAGTTCCACCATTTTTGACATGTTCAAGGAGCCATTGTCGGCATTTCCTCTGATAAATCGGGTCGAGGTTAGCGAAGGGTTCATCGAGAAACAATAACTTTGGTTTGTGAATAAAAGCGGCAGCGAGCATTACTTTCTGGCGTTGTCCTTTTGACAAATCCTTACACATAGTGTCACGCTTTTCCTCCAATCCAAACCATTCAATCCAGTGTTCAACTTGCTGATTCATGTTTTCAACTGTTCTTAGTTTAGCCACGAACTCGAGAAACTCAACCGGTGTAAGAAACGAGGGGGGAGATTCAGATTCAGGTACGATGCCAATGTTGGCTTTGACTTTCTGCGGGTCGGATACAGCATTGATACCAAGAACTTCAATCCGTCCTTTACTCGGGCGAAGTTGACCGGTAAGGAGTTTGATGAAGGTCGATTTACCAGCACCATTTGGTCCGAATACTCCAAAAAACTCACCTGCATGAACCTCAACATTGAGTGGATGTAATGCAATGAAGTCACCGTATTTCTTGGCCATGTCTTCAGCCATTACCAGTGGAGCAAGTGATTCAACCATGTACATACCACATCATCATGGTCTTTGAGTTCTTGGTTTCTCTCTCATGAAATGTTCAATTTCAACGGTCGGTGAAATGATGAACTGAAACCTACTGGGGGTGGTATGAGCGCCCCGCAGACCGATGTACTTTCGATAAAAGAAATCCCCGTCAATGACGAAGCAGACTTGGGTTCAGTGGCACTGGTTACCATCAATCGCCCAGACAAACTCAATGCATTGAATGCTGATGTCATGGCAAGTTTGAAATCGATGGTTTCTTGGGTTGAAGCAACTGATTCAGTACGAGTTGTGGTGCTCACTGGTGCCCAACCAAATACGCCTCTTGAAGGCAAGCGAGCAAAACCAAATGCCTTTGTTGCAGGTGCCGATATTACGGAATTTGTAGGCAAGCGTAGCGAAGATATCCGTACGATGTTCACAGATAATGCAGTTGAAGCCTTGTGGAATTTGTCCAAACCAACCATTGCTATGGTCGATGGTTTCGCACTCGGTGGAGGCTGTGAAGTTGCTTGTTCGTGCGATCTACGCATCGCTAGCGACCGTTCACGGTTTGGCACACCTGAAATCAACCTAGGGTTAATCCCCGGTTATGGTGCCACACAACGTCTTGTACGACTTATTGGCTATGGTAAAACCATGGAGATGGTAATGACCGGAGAAATGATCGATGCAAATGAAGCGCATCGTGTTGGCTTGGTCAATCATGTCTGCTCTCCGGAAGATTTACTCGAATATACACTTGATATGGCACGTTTAATTGCAAGTAAATCTTCAAACACACTTCGAGTTGGAAAGCAGACAATTCGTTCTGCACTCGATGTTGGGTTGACCGAAGGAGTTGCTATCGAAGCAGAAGCCTTCGCCAGTCTGTTCGATTCCGAGGACAAAGATATCGGAGTTGAGGCTTTCCTCAACAGAGAGACTCCTCAATGGAAGCACAAATGAGGCTTGCTTACGCCTTATGGTGATTCATCGAATCGATAGAATGGTCCTTCTATCGCAGTAGGCAGACGAGGCTCACAACTCACCGGTTACGGTAGCCGTTCTCTCGTGCAAAATCACGAAAGTGTGGCATGTGAACAGCATGAGCGCTGACAAAGGAACGAGGCATGACGCCTTCCCAACGACCGAGGAGGTCGTTCCAAACGCGGTCACACACAGTTGCTTGCAAAAGCTTGAGCAACCTTTGGTTCGTTGTCTTCTTAGCAGTTTCAGTTGAGCAGCAAGGACCATTGCTACGGCCTTCGGCTTGCTTAGCACGTCGTTCAGACTTTTCAGCGACCCATGCAAGACGAACCCTTTCGGCTTCGGGGTTGTTAGCAGTGGGGTTTGCTCTACTAGTTCTTCGGGCCCCAGATGGGCGCCCGGTGCGTCGGTCCTTGCCGTTATGGAACGGCTTTATGTTACGGTTAGTTCTCATGATTTTTTCTCCAGTATTGTTTATGGCGTTGCCTAAACTTCGCCATTACACAATGTTTATCTGGATTTTTAGTTCATCATGAGTTCTCCTTTGGAATACGATTGTCGACTGTTGCTCCGAGTATAGCGTCACTTCTGCCTACATAATTACATTGTGTCGACACTATATAATACGCATCAAGGATAGCCCTCTGAAGGCCTTTTTATTCTCAAAACCCGATGACTATTTTCCAGGCTATTGCGAAAATAGCAACATCTGCAAAAGCATGTGCTATCCAGGCAATCCAAATGCTTCGATATTCTAAATACAGCCATGAAAAGACCGTTCCACCGATGAATACTCCTAATGAAGCAATGACCGTACCTAACGGGTCGAGAAAGAAGAAGAGCGCAATACTATGATGCAGTGTGAATACTGCTGAAGAAAGGAATGAAGAGCGCCATTTCCCCTCAACAAATTGTTCTATTTTGGAAGTAATGAACCATCGAAATACATATTCTTCAAGTACCGAATTTATGAATACCCAGAACACAATGGCTGCTGCAAATTTCCACGGAACAGTCAAGCCAACAGGGTCGAGAATTGCCTTAAGGGCGTCAGGCTGAAGCATCTGCTCTCCAAGAATAAAGTAAGCAAGCCAAACAACAAGCATCATACCGATCCCGAGAATGAACGCCATGCCCCATCCCCCTTTCTCAACAGGAGAGAATGAAATATTCTGTTTTTCTATACGTATGTGCCAAAATGCAGGCAAACCGAAAATCCATATTTTGGTGAAGATAAAAACGATCACAGCGAAAGCCCCTGCTTTCAGGGCAAATCCGGTGATGACCGAGATACTCGGCGCAATGGCGACTAAGAAAAGTCCTAACAACGCCAGTTTGCGTTTCCGCAGTTGGACTTCAGGATTCTCAAGAGCAGTATCTGTCATTTGACTCAAACCGCAATAATGCGTTCTTGTTTTCAATGTTGACACGGATTTATGTGTCAATTGCCAATTTCATCTTTCAATTGGGCCAAAGCCATACTTGCACTTGGCAGAGGGAGTGGTAATGTCATAGGTGCTCCATCGGGGCCAAGAAGCAGCGGGAGTGGGTTTCCATCAAGTCCAATTAAGGCTGCAGGTTCCTTTTTACTTTCCACTTTTTGAAAGCCATCATCAAGAGCTGTTCGAAGTTTCAATATTCGAGTTTCATCTATTCGAATAAATGTGGCTCCGTAAATATGTCCGGATTCAGGATGTTCGGGGGTGGCTAAAACAGATTGACCGTGGCCAGGAGTTTGTAACAGTGAAACTAAATCTTCGCCAGCAGTTTGTTCTTCCCACATACGGGCTGTTGATGCGCGAATATCTGCCAGTTGTCCTCTACGACGCAATTCGATTTTTTGACGGATTTCATCATGCTTTATTCTTCGTTGAAGAATGGCTGATTCAATATCTGCATTCTCTACAGAATCAGGGCTCATCTCAACTACGAATTCATCGGCCACATGGACTTCATCCATCTCCAATGTGACTTCGACCATTTCTTCATCGTGAATTACGGTTTCTATGGTCGTAGCGGCGAGGTCCTCCTCTCTTTTTGATTCAGCAGCTTGAATTTTAGCGAGTTTTCGTTCTCGCAATGTTGCTCCGTCCAGTTCCCCTTCGGTGACTGGCTGTGGAATTTCTAATCCGTCCTCAATTTCATTCTCCGTAACCTCAACAGTTTGTGTGTTATTGGAGACTGGGCGTAGAGTACGTGGAGCAGTTTTTTGTGAGCCCATCATAATCCATGCAAAGGAGAGAGTAAGGACGGCTGCAATACAAATCCACTTGAATTCGTCGGTTAATTCACCAGCCTCTAACAGATAGAATGCCGCTACAGAGAGGGCACAAAGTCCTGTCACAGATCGTACGAATCCCATGTCCCTCACTTCACTCCAATTACTATTAACTTATCATGCTGATGGCAACTGACGTAGTAAGTCGTTTAATGCTCTACTACGATGGCTGTAGACCTGTTTTTCTTCAATAGATAGAGCGCCGAAGGTTTTGCCATGTGTGCTTTCATCTCCGTACTCGCCAGGAGGTAGAGGTTCTCCAAATGAATCTAAATCGTTTGGAGTAAAGACTGGGTCAAAACCAAATCCTTCTTCTTCACAGCTTTCAAGTGCAATCCATCCAGGGCATCTCCCATTTCCATAGAGTATTTCACCGTTCATCCACATGGCAGCTACTGCTTGAAATTCTGCTGAACGTAACTGAGCACACTGAATCGTATCTTGGCTTTGCAGGTGTTCAAGTAATCGTAGAATACCATTGTAGCCTATTGTTTCCAACGCGTATGCAGAGTATACTCCAGGGAAGCCGTTGAGTGCATTAATGAACAGGCCAGCGTCTTCAACCAAAACCATATCATCGGATTGTTCACCATTCGGTAGATGCAATAATGCTTGAGCGATTTTCGATTGGGCAACCTCTTCGAGGGTATCTGCTTGAGGTTCAACAATGGTGCCAGATTCAACGACGAGTTGGCGAACGGTATATCCCAAAGGTTGCAGGTGGTGTGTGGCTTCTTTGAGTTTACCAGCGTTACCTGTGAGGAACCATATTGTTCGCGCCATGTTTCTGCTATGGCTTTTGCATATTGAGTTCTACGGCGGAAACCGCTCATATTGACTTGATTTGAAGCGAGCCTTCAAAGGCCAACCTCTTGAGCGATTGGTATGTTACAACAAATTGGAATTGTCGCACTTGGTGGTGCTCTTGGGGCCACTCTCCGGTATGCGGTGAGTGAATGGGTCTCGGTTGATTCATTTCCTTATGCAACTTTGTCGGTCAACCTCGTCGGTTCTTTTCTTTTGGGAGTATTAGCAGTAGGTCTGGCACAAAATCTTCTTTCAGCAAACATGGCATTGTTACTGGGGACTGGAGTTCTCGGTGCTTTTACGACCATGTCTACCTTTTCAGTTGAAACAATTCAGATGTTTGAACAAGGTCATGGAAATTCAGCCATCGTATACATCATCATTACAATGGCATTTGGGCCTATTCTTGCTTTACTTGGATGGAAACTCGGAGAATCTATTTTTGTATAAGGACATGGATTTATGTAGGGCTTCATGTTTGCTCTCTTCAAGGACAACGGAGTGAAAAGTTTCGTTAGCCCTAAGAGTTGAAAATATGAAAGAACATAATTTAATCCAAACTTTGAATGAAGCCCTCGGATGGGAATTGAGAGCGACCAACATGTATGCCCATTATGCTGCGAATATTCGTGGAATACATCGTCTTCAACTTTCACCTATGTTTACCGCCGAAGCCACAGAATCTACTATGCATGCAGATATCGTTCGAAAAGCAATCGTCAAACTCGGTGGAATCCCGGTTACAGAAAGAAACGTCCATAAAATTATTCACACGACTCAGTATGGTGAAATGTTGGTTCATTCCCTCGAAACTGAAACGAAAGCAGCTGCTGTTTATGCTGAAATAATGATTGAAATCGAATCAGTAGGCGACCAAGACTTGTATGACGCTATCGAACAAATTTATCTTGCCGAACTTCGAAGTCTTGAAGAGTTACGACTCCTCATGGATTAATTACCCGTGGTATCGGACACGTGAACGAACATCTTCCAGTCGCTTCAGCACTTGCTGCGATGTAGGGACAGCGCCACCTGATTGCTCAGGAGGTGAGCCGAGTCGTTCTTCTTCAGATTCGTAACCTTCCAGCAATGTTTCAATTGCGCCCTTATGATCTGGGTGCGATGCGCCAAGAATTTCATCAATCACATGCAAGTCGATTCCAAAACGCTCAATTTCGTAATCTATTGCTGCGAGTCCAAAATCAATTAACGAGGGGTTTGCATTTTTATCGACCAGAATATTGTTGGTTGAGAGGTCACCATGAGTGATGGCTTCTCGATGAAGTCGTCGAATGAGAGCCCCTGTATTCCGTAAAGTCAGGTCAATGAAATCTTGCGAGTACTCATCGCTTCGTAATATTTCAATCAAAGGTTGACCAGGCATTCGTTCAAGGATGATCCGACCCGATTTGGGGTCAAGGTCCCAAACTGCTGGAACATTTACTCCGCGTCTTTTGAGCCGAATGAGAAGACGAGATTCACTCATCATTCTTCGATATCCAAGACGAATATCGAGGTCAGGATGACGCCATTTACGGGGCCGGCGGAGTTTGCGTACAGCGTCGAGACCCATCCATGTACCCGCCCATACCTCTGCCTCGGCACCCAGGTGCAAACGCTCGGTCGGAACAAAGGCCATGGATGGCGCTTTTGTTCCCCATTTATGAACACTTCAGCAAAGGTTTGCTTCAAAAGGGAGGACTTTGTGCCAGTGTTGAAGAAGATGACTGTATCACTGCCTATGTGTTCCGTTGATTTCATGGATACCACCCTCTCACCAGAGGAGCAAGCAATTGCCGAGCGAATCGACGAATTGCGTGAGCAACTCGGTGATGAGTTGCTGATTCTTGGCCATCATTACCAACGTGATAGTATAGTCATGCATGCAGATTTCCTCGGAGATTCATTCATGTTGAGTCAAAAGGCGGCTGAATCAAAGGCGAAGTACATCGTTTTCTGCGGAGTTCATTTCATGGCTGAATCTGCAGATATTCTCACAACAGATGAACAAGTCGTCGTACTTCCTAACCTGCGAGCAGGATGTTCTATGGCCGATATGGCCACATTAGTCGATGTTGAATCCGCATGGGATGAACTCTTGCTCGAAGCGGGTCTCGATGACCCAATCAATCGTGAAGATACGACTGCATTGGCATCTCCCGATGACAAATTCTTGGTACCAGTCACCTACATGAACAGCAGCGCTGACCTGAAAGACTTCGTCGGTCGCCACGGTGGTATTGTCTGTACTTCGAGTAATGCTCAAGGTGTTCTCAATTGGGCATTTGAACGAGCCGGGAAAAACGGTGCTGTGTTATTTTTCCCTGACCAACATCTTGGAAGAAACACAGGTAACGCCATGGGCATCTCACTTGATTTGATGCCAACATGGACTCCTGGTATTGGTGCCATGGGTGAACTCAAAGGAAGTAGGATCATTCTTTGGCACGGCTTCTGTTCAGTGCATAAACGATTCACGAAGCCTCTCATTGATGATTTCCGTCTTCGCTATCCTGAGGGAATTGTTGTCGTCCATCCGGAATGCCCGATTGAAACTGTGCGTGCGAGTGATGCAAATGGCTCCACTCAATTTATTCGAGATTTTGTCGCAGAACAAGCACCTGGTGCTGAAATTGCGATTGGAACTGAAATCAACATGGTCGCCCGTTTAGCTGAAGAACATCCAGACAAACATATAGAGTGCCTTGATACCGAAATTTGTCCTTGTTCAACAATGTATATGATTCACCCAGCGTATTTGATGGACGTGCTTGAACGAATTGTCGATGGAGAAAAGCCAAATCAAATTCAAGTTCCTCCATTGATTCAAGAAGGTTCATTATGGGCATTGGAACGAATGTTGAGTATCAAAAAGTGATTACTCTTCTTCCTTATTCTCGATGTGTTGTCCTGATTCGGACTGCCGTTGAACAATGTGTATGAATACCAGCATTACACCGATCATAATTCCAATTTGTAATATTACATTCGAATAAGGGGTTATTTCAGGAACCCACGAGTGAATGTGAATCGTAACTTCCCCTTCAGCAGATTGCTCGAAATAAACTAAATGATGCTCAAGTACATGAGGACTCCATTGATGTAAGGCGTCAGAAGTCAATAATTGTGTATGATTATTGGTGAGGTTCACGAATTGAATTTCACCATCCATGTATTTGTCAATTGGATTCGTCGGGTCTAAGTGATCACGGACTGACCATGCTAAGATGCCATTTTTCATCGAAGGTCCACTCACTGCATATTTGGCATTACTCGCAAGCCATTGATGGCCATTTGTACGATTGTAGACGACCAAGCGTTCAGTGGCAGAGACATTGACAGTTACCGCGATGTAATCTTCATCGAATACAAAATCGGTTATGGTCGCATTGATCATGTCGACAGGCGTCCCCCATGAGTCCAGAATTTCATCTTCTTCGGGAGTTGAAGAAGCATTAATTTGTTCGATAGTAATCGAGCCAGATGAACCAATACGAGAGAATTGAATACTTGTTGGTTCGTTCTCTAATACCATTGCAATCTCAAGCCCATTTGCTCGAATGAGTTGAATATTTGAAACATTGAAACCAAGGGCTACTTCCTCTCCTTGCAGGGTGTAGGCACTTAACAGTCCATCTCTTTCGAGAATGAGGTACTCGACCTCTTCAGTCCCCGTCAATACAATTTCATCAGGTCTCTCTACTGACATTGTCAACATTGGTTCGTTTGAAGCGGAGATGGAGTTGAGACTGAACACCGATAAAGTGGTCTGATTGGCTACTGCAAGTTTGGAACCCGAGAGGGTGTATGGCGAATCGTATTCGATGCTCCCATTCAGGAGTTCCCAATTCGTCTCAAGGTTTGCAACATCATGAATCACCATCACTGGTCCAGTCGAGCGATTGTCAATAGTTGCCATCCAACCGTCTCCAGTGGCTACATCTTGAGGTGCTTCTATTCCTCCTGCCGGTAAGGATTGGTGACTTAATTCCCAAGTGATCACAGTGAATAGCATCAAAAATACCAGTACTGCTAGAACTCCAGTTTCCCTACTTTTGGGGCTCCGATAACGTTTGAGGATGTTTGAACAACGGTTCATGACAATCCCGAGTGCTTTTTTGGGATTGGTTAAGAGAGTAACGATTCGGGCATTCATGGTACGTTCATCAAATATTTTCCACCAAGCATCTGATGTTCGGTCTGCAGCTGAGACTGCGAGAGCAGCAATAATCATACCACCAATGATATCTGAAAACCAGTGTATTCCTAGATAAATAATGGTAAAAGCTGTGATGAGCGTGTAGGTGAGGACCAAAGCCCGGTATTTATTCCAACGGCGGTCTTCATCAAAGCGTGTAAGGCATAACCAAACGGCAAAGGGTATGCCAATATGAAGCGAAGGCATTCCGTTCGTGAACGGGTCAATGCGCCGAAACCAATCACTAATTTCCGGTGTTAAATCATACGCAAGGGTTTCCATTCCAGGGATATAATCTCCAGTTACTCGAACATTAAAGAACAGATAAAAAGGAATTGCTAATATGTATACCCAGGCAATACTGAGAGTCATTCGATCCGAAATCCATCGGTCATCAAAGAAGGCGAAGTAGAAGACAGATACGTAGCAAATAAACATAAACCCTGAAACATAAAAATGAGTAAGAGCGACGGTTAACCATTTTGCTTCAAACAGTTGCTGAACTTCCAATACCAAATCACCCTCAAGCCCGTAAATGAACGGTGTCATGTCCAAGCCGGTATTGGCGATGATAATTCTGTCTAATTGGTCGAGAATATCCTTTGAGTTGTAAATGATAAAGACAATTGAGAGGTGAATCCAGTATCTTCGAAAGAAATCGACAAATGTTGGGAGGGTGATTTTTATCCATGGAGGTTTGAAAACAGGCAATAAGATGACGCCAAGCGCTAATGCACTTATCATCCAAGTAAGATAGATGCCATCCATCAGTTAACCTCAACCCCTACGGGGTTGGGCGTTACACATGAAACCTCGCTGTCAAAAATGCTGGATATACCCTTCCTTAGATTACCAAGCACCGTGAACATAGGGTTTTCCATTGTCCGGATCTCTTCTGTTTGCGAGATCCCAAATGCGTTCAAATCGAAAAATTCCACTTGAGCAACCCTGTGTCCATTCAAATCCAAGTGCATAGTTTCCAACAATGCGTACTGTTGGTTTCTCTTTTGGTAATGCTTCGACTTGCCTTCGGAGGTTTTTGCTGGCTTCATCTTCGTTTCGCATGGGAGAACATTTGGCGCAAGGGCATGAATGACGCAAGTCATCATAGGTCACTGAGAATTCTGAACCATCAGCATAGGTGAGAAGAACATCGGTCTCTCTTCGTTCAAATCGAGACATTGTTGGCATTTCATCGGTCATAACATCACCTTCAAATGATTTCAAGTCCTGCTCCAGGTTCTTCAATAATTTGGTCTTGTAATGCAGCAACGATTGCAGCAAACGCAACAGCGGAAGGGCCTTCTGGTTCACTTACGATTCGATGAACTCCATCGTCTCCACCACGAACAAATCCTGGGTCAAACGGTAGGGCTCCAAGGAATGGAACACCAAACTCTTCTGCAGTCAGTTTCCCTCCACCTTTCTTGAAAATATCCAAAGTTACACTGAACTCTCCAGCATCATTTGCTGTTGTTTTCAACGTCTTTCCAGCAGGAGCAGCGATTTCGATATCTGAGCCTGGAGGTGCTTTGCCTGAGATTGTATAGCCACTCATGTTCTCGACAACTCCGAGGACAGGGACTTTCAATGATTCTGAGAAAGTAATCGACTTTCTGCTGTCGAGGAGGGCCACTTCTTGTGGTGTGGTGACGATGACCATTCCATCAATATCAGGGAGTGACTGTGCTACAGTAAGTGGTTCATCCGATGTGCCCGGTGGGAAATCGATAATGAGATAGTCGAGGTTCCCCCATTCAACATCACCGATAAATTGCTGAATTGCTCCGAGCTTAATCGGTCCACGCCAAACAACAGGAGTATCTTCGCTATCGAGTAAGAAGGCCATTGAAATAACTTTGACCCCTAAGTGACCTTTCGCAGGATGGATGCGTCCGGATTCCACATGCAATCGCTGTCCATCAAGCCCCATCATCTTGGGAACGTTGGGTCCTGTGATGTCGATGTCGAGAATACCGACCGAGAGGCCTTGTTGTGCCAGTGAAAGCGCAAGTCCTGTTGAAACTGTAGATTTCCCAACACCACCTTTTCCAGACAAAACCATTACTTTGTGTTTGATTTTCTTACCAATTTCTTCCATTGACATCTTACGCTTCATTTGAGCATAAGCCTGTTCCATTTTCTTCTGTTCTTGAGGGGATGCTTCTGCAGGTGTATCATCTGCATTGGGGTCGTGGGTTGTGACCGGTGAATCCGACATGAACATAGCACCGCATTGCCGTACTTCAACCCATCTTTTACGGTTGCTTTTGAATCAGCACCCTTCGATGACTCGAATGGAGAATGGCTGTGATGAGAAGAAAGGCCAAAGTGAGGAGCATATCGAATGACTGGTCTGCATAGGCCCATGCCAAACCAATCGACAAAAGCAAACCAATCGAATGTCCAACAGCATTGGCCTGGATTTTTTGTTCGAAGTTCTGTACCCTTCCCAAAGCGATGATGCTCGGACCAACGGTAACCGTCATCAAAGTAATCAATGCAGCAATCAATC
>JAPKCL010000026.1 GCA_028822955.1 Candidatus Poseidoniaceae archaeon
CGCAGCAGCATCCTTTGAAAGCCATGTGGAAATACGTGGCTTTCAAAGGATGCTGCTGCGTAATTTCCGCTTGCGCTACCTCTGACATATCCTTGAATGCACGGTTTCCCTTTTGAAAGCCTGTATGGATCCTAGGGTTTTCTAACTTCCACATTGTCCCAGATGTTGGTGGTTTGTTCTGCAGGTTTTGGTGGTCTTATCGAGACGGGTTCTGTACGTATTTCTTCATTTCTTCGCTCTGTAGACGAATCCGATGACCAGTAGATCGAAATCTCCTTTTCATCGGTTCTCTCTATGTGGCCCATCTTTTGATACATCTTGAGCGCCTTTTTGCTGTTTGGGAAAAAGGCCATCCAAAGAGATGTCAATCCGGCATACTGAACACCTAACCCCGCAAGGAGAAAGGGTATGCTAAAGCAGATTAAGAATACAGTAATCAAGGAGTTACCGGATGAAATCGCTTCGGGAATGATAATTGTTGGGACAAGTGTAAACGGCATTCCAAAACTCATAAGAAAGATACCCATGATACCAGCGCCGAGCCTTTGTCTAGTGTCAGATTGATAGTTTTGATGTTCATTCTCCATCTCCTATACCCCCTCTGGCACGAATAAAAGTGTACTTTGAGTCAAGCATTCACATTGCGGATTTCTGGAGTCTGGTCCGCTATTAAAAATTCAAGCATTGCGGCCCACATGACAAATTCAATCGATTTCTCAAGTTCATCTTGACCTCCGACAACAGCCACCATGTTATCGAGTGTATCGGTTGGTGAGTGGTAGGCGCCATAATCGTCATCGTATGCACCCAAGTGGAAGATGGTTTGAGCTCCCAAATCACGGAATGTTACGTGGTCAGAACGTCCAAAGGTATACTCGTGGACATCCATGACGAGATTTTCGTGTTCGTCCCAGTGCTGGTCACATCCTGCGCCATAGGTCCCATCGATGGTCATGTTCATCGGCGCTTTGAGCACATTGCGATGGACGTGGTCCATTACGGCTGTAATCCCTACATCGTCAACTTCTGGATCGAAGTCCGGTCCTGACCATGCATGGTATGGGAACGGTTCGCCGCTTTCCTTCATTGCAGGCCAAGAAATCCCCATCATGTCCATGTTGATGTAGAATCGTAGTTCTTTATCTTGTGGAAGGCAGTATTCACAATCGTTGTTAGCGAATGCATTTGACCCTCGCAAGCCTTCTTCTTCCGAAGACCACAGGGCAAGGAATGTGTCACATTCAAATTCAATGTCGACAAAGGCTCGTGCAAACAACATCATGGAGACCGTACCTGCATTGTTGTCGTAGGCGCCTTCGTATGTTCCGCCACCTGGTGGCCCTCCAGGCGGTGCGATATCCATATGAGAGCCCATGCCTTGGACACAGTCGCTGTTACGCCCATCTTTCCAAGCAATAATATTGAGTGATTCAGGTTGGGTTGGGTTCAAGTGGTCAGTCACTCGCATGATGTTGGCTTCATAGCCCAGCCCCTCGAAATGTCCGTGGAAGTAACTTGCTGCACGTTCAAAAGCAGGGTTTGGTGTTCCCATCCAACGGTTGACATAACCTCCACATTGACTTGAATCAGTGCAAACTGAGAGGATAAAGTCCATTTTGTCAAACCAATCTTCCCCGTTGACGATTGGAGTGCCGTTTTCGACTTCGAGGTCAACGGTTGAAGCGGTGCCATCTTGGTAGACCAGCGTGAGTGTTGTTGAAGTGACGTAAGGTGTAGTCAATATTCTCCCGTTCATCAAACTCGAATCAGGGACTTGAATGACCCCAAGGGGTACAACGCTGTTGTTGACAAAGAGAAGCACATCTTCTGGAACTACAAGTCGAGTGCCTTCTCCTTCAAGCGTGAATGTATGCCATTCACCGCTTCGAAGTGGAATTTCGCCAGCAGGTGCGAAATCGATGAGTAATACTTCGCTGGCATCCTGTGTTTCTTTTTCATTTTCGCCAAAGCAGCCGGCCAGCGGTGCCAAGAGCATTAAGGAGATAAGCGTGAATGCGCGTAGAGAGTTGAACATAAGGACCCTTAGAACATGGCCACTCCTTTTTGTTCTTAGGGCTTCGCCTTTCTTGGATAGATTCGAAGGCTCCGATACAGTGCAAGACATTTCGTGAACTTCATATAGGGTAACACAATCCGCAGTATGTAACCGATGGTTAAGTAGTCAAGAGGGATGAAAATGTCAGGCAACGATGATTTCGAGGAAAAATTGATTGAACAGATCACTGAATTGTTCCGTAATATGGGCATGGACCTCGATAAAAAGCAGATTCGAGCATTGATGGAGCAATTCCGTTCACAATTCGAAAGTCTCGGCCTCGATGCAGAAAAAATTGCCAAAGGGGATGTAAATTTCAATTTCGACCTGTCACAACTGAGTAAGATGTTTGAAAAAGGAAAATCCATGGAGGATATTTTGAAAAATTTAGGCGTTGATGTTCAGGTTGATGCAAACCCAATCGAAGTTGACATGCCGGAGCTCGACGAGTCAACTGATAATCTCTACAAATTACCAGCAGATGATGTCTACCTCGATGGATGGAATATGTCGGTAACAATCGATATCACTCTCAAAGAAGACGTCGAAGAAACTGAGGTTGAGCTTTCTCTTATCCGTGACGGCCATCAATTAGAAATTTTAAAGCAAACACAAACCTCTGCACTCGCCCGTGTTGAATTGCCTCATCCCTGTGATGAAGTGGTTGAATGGTCCCTTAACAACGGCATTCTCGATGTCACCCTCAAACTCACGCCTCAAGGCTCCGCTGTACCTGAACTGGATGATGGTGACGAAGACGAAGGTGATGATGCTGATGAAGTACCGGATACCCCTGACGTACATCTCGACCTTGGTGAAGACCAAGACGATGATGACGACGGCGGAATTCCAATTTTTTGAAAAGAAAGGAAGTGAAAATATGAGCAAAGTAATAGGAATAGATCTTGGAACAACGAACAGTTGTGTAGCGACCATTGAGAACGGTGAACCCGTTGTCATTGCGAATGCAGAAGGTGCACGAACAACCCCCTCGGTTGTCGCTTTTGCTAAAGACGGTAGTGAACGTATGATTGGCGTAACTGCAAAGCGACAAGCGGTGACAAACATCGACCGAACTTTGCTTTCAGTCAAGCGTCATATGGGTACCGACTGGAAAACGACCATTGACGATGTTGATTATACTCCTCAGGAGATTTCAGCCTTTATTCTTCAAAAGTTGAAGGCAGATGCTGAAGCTTACCTTGGGCATGAAATCAAGCAAGCGGTCATTACCTGTCCCGCCTATTTCACAGATGCACAACGTACTGCAACCAAAGATGCAGGACGTATTGCTGGTCTTGAAGTTCTAAGAATCATCAATGAACCAACTGCAGCCGCTCTTGCCTATGGTGTCGACAAAGGAGAAGACCAAACTATTCTCGTTTACGACCTGGGTGGCGGAACTTTTGACGTATCGGTTTTGGAGATTTACCAAGTCGATGGACAACCTCAAATTGAAGTTAAAGCCACAGCAGGTAATAACAAACTCGGTGGAGATGATTTCGATGACCTCGTCATCAAATGGATGGTCGCAGAATTCAAACGTGATACTGGTATCGATCTGTCAAAAGATGTGCAAGCAATGTCACGACTAAAGGAAGCAGCTGAAAAAGCGAAGATTGAACTTTCTGGCACTCAACAAACTCAGATTAATCTACCGTTCATCACCATGCGAGACGGGCAACCAGAACACATGGACATGACGTTGAGCCGTGCGAAATTCGAAGACCTTGTATCGAAGTTGATTGAAAAGACAATGGGTCCAACCCGTCAAGCAATGAAAGATGCTGGAGTCAAGAAAGGCGATGTTGACAAAGTAATTCTTGTCGGTGGTTCAACCCGTGTACCTGCAGTTCAAGAAGCAGTTGAAAAAGAAGCTGGAAAGGCACCTTACAAAGGAATCAATCCTGACGAAGCAGTGGCCATGGGTGCTGCACTTCAAGCAGGTATCATTTCTGGTGATGAAGGAGTTTCTGACATCTTGTTACTCGATGTCACGCCTCTTACGCTCGGGATTGAAACGCTCGGTGGTGTCATGACGACAATGATTGAACGAAATACAACCATCCCTGCTCGCCGCTCTGAAATTTATTCAACAGCAAGCGACAACCAGCCTGCAGTTACCATTCACGTTCTCCAAGGAGAACGAAATTTTGCTAAGGACAATGTGACACTCGGAGAATTCACCCTCATGGGAATTCCAGCAGCACCACGTGGAACCCCACAAATCGAAGTTACTTTCGATATCGATGCGAACGGAATTGTCGATGTCAGTGCTAAAGATATGGGTACAGGCAAGGAACAATCAGTGAAAATTGAAGCTCAAACTTCACTCTCTGAAGATGAAATCCAAGCAAAGATCAGCGAAGCAGAAAAGTTTGCAGAAGAAGATCAGTTGCGTAAGGCGAAAGTCGAACTCCGAAACATGGCAGACCAAGTTGTCTATCAAACACGTCGAACACTCGATGAATCAGCAGACAAACTCGACGATGCTGATGTTGACCCTGTAAAGGAACATTTGGATGCATTGGAAAAGATGGTTCAAGATGATGACGGTAAACCTCTGGAAATCGATGATATCGACGACGCTGCAATCCAAGCTAAAGTCAAGGAAGTCGAAGAAGCAATGCATGCAGTTTCCGCAAAACTCTACGAAGCTGCTGCTGCTGAAATGGCTGAACAAGACGGTTCATCCGAAGATGGCGATATCGATGTTGGCGGCGATGATGTGGTTGATGCAGACTTTGAAGTCGTCGAAGATGACGAAGATTGAGTCAACCTCGACCATCGTTGAACTTATGGCGAAGAGTTTGGTGGCTGTGCTATGAGCGATGCGCCCATTCTCAAGGACACCGAGCGTACTACGGGACGCAGTGCTCTTCAGAACAACATTCAGGCTGCAATGGCTCTTGCTGGAGCAGTACGTTCTACTCTTGGCCCTCGAGGACTTGACAAATTACTCATTGATGATGACGGGCGAACCCTTGTGACCAACGATGGCGTTACAGTCCTCGAATCTGCTAAAGTGGAACACCCTGTTGCCCGAATGATGATTAATGCCTCTTCAGTCCAGGATAAAATCGCTCGAGATGGGACAACTTCGACCGTTCTTATGTCTGCTGAAATGTTGCAAAATGCTTGGCATTTAGTCACGCAAGACGTTCATCCAGCAATTATCGCACGCGGGTTTAGAATGGCCGAAACTTATGCCCATGAAGTTCTTCTTGAATTAGCCCTACACTCTGAACCCCAGCACCGCTTACTTGCTGCACAAACTTCACTTGCCGGTAAAGGCCATCAGTCTATGCAATTATTACTTGCCCAACTTGCCGTTGATGCTGCTGAAGCAATTCAAATGGATACTCCTACAGGCATAGTTGCAGACCCTACTCGTGTGAAAATATTACCACAATCTGGCGGTAGCATTGGCGATACACGGTTAGTAACGGGATTGGTTTTGGCCAAAAACCGAATCCATGAAGACATGCCTCGTGTGGCCGGTGCTGGAAAAGTTCTTCTTGTCGATGGTGGAATTGAACGCCGTTCGATGAAAAACGATATGAAAATTAATGTGACCTCTCAAGGGGTTTTGGAAAGTTTTCGAGCTAAGGAAGTCGAATTGCTCCAACAACAAGTCGAACATCTCAAAGAACTTGGAATCGGGTTACTTGCTTGCAAAGAGGGTATTGATGAAGAAGCTCGAGTTCTCCTTGCGAAAGCAGGAATTCAAGCCTTCCGTAGAGTCGCACGGTCTGATTTAGATCTTCTTGCCCGAGGCTGTGGTGCAACCCTTGTCTCGGAAGTAAAGCGTTCAAAAGCATCTGATTTAGGCGCTTTTATTTCGAGTAAAAACGAAACATGGGGCAGTGTGGCGCATTGGATTGTTGAAACCGAAGAAGGCGGAGCAACACTGATTGCCTGTGGGAGCACAGAAACAGTACTTGGTGAAGTTGAACGAAGTTTTGGAGACGCCTTAGGAGTTGCATGCCGAATGTTAGAAGATTCACGTTTGATGGCTGGAGGAGGTGCGACACACGTGGCGCTAGCACGGCGACTACGCCGCTTTGCAGAATCTATTCCTGGCCGTGAACAACTTGGCGCAGAAGCCTTTGCAGATGCCCTAGAGGTCATCCCGAGGATTTTGGCTGAGAATGCAGGCTTGGACCCAATCGACACCTTGTTACAATTGGTTGCTGCGCAAGTCAATGGTGGAGATGATTCACATTATATCGGATTAGACCTGCTGAACCGTAGGCCTGCAAACATGGTTGAACAGGGTATTCTGGAACCCTATTTGATCGCTCGTCAATCGATTGCCGGGGCGACTGAAGCAGCGATTTCTATTCTTCGAATCGATGATGTATTGTGGGCAAGACAAGACCCATCAATGGCCGAAGTCCCAGAAATGGAATAGGTACCTAAACATCTTCTTCACCCTTACTCAGGGGTAGTGCTTTCAAATAGGGGTCGGAAAGAACATTAATCGATGGGAACTGATAGTCAAACCTGCGTTGGTATCGACGACATCGCAATCCACTTCCCGCGTTTGTACATGGATATGAGAGATTTCGCAGAATTGCGGGGTGCAGACTTTGGTAAGTTAAACAAAGGTCTTGGGCTTGAAGCAATGTCCATCCCCGATGTTCATGAAGATACAGCCACAATGGGCGCTATGGCGGTCATGCAAATCATTGACAGGAATGGGCTTGATCCAAACACGATCGGTCGTATGTATCTTGGAACGGAATCCGCTTTGGATGGTGCAAAACCAACCGCTACATACATTGTCGACATGCTTACTCAACGCTATGGGGAACGCTATGGCTCCGATTGCTTCAGGAATTGTGATGTTGTCGATATGACATTCGCATGCATCGGTGCAGTAGACGCATTACATACAACTCTTGACTGGGTTGCTCGCTCAAACGAAAACGATGAGCGGATAGGTATTGTGATTTTTTCTGACAATGCCAAATATGCTTTAGAATCTTCTGGCGAATATACACAAGGTGCTGGTGGTGGTGCGTTATTGGTTCGTAGAAACCCGCGACTTCTTGAGATTCCAGATTGTTTTGGAGTCTCGACTACACCGGTTCACGACTTTTTTAAACCACGCCGAGAAGTGAGCATTCGTTCAGTGATTACCAATGTCATGCAACTTGCTCAAGAAACTGGTCAGACGATGAAGAAGGGTCTCATTGAAAGAATGATTCGTCATTTACCTGAATCAACAGTTCGCAAGTTGGGTATCTTTGCTCACGGTGAGGAAAAAGTCAGCGTTCACCGAGATGACCCTATTTTTGACGGCCAATACTCCAATCGCTGTTACCAAGATGCAGTCCGGCAAGCCTTCCATAATTTCTCGATGAAATCCGAAAAGCAAGGTCGATATAATCATGAAAATGATATGCGCCTTACAGAGCAATGGTCTCGTATTATCATGCATTTACCGTATGCTTTTCAAGCGAAGCGAATGTTCCCTGATATCTTCCGGCATGACCGTCAAGATACAGAATATTGGAAATCGATTGCAGAACAACTTGGGCCTATGCCTGCGGAACATAACTCAGAAGACCCGTTGATTATCGAGATTTGGGAGAAAGCAATGGATGGGTACCGGCGAGCCATTTCAAAGACTCCAGAATACATTGAGTTCCATGCAAGTCGAATTGAAAAGGGACAGAGAGCAAGTAGTTTGATTGGAAATCAATACACTGGCTCAATCTTCCTTGCCCTCATGTCCACCTTTGAATCAGATTTGGAAGAAAACAGCAACCTCGATAACACGCTCTTCGGATTATGTGGTTACGGTTCTGGCGCTAAAGCAAAAGTGTTCGAAGGAAAGGTAAGTCCGCAATGGAGAGAAGTTGTTTCTCGGTGGCATTTGTTTGAACGTCTCGGTGGACGTGTCGCTATTGACCACATCACCTATGAAAACCTCCACAAGGGCTTGCAAGATGACAGTGTCGTTACTCCAAAGAGTGAGTTTGCTTTGGTTGAGATTGGTGACGAAGGCGTTGATGAAGGCGCACGTCGTTACAAATGGGTTGGCGCTTAAGCAAAATCCAAAACAACTTTACCGCAATTTCCTGAGATTGCTAATTCAACAGCTTCTTCGAAATCATCGATTGACATTCGGTGAGTAAGGACTGCATTGACATCAATCAAGCCTCGTTCAAGTAAATCGTGCATTGTATCCCAAGTTGACCACATCTTTCGTCCATTGATTCCTTTGATGTGGAGATAACGGAATACAACTTCATTCATCGGAACTTCCGGCATCGAGTTACCGTACACTGAGAGAATATTGACATAACCGCCCATGCGAGTACTGTGGACAGTATTCGCCAATGCTTGCGGCGAGCCTGAAAATTCACATGAATTATCGGCGCCTCGGCCATCAGTCGCTGCTAAGATTTCCGCTACAACGTCATTTTCTTTTCCGAGGACCAGGTCAGCACCCAGTTTTTTTGCCAATTCCATGCGATATGTATTGTCCCAATCCACAGCAATAATTTTCTTTGCACCCATCGCTTTAGCAGCATTGACTGCAAACAATCCAATTGGTCCCAGGCCGTGAATGGCTACAGTAGCTCCTTCGATTGGACCTCCAGTTAATGTATGGATTGCATTACCTAATGGGTCTTGTATTGAAGCATGCCCAGGGTCAAGCCCTTTTGGAATATGACGTGCATTGACTGCGGGGATTACAAAATATGGGCCAAAGGCACCATGGTTGTGTACCCCAAAGATTGAGCCGTTTTCACAAATATGTGCATTTCCTTCTTCACACCGAGGACAATTCCAACAAGCGAGATGGCATTCGATAGCGACGAGATCTCCGATTGCATGGGTATCCACACCAGTCCCCAATCCTACAACTTCTCCACATGTTTCATGACCAGTAATCGTTCCAAGTGGTACATTTTCTCGACTCCACTGGTCCCATTTCCAAATGTGGATGTCTGTGCCGCACACCGAAGTTGAATGGGTTTTGACCAATACCTCTCCGGCGGTGGGTGTGGGAACGGTGTGTTTGATTCGACTGAACCCACCGGTAGTATCGGCTGTTTTGGTCCAAGCCAACATGGTTGTCGGAACTTCGCTCATACTTCCCCTCGCTTTGGTTTCAGTGCACCCACCTTTTGATTCTTCGCTCATTTCGTCATGCTTAGAAATATCAATTTGAGAGGTATGTTGATATGGGAGGCGCGACGGCCTAAAAGCCCGTTGATGTGCATGAAGTACGTTGTTGTAAGCGGAGGAGTCCTTTCTGGATTAGGGAAAGGTGTAACGGCAAGTAGTATTGGCGTCCTCTTGAAAAGCGCTGGACTGCGAGTCACTTCTTTGAAAATCGACCCTTATCTCAACAGCGATGCTGGCACAATGTCACCGTTTGAACACGGCGAAGTTTTCGTTTTAGATGACGGCGGCGAGGTTGACCTTGACCTCGGGAACTATGAGCGATTTCTTGATATTAACCTCGGAAAGGATAACAACGTAACGACCGGTAAAATTTACTCAAAAGTGATTGAAGCAGAACGCCGCGGTGATTATCTTGGGAAAACAGTCCAAGTCATCCCTCACATCACTGGAGCCGTCCAAGATTGGCTTGAAGAGGTCGCTCATCGGCCTGCAGATGGTAGTGACGAAGCGCCAGATGCATGTATTATCGAACTGGGTGGAACCGTTGGAGATATCGAATCTGCCCCTTATGTCGAGGCTCTTCGTCAATTCCAATTCCGTGTTGGCCGTGAAAACATCACTTTCGTACATGTGTCACTGGTTCCAGTGATGGGCCCTGTGGGAGAACAGAAGACAAAACCTACCCAACACACTGTCAAAGAATTACGAGGCTTGGGTATTACACCTGACATCTTAGTCTGTCGTTCATCTGCACCATTGAATGATGAAACACGAGAAAAACTTGCAGCATTTTGCCATGTGGCTCCAGAAGCAGTCATGTCAGCTCACGATGTCCCAAATATCTACCATGTTCCACTGATGCTGCATGAGCAAGGTTTGTGTGATATCCTCAAGGTCGATAGCAATGCAACAGATGTACTTCAACAATGGAGAGTCATGGCTCACCACCTTGACACGTTATCCGAAGAGATTCATATTGCCATGGTTGGGAAATACACGAATTTGTCAGATGCTTATCTTTCAGTTATCAAGAGTCTACAGCATGCAGCAATGGCAGTGGACCGGAAGTTGGTCATCGATTGGATTGAAGCAAGTCATCTTGAATCCGATTGGGAAAATGCTGACGAGCGGAAACAAGCATGGGATTCACTCAAACAAGCCGCTGGAGTTCTTGTCCCTGGTGGCTTTGGCGACCGAGGAGTTGAAGGTAAGATTTTGGCGGCAGAGTATGCTCGAACATCTTCAACACCCTACTTAGGTATCTGCCTCGGACTGCAAGTCGCAACCATTGAATTTTGCCGCAATGTGCTTGGATTTGAGGACTCGAATTCAACAGAATTTGATGAGAACTGCAAAAATCCTGCCGTCGTGTTCATGCCAGAAATCTCGAAAACCCATCTTGGCGGGACTATGCGATTGGGAAGTCGCCCAACCTTATGGCAAGTAAATGATTGTAAAATCCGTACTCTCTACGGTGAAGGAGAATCAGTCGATGAGCGCCATCGCCATCGTTACGAAGTCAATCCGGATATGATTGAAGCCATCGAAGCTGCCGGTCTCGTATTTGTCGGAAAAGATGAAACTGGACAACGGTGTGAAATCTTTGAGCTTGAAGGACATCCGTATTATGTTGGCGTTCAATACCATCCCGAATTCAAGAGCCGTCCTGGCCGCCCAAGTCCACCGTTCCTCGGTTTACTCAAGGCTGCTACTGGCCAGTTGTGAATCACGCCTCTTCAATTCGAATGAGTCTCGTTGTTCTGAAACCTTGCAAGATTTTGATGAAGCGTTTGGCTTGAAAAACTTGGTCAAGTTCAACTTCACCTGTATCGATACGTACAGCACTGAGTCCAATCAATTTAGCCGGTGTTGCTACACCGAGAATATTGTCAATACCGATCATACGCAAAACCTCGGGGGAGAGTTGAAGATTTCCTCGTCCGATGAGGAATCCTTGACCTCCCATTGGTGAAAGCAGTAGCAAACATGGTCGTTGCTCACCCTTCTCATCGACATGGTGTGATATCGTTTTCAGAAGTTGCTGTTCATTCAAATCACTGAAGAGTTGACGCTTTCCATTTTCCACAGGACCAAGAATATCAATTCCAAGCAGGGTGAGTTCCTCTCCACAAAAGTCTCCCATTCTCCTCAATGTTCCACCACTCCCCCAAATGACCATCAAATCGGGTTGGTCTTGAAGCAGAGTTTGAACATGGTTGGCAAGACCTTCTATGGTGTCAGTTTCGCTTGTTCGTTCGACCTGTTCTTTTGCTCCTTGCATGAATCGAGGACTGGAAGGGGTCCAAGCCTCTCCATACATTCGGACCTTCCAAACGCCTTCTTGGTAGATTTCTTCATCTAAATCCATGACTTCGGTAATCGCACATCGTAAATCGCCAATGAGGAACGACAAGGTGACTTCAGCAGCAGCTTTTGGCGTAGTTGCAAAACAACCTGAATGCATCTTAACTCCGCCAGGAACGCCAATAAGTGGGATTTCTTGGGCTTCTTTGCTGATGCTTTCAAGGGTATTTGCAATATCTCGAGTTGTACCGTCTCCGCCTGCGTAGAGAATGGCTTCAGCACCTGCCTCAACAAGGGCCTTGACCAATTGGCTTGTTTCGGTCACTGACGTTTCTTCAGGCGTTTCTCCAATATCTGTAAAAAACATTTTTTCGTTTGGAGATGGAACCCAAACATCTCCCATTCGTCCTTTCCAACCTAAACATTCGAGTTCAACATTTGAACGATTAAGCGAACTCGATAGGAGGGTCTTCAATGCTTCAAGCGTTTGTTGCATTCGGGGGCCAGCTCGGTCTTCAGCACCAGCAGCACGGGCTTCCGCAGCACGTCCATCACTCCCTTTGAAACCCAACCGACCGCCGAGTCCTGCGTCAGGATTAACCACTATTCCGATGCGCATGGATATGCCAAGTGTTTCACCTTCAAGAAGACCTGCATTGATGTGATTTGAAGCGATGGCATCAAAAAGCAGTGTTGAGGGGAGAGTCTGTGGATACTGTTCAACGACGGCGCTTGGCGATTCTTCTCATGGTTGGGTCAACTTGCTTGTGGCTTATTGCAGGATATCTCACATGGATTTGGAATGGTTGTAAAGCCTACATGCCATTTATTTCTGACTTTGATTTGTACGAACCTGGTGACACTATTTTCACAGTTGGCACCTTTGTTAGCGGTTTCCTCGTGTTTTGGATCATCATGGAAATCCACTCAATGAACATGAAGCGTATCTCCGAGGGAGGCCACCATTCTCTTTGGCATGGGTTGAACCATCTCGCAGTTTTTCCAGGCTTAATCGGCGCTTTCTCATGTATCCGAATAGGGTCAGTCCCATGGGATATCGATGGTCCAATGCACGGACATTATGCCTTTGACATCTTCAAGAATGGCGTCTATTGGTGTTTGATTGTCACTGCAGTTACAATCAGAATTTGGTGGAACCATGAACGCTTTCGAATGTTGCTTAGTCTACGGGTTTTTGCCGCCACTGCAGCCTTTGTTGGTTTAGTCAAAATGATTTCAACGCAAGCCAAAGTTTGGGGTCCTGATTTTGATTGGGATTCATACAATGCAATGACCTCGGATATGCTTGCTTTTTGTACCAGTTCGACGTATCCTCTACTGAATACTGCTGCCGTTTGGGAGTATGTACTTGTGTTTGGAATACTCGGGACAATTTTATCATTTTTACCTGAAGTAATCTTTGATGGTTCACTGAATGATGAAGAAGAATAACGCAAATACACATTTTAGGCGAGCATTGATGTGCTCTACATGCTTTGGAGAAATCATGAGTCGAAGGAAGCCAGAGGTTCCAAGTCTTGCTAACGCATTAGCAAAGGGTTTTGCCGAACTCAAAACAGAAGAAGAAAACTCTCTGCCACTGGATGAAGTTCCAGCACCTCCTGAAGTTATGGAACCGACCGAGGTTGAGCCCTCTCAAAAACCGCAATTCGGCCGCCCTGCTCAACATAAAGGGCAAGAAAGTAGTTTTATTGTCACTCCGGATGTGGCAATAGATTCTACCATCAATGATGGAGAAGTTACAGAGAAAGTCGAGTTACCAGTCGTAGAGGTTCTTGACAAACCGAGCACTACACTCGGTGATGATTTTGATGTTGAATGGTAAGCGTTGATACAGGTCCTTATCAATGAAAACCTTTAGCGGATGTTATGCAAGTATCGCGAAACTTTGTTCGAATTTTCATCATGATTTTCGGAACCCTTGTACTTGTATCCTATGTTTACGGCCTTTCACATGCTTCTGATAAGGATGCATTGTGGGGTGGAGTCTCTTCATCTATGGTTACATTCATTGTCCCTTTCATGTTCTTGGCTGCCTTTGGTTTCCTGATGTATTGGTGGATTATTCTCTATCAAAATGATTCATCCGTAATGGAATCTCTTCGTTGGCCTTGGGGAGAATCGGATGGAGGTGGAGGTGCTCGTCTGCTGCTGGCTTTCGCATTAGTCGTAATACCCTCAGCACTGTGGCTGGAGGCGACTATTTTCCACATTGAAAACGAATACAGTTGGACACCTATACTTGTTATTGGAGTGTTGGTTCTTGCCTGTGTTGGGAATATCCTCATGGGGCTACTGGCCTATTCGGTTTACGTCGATAAATTACCTGGCGGTGGTAAAATGCTTCTCGGCTCAATTTTCCTTGGAATCCAATGCATCATATTCGACGGAATTTATTGGAACCTTAAATTCCCTTGGTGACCTGTTGAAAGCGTACTTGAATGGCAAGTTCCTTACCATATCGAGTGAGGGTTTGATGAAGGGTTGATAACCCCGTAGGGGTTGAAGGAGAGAGTAAAATGGCACTCATCAATGTTACCCTACCTGATGGAACTGTGAATGAATATGCCGCAGGCATCACCTGTGCTGAAGTTATTACCGATGCATTGGGCCGTAAACATGGATGTTTAGCCGCCCGAATAGACGGTCTTGAATGTGATTTGTCCCGAGTACTTGACACCGATTGTTCGATTGTTGGTATTCTTTCAGAATCCGATGAAGGTCTACACATCCTTCGCCACAGTGCTGCACATTTGCTTGCCCAAGCAGTAATGTCCATCTATCCTGATGCAAAACCAACGATTGGTCCAGCGGTTGACCGAGGTTTTTACTATGATTTCGCAATGGAACAAATTGTTGAATCCGATCTCAAAGCAATTCAAAAGAAGATGCAAGAGTTAGCGCGGAAAAACTTCACGGTTGAACGAGTCGAATTAACCGACGAAGAATTGCAAGAGCATTTTGCTGCGAATCCCTACAAACTTGAAATTATCAACGACAAAATCGAAGACGGTGGAGGCTCAACGATTTACAAACAGGACGATTGGTATGATTTATGCCTCGGCCCTCACGTACCAAATACCTCTCGTTTGATGAATGTTAAACTCACTAGTATCTCTTCAGCATATTGGAGAGGAGACCAAGACCGTGAACAACTGGTTCGGATTTACGGTATTGTTGAAGCGAGTAAGGAAGCCCTTCGTGCGACGCTTGACCGTCTTGAACAAGCCAAAAAGCGAGACCATCGAAAACTCGGAAAAGATTTACAGTTATTCCATATCGATGAAGAAGTCGGCCAAGGATTGATTCTTTGGACACCACGAGGCTCGATAATCCGTCAAGAATTGCAAGATTTCATTTCCTTCCATTTACGGCGACAAGGCTATTCGCAAGTTTTCACTCCTCATGTTGGGAAACTTGATTTATACCGTACTTCAGGTCATTTCCCTTATTATCAAGACTCCCAATACCCTCCACTTGTCGAACGAGAGTTAATGAATAAACTCGCTGATGAAGGTTGTAGTTGCGGTGAACTTTCAAATTTGATGAAGAGTGGAGACATTGACGGCTACATGCTCAAGCCAATGAATTGCCCACACCACATCAAACTCTATGCATCACAAATGCGTTCTTATCGTGACTTGCCTCTTCGTTTAGCTGAGTTTGGTACTGTATATCGATGGGAGCAATCTGGTGAGATTTCTGGAATGACTCGCGTTCGAGGCTTTACACAAGATGATGCACACTTGTTTGTCACTGAAGACCAAATCGCTGAAGAAGTCCTCGGGTGCATAGAACTGGTGCAAATTATATTCGATAAACTCGGAATGGATGATTATCGAGTAAGAGTTGGCCTACGTGACCTTGATTCCGACAAATATGTTGGAGAACCTGAGCGGTGGGATAAAGCTGAGGACGCATGCCGTGCAGCTGCAGAGTCACTTGGAGTCAATTGGTCTGAAGAGCAAGGAGAGGCAGCATTTTATGGTCCAAAGATTGATTTCGTTGTGAAAGATGTGATTGGACGTGAATGGCAACTTGGCACAGTTCAAGTCGATTACAACTTGCCAGAACGGTTTAGTTTAGAATACAAAGGAAGTGATGGTGAAATTCACAGACCGGTTATGATTCACAGAGCGCCGTTTGGTTCAATGGAACGGTTCTGTGGCGTACTGATCGAACATTTTGCTGGTAAATTCCCGACATGGTTAACACCTACTCACTGTCATATAATTACTATCTCTGAAAAGCATACGGCCTACGCCGACGAAGTCGCACAGTTACTCCGTGACAATGAAATCCGTGTGGAAATCGATAATGGCGATGACACTATTGGAAAGAAAATCCGAACTCATCGTAAGATGCAACCAGCCTACATGGTCATTCTTGGCGATGGAGAAATTGAAACTCGAACGGTTAGTTTACGTGCCCGAAACGGTGACCAAGTGAGTGGAATACCACTTGAGACCTTTTTGAAGGATTTGAGAACCGAAATAGATGAAAAGAGAGTTCAACCGTCTTTAGCGGTTTCTCCAAACGAGGATTGAGGGATTACGATGACAGGACCACCTATTGTTAGCGGCTTCACCATTGCTGCTTTGGTGCCGTATGTTTTGGCTGCTGCTACGGCTTGGTTATTCTGGACTCGCGTCGTCCCCCATCAATTACGTGGCCTACAAGTCGCCTTTGAAACAGGCGAAAAGCGATATGAAGTTCACGAAGTAACTTCTTCAACTCAAGATGCTCGTGATTTACTCCGGTCAAGAGGGATGCAACCTGGTGTGGCAACCTACATTTTCGCTTTAGTAGGAGCCCTGCTGCTGTTTTTCGAATATGTGATGATTCAGCTAGGGCTTTCAGAGGGTTACCATACACCTTCATTGAGCGTGGCATTAATTTTTATCGCTCTACCTGCTTTAATCTCAATGGGTACTTCACTCGGAGCTCAGGTGATTAAGCCAATTGGTCAAAGCCGTGCATCTTTGCAAAATTCTGACATTTGGCGGAGTTCAAAGTACGTACTACTGGTCGTGATCTGGGTTGTCATGGTCTACGGGCTTTACCTTCTTTTAGAAAATGCAGACATACCTCTTTCACGACGGTTTAGTATCTGCGCATTTGCGTTCATGTCGCCATCTATTCTCGCCTATGGCCGGATTCTTGGTTCATCATGGCAAGCTCTTCGGCAGTCTTCACGAAAAATTGCGCGAGGCGAACCTTCTCCTTTCCACAATCATATTCCAAATGCAAGACAACAGGCCGTGGCGCAACTCGTTAACCTCAACTTGATTGTGATGCCATATATTGCTTTGAATACGCTTGTTTCACTCCTTGTTTTGTTATATGACCCAAACATGTTACAGCATTCGAACCGAGTTCTTCAATTGCCTGAATATACACTCCAAACAACGTTTATGGAAGAGGGTGGGATTCTTGGTTTTGGACTCATTGAATTATTTTCATTTATCCCAGTAACTGGAATACGGGAACCTCTTGTTGAATTTGTGTTATTGTTTTTGTTACTGAACGTTGCTCTGATTGGTTTTCTCTTCGTGTATGAAGTTGCTCGAATCCTCTTCCTCGATGTTCAAGATGTATCAGGTAAAGGTGGAATTAAATTAGCAGATAGTCGTCTCTTGAGGGCTGAACCAAGTCAACAGGCTAAAGTCCTTAATTTCTGTTTTACAGGATTTGCTGGCCAATCGATGCTCTTATTGGCATTAGGAATGATCACTTTTTGGGATTCGTCCGCCCTCCCTCAGGGCGCTAATTGTGGCGATTGGGAAGACAAAGTGTGCGGAGTTCTAGAGAAAAATACCCTTGAAGAACTCACATGGATGCTCGCCTCAGGTGGTCAAATCGCTTTCCTTATCATCTGGCTCAAGTCACGACGCATCGGGTTAGAATTAGAAGACATCACCTTCGACACTACAGTTGGAGTAGACCGTGCTCGCCTTTCAGAACTGCAAGATGTCATCTACCTCAAACAAAAGCCATTCACTGATCTGATTGCAAACGATCAATGGTCAACTGCTCTCGACCGTTTAGATAAGATTTATGAAGGCCATGGGAAGCAATTAGAAGGACTTACTTTAGCACGCAAAACCGACGCAATGATGGAATTGTATGCTGGTCTGGGGCGCTGGAACGAGGCCGAACATGAAGCAGTATCTCTCCTTGCGCTTCGTGGTGGTCGTGAAGCACAAGTCGCTCGTTTGGTACTCTGTGCATCAAGTTTATCTCAACGTGATTATGCAGAAGCAAAACCTCGTCTGGGCTTGTTGATTTCCGATGATATTGAAACAGCGCGATTACAATGGGCGGCTTCATTGTTCAATCCTAAACAACGAGATTTAGAGCCTGAATTCAAAGCCCTCATTTCGATTGACTCGATAATGAAACGTAATATTGACCTTGTCCAACGTTACAAAAAGGGCATTGCTCAAAGTGAATTAAAGTACCTCGATACTCCACCAGGGCGGATTTTCTTGCTGAGCGATATCGCCCGAATGCGTTTAGGAGGGACTCCAGATAAGGCATTGAACTTGCTTGAACAGTTCATTAAAACCTATGAAATAACAAATTGGACGCATGGAGAAGTTGTTCGAGCCTTACTTCATATCCATGCGTGTTGAATTAACGGTTTTCGGGCAAAGGTAGGTGGTGGTGCAACAAC
>JAPKCL010000118.1 GCA_028822955.1 Candidatus Poseidoniaceae archaeon
CCAGCAATGATGACTGGAAAACCAGTACCTTCGAGGTGGCTCGGTCCGACCATGATTGCGTCCGACCAGGTATTTGCATCATCGACGGAATACGAGAAATAAGGCATGTTATCGTTCCCCATCCACATAGCATAGACGTTACTTTCACTATCGGTATCGACTTGTGCTTCTTCTGCATTCCAAGTATCTGCAGTTCCAGACTCTTCAGTTGGTAAGACATGTTCACTCCATGTAAGTGCCCCGTCTTCGGTTTTATACATCGAATAGCCCGTTCCATCACAGCCAATTTGTCCACGATAGAAATTCCCATTGTCTGCCCCTATTAGATGAGCTGAAAGTCCTCCGCTTTGGCAATCAACTGGAGCGCCTGGGAGTTCAGGGCCCCATGTGAGTCCACCATCTTGACTTTGAGAACACAAAGGTGCAGCCCAGTTTCCATTGATACAAAACACCCAGAGTGTTTCATGAAGGATTCCGCCATAAGGTGAAGACGCAATTGTTTGGTGGTCTTGAACGGAATAGGATGTAGCAACGGATGGGCCAAACCAAGAATCGCCTTCGTCATCACTCCATTCAACGGTCATACCGAGTAATGCATGCATATCGAATTTCATGATGCGGTCGGTCCACGGATCAACGTATACGTATGGGTCATTTGAGTTCGCAACTGGCAATACTGGACCGTAGACATTTTGGCAGCTGAAATCAGATAAGCTCGTCATTTCAATCATGCTGGTGCATTGAACAATAGCTGTAGAGCCTTGTGGTCCATTTCCGTAACTCGTAAAGTAGATATTATCGGTAGAAGTAATTCCCATGGTTGGTTCAAAAGTTGAATACCCAGTTCCATAATACGTCCCTGCAGTATAAAATGGGATATTAGAGCCGCCGAAAGCGGTCGTGTTGTTCATCGCATTGATGCCACCAGGGTAATGGTACCATGTTAATTCACCAATTTCGAAATCGTTTGCTCCGGTATCATCCATTTCTGAATCCTGTGCCCCAAAACATCCTGCCATCGGCATGAGTGTAATGAGGATTGTAATCAGTAAAGCCATTGGTTTGGACTTCATTCCTCATCACCCCTTTGGAAAAGGTCTGCGCCAAGTAGTGGGAGGAGTACACTCGCATCTCCTTCAACACACATGTGTGGAGCTTCTGGACGCATTTTTCCCCAGGAAATCGCTTCACGCAAACGAGCCCCGGAAAGGCTTCCATCGTGTTCTGGTGCGGTGGTAATGTAGACTGCAGAATCCAGGCCGCCACGGTATTGGTTCCACCAAATCACGTGGTGTTTCGAAATACCGCCGCCGACCATGAGTGCATTTGAGACTTCTACATCCCATGTCATGTCGCTCATGACTTGTTCATCAGCAAGGGTATCGATGTGGAAGTCACGGTGCTTTTGTCTCAGCATGAACAGTTGAGCACCAATAGAGCCATCAGTAATTCCAGGGATGACCACTGGAATTTGATGTTTATATGCCCAATAGATGAGAGAATCAGGAGTTCCAATACGCTTTCCTAATTCCCATACCAAATGAATTGAGCCAAACCCAAGCCAAGCATCCGCACCAGTTTTTCCAGTCTCTTTGAGCCGATCTTGATACATTTCTTCCAATACAGGGGTCAAGACTTCTTCGATGATTTCACCGTAGGAGGAATTTGGCACAATTACATTTCCGAGTCGCATGAGCGAGTGCTCTGCGAGTTCAATATCATCCAGTTCAAAGGCACCGTGGTAGTAGTGTTTGTGTGAGCGAGCAATATCGTGGTCCAGCATTCCACAGGTCGTCGAAACCACGTTGAATAGTTGCTGTTTGAGTGCTTCGACAAAAAAACCGCGTGTTCCAGTTGCACACAAGCACGCAGGAAATGAAAGCCAGTTGCAGACTTTACTACTGTCTCCATTCACTGCATCCACTTGCTTCTTCATCTCCAAAAGAATGTCTCTTGCAGTTGCCAGTTTAGTTGCAGTAAAACCGCCTGCGCTTGCCATTTGGTCAAGCAATGAGCGAGGAGTTGAAATCTCGGAAAATGCATAATCGACCACAGGGACGTCGAAGTCATCAGGTTGAATCGCCATGTCCTTGCCATCTGTCCTTCCTTCAAGAACCTGCCCACAGTTCATTCCACACCCGTAGGGTGTGTGTATTTTCACAGTCGTTGTTCCAATTCAAAGACCCGATCACGCAATCGAGCCGCTTCTTCAAAGTCGAGGTTTTTGGCCGCTTCTTTCATTGCAGAGCGTAATTCTGCGAGTAGCTTCTGTATTTGTGGAGGTTCAAGCCCTAAAAGCACATCATCAGGTTCATCATATGTCAATTGATTATTCGATTTTTCAATTGAAGAATTAGCCGAATGTCCACTGGTCCCATCTTGGCCAGAACCTGCAGCCCAAGCACCTGCGCCAATGTTGAGATTCTGGGCCCAATCACCTTCTTTACGGCCGCCCTTTTTGGCGACAAGCCGTCGAGTTCCATCCTTCGATGTCGATGTGCCTGCGATGAGGTCATCAACATCGTAATTCATCTTTGGTAGGGCTTTTACGATGGTCTTCGGAGTGATTCCATGTGCATCATTGTAGGCTTGTTGGCGTTCACGTCGTTCGAGCGTTTGTTGTATTGCTGCACGCATGGCAGGCGACATACTGTCGCCGTACAGCAATACGTGCCCATTGATGTTTCGAGCGGCTCGGCCAATTGTTTGCAAGAGACTCCGTTCATTCCGAAGGAACCCTTGTCGATCTGCATCAAAAATAGCGACTAGACTTACTTCTGGCAAATCAAGTCCTTCTCGGAGTAAATTAATTCCGACAATAACATCAATGTGGCCAATTCGTAATGCATTGAGAATCTCTGTACGTTCGAGTGTATCGATTTCTGAATGTAAATGATGCGCTTTCACCCCCATCTTGTTGAGGTATTGAGCAACTTCTTCTGCGAATTTAATGGTCAATACGGTCACTAAGGTCCGTTCTCCACTTTCAATACGGAGATTTATTTCCGATAACAAATCTGCAACTTGACCACTTGTAGGCCTTACTTCAATTTCCGGGTCAAGCAAACCTGTCGGACGGATTTCCATTTTTGCAATACCATCAATTTTCTGAACCATGTGATACAAACTTTCACTGTCCGGGTGTTTTTTCTCAATGTCTGGTTTACCAGCACCTCCACCGGATTTAGCATGTAAAAGGCCATTTGGAAGAGGTTGATTCGTAAGTTCACAAAGATGGCGTAGTTCTCGTTCTCCAGGTGTTGCAGAAACATAGACCATTTGCGGAATCAGCTTTTGAAATTCAGGAATCTTGAGTGGACGGTTATCTTTTGCTGTTGGAAGTCTGAAGCCATGTTCAACAAGACTTTCTTTTCTTGAACGGTCTCCATAGTACATACCACCAACTTGAGGTAAGGTGACGTGTGATTCATCCATGATGACGAGGAACTTGTCAGGACTGCCATGGAATTGCTTTGCACACGCAGCAAAGAAGTCAAGCAGACAATAGGGACGTTGACCCCGTTCTCGTCCATCGAAGTGTAGTGAGTAGTTTTCCATTGATTGACAATGGCCGATTTCGCGAATCATTTCCAAATCATATCGAGTTCTTTGTTCGATGCGGTGACGCTCGAGTTCATGGCCAAGGCTCGAATAATGGGCAATTCGATCGTCCAATTCATCTTCGATTGAAACCAACGCTTCTTCATAGCGCTCTGGACTGGTCATGAAGAATTCTTTCGGATGAATCCAAGCTTCATCGAGAGTATCGAGAACTTCCCATGTAACAGGGTCACATACCTGGACTTTCGTTACGCCATCAAAATCAAATTGAATTCGAAGTGGGTCATCACGGCTCGGCATCCAAACATCGAGCACCTCACCTCTCAAACGGCAATCACCTCGAGTCAATTCGACGGTTGTACGTTTGTATTGAAGTACGATGAGTTCTTTGAGTAAATCACTTGTCTCAATGTGTTGGCCTACGTGGACTCGAACGTGATATTCTAGGAAAGTTTCAGGAGGGTTAAGTCCATAAATACACGAAACAGAAGATACGATAACACAATCTGGACGGGTGACTAAAGAGGCGATTGTAGCAAAGCGCTCTTGCTCAATACGTTCATTGATTGAAAGTTCTTTATCGATGTAAAGGTCACGTTTTGCCAAATATGCTTCAGGTTGATAATAATCATAATGTGAAACGAAATAATCAACAGCATTCTCGGGGAAATACCCTGCCATTTCTTGATGCAATTGGCGAGCAAGGGTTTTGTTATGGCTGATTATCAGCGTTGGGATGTTAAGATGTTGAATTACTTGAGCCATGGCGTAGGTCTTACCACTTCCAGTGACTCCAAGAAGAATTGCCCTCTCTTGACCATTTTCTAATTGGGAAATCAATTTTTCAATTGCTTTTGGCTGGTCTCCAGAAGGTTCAAACTCGGAATGAAGGCGGAGGCGTTTGACATCGGGGTGTAAATGTTCCAAAGCAGCGCCTTCGAGGGCTTTTGAAAGGTCAAATGGGTCCCTTTCAGTCAGGTCACTTTGCCCAACATCGATATCTGCCGTCTTCTCGAAGGTTCCATCATTATCCCATTGCTTAACCATAGACTCACCTCCGACGTTTTTTCTCACTGAGCCAACGGGTTTTCAACTCTTCAGTCTCAAGGGAGATAGAGCCCACCGTTGACATGAAGTATTGCTCCCGTGATGTATTTTGAATCTTGGCCTACCAAAAAAGAAATCGTACCGGCCATATCTTCGGGTGTACCTACACGTTTGAGAGGCACTTGTTGTTCACGTTGATCACGCTTTTCTTTGGAATCTCCTGCAAGAATCGCCGTATCGACAAAGCCAGGCGCCAGTACATTGACTCGTTTTCCTTCAGGCCCAACAGCTTGTGCAAGTGAACGTGCCCATGTCGAGAGAGCTGCTTTGGATGCGGAATAATCTGCACCATGCGGTGAGCCTTTGGTGCCGAGTTGTGAACCAACAACGACCATTCGTGCATCAGATGTGAGATGTGGTTGAACTGCTTTCCAAACCGAAACAGCACCTTCAAAATTTGTCATCATGG
>JAPKCL010000027.1 GCA_028822955.1 Candidatus Poseidoniaceae archaeon
GGCTGGCAATATTAGGACTAAGTTTCCTTTTATGGATCGCTCTTGACTTCCTACGTATTGCTCGTGTTCGAAGAATGATGAAAGCCATCGAAAAGCGTGATATTAACAAAATGAAGAAACTTGCAGATGCAGGACTCAAGACACGTAATTGGCTGAGGAGATTTGCCAGAAAAGATAAGAAAGAAACTACAAATGCAGAAAAAGGTGGAGAAATCGCTATAAGTTCTGCTAAGAAATGGGGGGGCAGAGTTCTTGTTACCAGAAAATTATCACCTCTCGGTTTGATTACGAGTGTCGCTGCCAGTGCTTCAATAGAATTAGCTCGTATCGGGGCTGGAAAAATTACAGACGCAGTAGATGAACGTATGCAAAATGAGTTTGACAATATTGCTAAAACCAATACGAAAACCTTACTTCTACTTTTAACTCGTGATTTGCTAATGGGTGTAATTCCGATTTTGTTCTTGGCATATTTACCCGTTCTTCTCGGATGAGTTCTCCGCCATGTTCATGGAGAAGCGGCGCTGACCTCGACACAGAGGGAACATCATGTCGCTGCTGATTCTCATGCGCCACGGCCAGTCAGTGTGGAACGCTGCAAACTTGTTTACCGGGTGGGTCAATGTTCCATTGTCAAGCAAAGGCATTGACGAAGCGCTTGAAGGCGGACGTCAGATTTCACATCTCTCCATCGATGAAGTCCACACTTCAACTCTCATTCGCGCCCAAATGACCGCTATGCTTGCCCTCAGCCAGCATAATGGCGGTACTACTCCTGTTGTTCAAACTCCTCAAATGGTTGAGCGCACTTCCGAATCTGGCGCTACCGAGTTGGTCGATTGGTCGAAAACAAACGGCCCTTCTGAACATATTCTGCCTGTTTACATGGCTGCAGAACTAAACGAACGTATGTATGGTGACCTCCAAGGTTTGGATAAGCAAGAAACTCGAGATAAGTTTGGGGCAGAGCAAGTGAAAATTTGGCGTCGTTCCTATGATGTACCACCTCCAAATGGAGAGAGTCTTGAATTGACTGCACAGCGTACACTGCCGTATTTTTCTTCTGCCATTCTACCTGCTTTGGATGCCGGCAAGAACATCTTCGTTGCTGCACATGGTAACTCTTTACGAAGCGTGATCATGGATATTGAAGGCCTTTCACGTGAAGAAGTTCTGTCTCTTGAAGTCCCAACCGGCACCCCGATTGTTTACCAGCGAATCGGTACGACTTGGAATCGTCTTCATGATTTTTGAGGGTTCACAATGCAGTTCATATCTCGGCAAAAACAAGTAACTGTAGTGGTTTTACTTTTGTGCTCACCTTGGCTTTTGTGTCAAGCGTGGATTGCAGTCGGTGCTCCTGATGAAGCCTTTACGACCATGCCAGTCTGTTCTAATGACAGTGCTAATTGTGCTCACCTCGGAGGCGATGCGATGTATCGAATGGATGGTGAATACACTTTGGTTGTCAATCAATCCTCTGATGTCGTATGGGATAAAATCCTTCAATATATTGACGATTCCGGTTCCGATATCTTGTTCGAAGAAACGGATGAATCAGGTGATTACTATACTCACTTTGTTGAACGAACCTCATTTTGGCGTTTCCCTGATGATATCTCGGTCTCCCTCACTTCAATTGACGGTCTGTCGACTGAAATTGAATTGCATTCACAATCGCGTCTCGGTCAAAGCGACCTCGGAGTCAACCCCGAACGCCTCGAAAACCTCTATGCTACACTCATGGCTTAATGCTGGCTTGAAGTTCATCCCATCCTAAGGGATATCCTTCTTTATCAACCAATATGACGTTGATTCCAAGTCCATTTTTCCGGAAGGCAATCAACTGAATTTCATGAATTTTATGTCCGCTTGGTGCGACCCCTAAGACGGTTAAATTCTGCCGAGAAAAGAATGACCGCCTGCGACTTTTTGTTGGAGTCGGTTTTGCTTCTGAACCAACTCGACGCCGAACACCTTCAACATCATCAAACCAAGGAAGCGGACCTTCTGGCGAGAATCGAAGTCCGAGAATCATGTCGACACCAGGAGTCTCTTGGGCAGCATCAGCATCCGCATGGCTGGGTATTGCAGGGGCGTTTGGATGCGTGTGTAACCAGTGGGTAAAACGACCAGCTCGAGAACCACGAGAAGTTGAGAACATATCATCAGTCCAATCTTCCGGTAAATGGTGAACGGAATAGGAATTTCCTCGATTAACAATATGGGCTTCGCTAATTCTGAAACCCTGACCTTGAAACAAACCTTCTGTGTGCTCAGTACCTTTGAAGAAATTTTCAACCTGTGGGAGATGTGGTGCCTTGGCATCAACATCCATTCCGACAAGAATTTCATCTGGTAAGGCTTGCAAAGCCCACCATACCAATTCTTCAAACACATGACTTGGCAAATGAATTTGAGCAGTATAGGATTCTTTACTTTGAAACGATTCACGATTGTAGGAGACCATCAGTTCCTTTAACCATGGTTCAGCCATCGCACTCGGTTATGCTAATCGCTCTTTGTGAATGAAGGCAACGGAACATGCTGGGCGAAAACCTTTGAAGAGGGTCGGTACATCATCCGCCATGGCGAAGAAGAAGGGAGGGTTCGGCCGATTCATCGGAGCTCTTACTGGGACTCCGTACGAACGTCTTTTGAAACAAGTCGATAAGCTCGTTTCTGAACACCAAGACGATGACCTCAAACTTGCTCGAACACTCAAAAAACTGGTGAATATCGTTGCCGAAAACTACGAACAAGAGAACATCGATGAAGAAGAACATGACCTGATCATCGAAGCCGTCGAAGAAGCAGACCCTCAAAACCGGTCGTTCGGAAAATTATCTGAAGATGAAGATTCCTTTTACGCAGGGGCTGTTCCAGATGCGCCGGAATTGAAATCGGGTAAACGTAAAAATCTCGATGAACTTATGCAATCAGCGGGTAACGAGTTTGTTGGAAGTTATGGTCGCGATGAATTTGAAGAATTTAAATCTCGAATGACCGATGATTTTTTTGCAGATTCTGATGATGCGGTCCGAAAAGGAGACCATGAAGCAGAGATTCGTACTGAAAACAGAGTGTTTGCGGATGAAGAACAAGATTTAGACCAACTCAAACAACAAATCTCCAAAGAATCCGGCTTAGTAGACCCAAATGCTGAGGATGATGAGGGTGACGAGGGAGATGAGGGAGAAGATTTAGATGGCTATTCTGTTGACGAGAACGGTGTTGAATGGTTTGAAGATGAAGATGGGTACTGGTGGTACCGAGAAGAAGGTCAAGAAGATTGGCAACCGTACGAAGAGTGAATTCTCTGAATCGCATCCCTGTCTAAGAAAAGTCTCTCAAGTCTGGTAAATCTCCAGCCCGTCGTCGGCGTGTCTTAATTCGATTCCCTCTCCCAACATGTTGCATTTCAGGCATTTCAGGGTTGGCTTCTCGCTTTTCTTTTGCTTTCCTGGCTCGAACCACACGGAATTGCCAACTGAAACTCAAGACGAATAAGACGCTCACCATTAGAAGAGTCGAAGTATTTGAAGCACTCAAAAGTGTGATTGAATTTCCACTGATTAACAGCATCGAGGCCATGAGCCCTAAAGAACCTAACAGCGCTGAAACGAACATTGGCAGAATCCCTCGGACCGCCCTGGACAAGAAAAAAGCGCCGATAGCCATCAGTGCAGAAATTTCATCACCTTGAACAAATTCAAATCCATGAGCGACAAGAAATTCGAAAAGACTGCTAAATAAGACATAAATGGAGATGACAGCCATCATTCCGAGGCTGTATTGGACGAAGATCCACAAAAGCAAAGCAGCAACGAGAACCATTGCCATCAGTAGATACAGTAATCGGATTTCAATTTCAAAATTATTTTGTAATTGGCTGTGAACCATGGGCGTGAGAACATATCCAATTCCAGCACCAGTAATTGCCGCTACAACATATAATTTGTCATGTCCTCGGAACATTAAGAATAACGATATTACGAGAAGTATTGGTCCAAAATAAAGTCCTACAGTTTCGAGTTCCTGAAGTAAAACCGCACCGGAATCTGCGACTTTATCATTCGCCATGGCCTGTCGTTCTTGTGAAGTGACTTTATCATTCCCTTTTTCTGGAAACGCAAAGAGCGAATATTTCAGTTCAGGCTGGAATCGGTTGTTGGTTCCACCATGCAGGGGAGAGGAACCAACGTCCATCATCAACTGGACGGTCGATGAGTGGTAGACCAATGGTTCCACCGGATACGCTCAACCCTCCAGCAGGATTTGATGCACAAGGTCCAGGGAGGTAGTCTTCACCTGTTTCGGTCAATTCGATACGAAGAGCGTGACCTGCTGGGAGCACCACATCAAGTGGGTTGAATTCCATCAGCATCGTGTAACTGGTTGCTGGTGCAGTTGCCTTTGCCTCAAATCCGCCATCGCGATAACGGATATCCATTGTCGCATGGCCGAGTCTCAAGTTCGATGTATCGTCGTACATTGTCGCAAATATTTGTCCACCATTACAGAGTTGCGTCATCACCTCTAAATGTAAAATTGGTAGGCCAGAGATGTGCGTTTCATTCTCAAACACAGAACTGGTCATAGAGATCGATGAGCCTAGACCGTTGACCGTTCCACTGGCTCCATTCCATTCTGTTGATAGGTCTTGAAGCAACAGTTCGACATCTTCTGGAGGCCAAGTATCTTCAACATGCCATCTTCCATCATTGGTTTGAATTTGCACCATCGGTTCGGGTTCTTCTCCGATATCTTTGAGATAATAGTTGAACCATTCATAGAGTTCCACTGCCCAATCCATACGACTCATGTTTGGATAGGCCTCTTTTCCATAGCCAGTAGAGAGTTCACTATGGCGGTCGGGTTGGTCGGGATAATTGTGTGCCCACTGGCCTGAAATAGCCCGAGCGTTAATGCCAGCATCTCGTAACATCTGGTAGGTTGGATACGCATGATAGGGGTCGACATTCCAATCTTGTAATCCCCAAACCAAGTACACGCTTCCCTTGTAGTTCTCAAGTACATCTGGCAAATGACGTCGTTCATCCCAATAATCTGACCAATCGGCTCCACCGAATTCAGCCCATCCCCATGTACTCCATGGGTTCAGTGGTCCAACCAAATCATCGCTGCAGATTCGCATGTCGTCAGAAGTCAGATCGGTTGTTGCCGCCTGATAGGCAGCATCGTATCCCATGGCCCTTGCTTCAGATGAACCGTTACGGTAGAACATTTCTTGAACGCCAATTGAACCTGAGATTGGTACGATGGTTTTGAGGTGTTCTGATGGGTTTTGAGCGGCTTCCCAATTCGTGGTGCCTGCATAGGATTTCCCCATCAATCCTACATTTCCATTTGACCAATTTTGTTGTCCGAGCCAATCAGTAACCGCTTGAATACCAACTTGCTCACCGAGACCTTTGACATCTTGACAATGCGTTGATTCACCAGTGCCAAACGTTGAGGCTTGTGCAAATGCGTAACCATGGGGGAGGAATGTGTCGTACACCCATTTTCCAACTCCACCATCAGGGACTGTGTTTGGGGAGGAATCGTCACCAAGACCTGGCATCCCTTCACCACCAAAATCGTAGTACGGGTGAATCGTCATAATAACAGGTATTTTGGTATTTTCAGGAACATTTGGTAGCCAAAGAGCCACGTGCATGAGTGCAGGTCCCGGGAATCCAGCATCTTGTTCGCTTGCAGGTAATTCGACTTCGATGAAGTGCTCAGTATATGGCAGTGCTTCATAGGTTCCATTGACTGGTAATTGAGCACGGGATGTGTCCATCGGGAGTTCCATTGTGTGACGAAGTTGAAGTGGAGTATTCCACCAATCGCCATTGAATTCGCCATCATCAGCCGTGTTCATCAAAGATTCACCAAAGGTCATGGCCAAGAGTAGAAACACGATGGCTACAGCAATGGTCGATACCGCTGAAAAGTTGAGTTGCCGTCGCCCTTCGCCCTCTCCTTCAGATTCGAAACCGTTGGTTGATTGATTTGGTTGAGGGGAAAGAACGGCATCGAGAACCGCCTCCACGTCTTCGTCGGAGCCCCCTGCCATGTACATTCCAATGGCCCGACCGTCAAGAGCATGACGCTTGTACGCTCAAGATTCTACAGCAGCAGCTTCACGTGCTTTTCGAGAATGAGTGAACGAACGGATACAAGCAAAGGTGTAGACTCCGCCCATCACCAGCATCAGTAATTGCGCCATTACCGAGGCCGAGAAATCAGAGGAAAGAAGCCCTCTCACTGCCATTCCTCCACCTAAAAAAGTGAGGAGACCGAATACGACAGCGATATGCATCCAAAAGTGAGACCGCTCAGGTTGACGAGTTGCCATGATTCCCATCGCAATCAAAGGAAGGCCAAAGAAGGCAGGAATCATTGAAGTCATACTTGTCATCCCAGTTCCGAAATAAAAGCCAAGGCCTTCAACCACTAAAGCACCACCAACAAGAAGAGTTAATCGAGGTATATTTTGTCCAAGGAATGTAAATTCGCTCATGCACTATGGTGAACTCTCTTGACTTTTGACAATGTCGGTATTGCCCATGTACAAGCGAGCGATTCATTGAGGGGAACCTTCTCGGCGTAGCATGAAAGGACGCTTGGCTTTGCTGCTTGTCGTCAATTTATTGTTGATGAGTTGCGGAACTGTTGGCACTGCCATTGCTGATGAACAGCAACCAGCATGGCGTTCTGTCGGTATTGACCCGACCCAATGGACCGATGGTCCGGTTGAAGAAGACACACCTATGAAAAATACGTACCAAGGAAATGCTGTTTTCGAAATTGAAGTCTCCTACATTCCTTCACTTGGCTCCTCAAGGCAATCAGGCACTATTACACTTGAACTGTTTGAACAATGGGCTCCAATTACCACTGCCAACATGATTAAGAATGTAGAATCCGGAATCTATGATGGAATATTCTTCCATCGAGTTATTGATGACTTCGTGACTCAATCCGGTGACCCAACCTGTAAATCGGTATTCGGGTTCTATCCTTTAACAAGCCTTGAATGTGGCACTGGCGGCACGGGAACAACCATTCCTTTGGAACATGAAGACAACCTTTCACATGTTGATGGCGCAATTGGTATGGCTCGTGGTCAGGAAGAAGATTCTGCAGATTCACAATGGTATATCGCCGAGACTGAAGCACACAACCTCGACCCTGAAAACCGTGATGATGGCGGTTATGCAACCTTTGGTATTGTTCGCAACGGTATGTCCCATGTTCGGAACATTGCTAAATCACCAACTTCTGATGACCCAACTGGGAACGAGGATATTCAAAACCCAGCATCATCAGCAGGCCGACCTGTCAATGAAATACTCATCACCTCAGTCACTCTAACAGGCGTATCTGACCCCGACGGAACAGTCCGTTTTGGTCCTCAAGATTCAGCGGATGAAGGAGGTTTCTTTGCTCTGGTTGAGGAGTTTTATGCAGTTATCTTTACCAGTACCTTCTTGATTGGCGTATTCGTTGTTCTTGCAGGATGGATGTTTGCACGTATCGACACACCACTTTCCATTGAAAATCAAAATAAGGAAGTTTCACTCGATGCGTTGTTATTGGACGAAAAGCCTTAGATTAGGCAGTTTATTCTTGCAGAATCTCACGGCATTGTACATCGAGAACGACGTGCTGTATATGCGGAGAAAACCATTTGACGAACTCGAGATGCTCAATTGAAATTTTCCAATTCCGTTGGTGTTGCCCAGCGTATTCCTTGAGCGTCTCTAAGGTTTGATCTTGCCATTTATCGAGTTCATTTTTATGAACATTCATGTGAATATGAATCCATCCTCCCTCGGGCTTTAAGCAACCAATTGCGTGATTCCAAACCGCTTCCGAAGAGGGTAAAAGACCTAGATGACATCGGTCTGCTTGACCGTAGAGTTTCGGTAAGGTTTCCTGATTATCTCCTTGGTGAATCGTCATTTGTTTGTTTAATCCGTTGGTTTCTTGTGCCCATGTTAATCCAGTGATTGAATCAGGATTTATTTCACATGCATGGATGTGTTTGGCTCGACTTCGCAAAGCCATATGGAGTGTGTAATAACCAACTCCAGCATAGGCATCGACGACCACTTCATTTTCCATATCAATCGAGCCAATGCGACGCCTTTCAGTCACATTACCCGCAGAAAACATGACTTTGGTAGCATCGAATCCAAATTGTACTCCATGGTCCAAAAACTCAACCCAACCGTTCTGACCCAGAAGTAACTCTGTTTGGGAGGTGCGATGTTTGTCTTTGGTAACCGGATGTTGACGAGCAAGTCGTTTTCCACCAAGTGCTCGGGCAATGTGATGCCATAAGTGTTGAAGTTCCTCAATCGTTCTTTGGTTAATGAGTTCATTCCATTCCTTTGACATAAATGCAGTCTCTGGAAGAACCACTACATCCCCAAGGTGTTGCCATTTCCGAGGAAGTTCTTTCAAGAAATTTCCATTCTCCCCCTCGCTTGAATTGAAAGAAGTGAGCCATGAAGTCACAGCACTCCGTAATTGTGCATGTGGATTGTTTGAGATCTCTGCGTATTCAAGTTCGATACAATCAATTCGTATTTCAAAATCAAACGCCGAACAGAGCATGCGCTCAATCTCTTTTCCATCTACCTGTTCAATAAAAGGAAGAGCAAGCATATCACCCGTTGTTTTTGGTTTCAAAGTCGAATCGAGGAAACCATGTTCTTTGAGAAATTGATGAACTTTTTCACCATTTTCTCGATAACAAAGCACAATATTTGCTTTCGCCGATTGAGTGAATGCATCGGCCATCGTATCGGCTAAGAGAGCAACGACTTTGAACATGGCGTGGTAACCTCTGTTCATGTCGGGGAGTAGTGGCCAGCGTACAAGGCTCAGTAATTCTATTTCGATTTTCTTGGTATTGATGATGACTTTGCATCTCTATGCCCCCTTTGCATCTGCTGCTAACATGACTTCGTGTGTAAGTGATTGTGATGAATATGACTCCAATGATGACTCAACCCCTCACCGAAAGGATTGGATTGAAGGGACATATGACTTCAAATTGGAAGATACCTCTACCATTCATCTCGAACTTGTTTGGGCACTAAGGGAATTCGACCGTGCTGCGCTCGGTCTTGATTCTCCTCTCCTGGATATCGTTCTCGCAAATGACGGTCTCGATTCGAAAGATGGCGCCCCTGCTGATTTGATTCGCGATCAATTTGATACAGAGATTGTGCCAGGTGTCAGAGTTCAAGATAAATTAATCATCGAAATTGATAAATCGATAAAAGAATCCGTTGAATCTGGCTTTGGTGAAGCGCAGCCGTCGACTGGCTATGTGAGCACGTTCACGAACTCTGCAGGTTCCACCATCGATTGCTCAATTGACCCTTTAGCTGATGCATTCGATGAAGGTGCTTTGGAGAATAATGCCTTTGAACCTCCGATTTGTTTGAGGAGTGTTATGGATATCAGTATTGACCCTGATTCTTTCAATTTAGTTTCGAATTCCGCACTCGACCTCGAAAGGGCCTATCAAGGACTTTTGCTCATGGGTGCAGAAGTCACAACAATGTTTGATCTCGTTGGTTTACCTGGACACAAATCATCCTACTCGTTCAATCCTCCGGACTATGCAACCATCAAGAGTGTCGATTCAAATGGAACCCGTGCGGCTCGTTCTGGTCCGCCATCCGCTTATTTTGCTGGCGAGTGGGAAATCGACCATCGGGGTGCAGGTGAAAACGAAGGTAGCCTCGCCCTTCCGATCGAAGTCGAAATGATGTATAGGAACAGTAGTGATACTACAACCGTGGCCATCCCTACCACTGAAAAAGCACTTGACTTTCAGGTACAACTCGACTTAAGGGATGAATCAGCAGTAACGCTTAGTTTTGTTGTAGCATTACATTATCTTGACGAAGCCACGATGACGGATTGGGGTATTTCGCTGATGAGTGTAGCTGAACGCGCAACGTTGAATCAAGTCACGTCCGACGGAATTCGACTCGCTTATCAAAACGGAATTGTCAACCTTTCAAACATCACGAGTCAATTCCCAGTCGATACGATTGCAGACGGAGTATCGTCTGCGGTAGCAGGTATGGATACTATTGTTATGAACGAAATGACATGGGTCTCGGATTCTGTTGCTGAAGGTATTTCAGGTCCTGCAGGCGGGCTTAATTTTACCCATCGTGGCACGAGTGGTTGTACTGAACTTATTGCTCCAACGAATCCACTCAACTATTGTTTGAACGGACCAAGTGCTATGTCATATGAGAATCCAGTGTATCTTCAAACATCCAGTCAGCCTTTTTCAATGAAATTGTTGGACATCTTGAAAGAAAATAACGAACAAGCGACGGTGGAAGAAATTCTTGGCGTCCTTGAAACAGAAGACTTCCGCCGGGTAATGGATGCAGGACTTGAGGTAGAGACATCACTTCCAAGCAGTTTCCTCTCGGGAATTATCCCAAGTAATCTCCCTGCAAGCGAGTTGACACTGGAAATCATACTTCCTACCTGGATTCAAACCAAAGAGAACTCCGACCGAATTATTTTGAAAGATTCTCTTTACGGGTCAGATGAAATGAATCTCTCTTTTGCAGGAACCAACGTATATGATTGGCGCCATGTGATTAAAAACGATGATGGCGATGTTGTTTGTCTATCCAATCAATCGACCTGTGTAACAAGCGATGTGAAAATGGATGCAATGTCTTTCAAGTTCAATGAATGGGACCGTTCAGTAGCCTTTGAATTTGGGATAGACGCCTCGATTGCAATGCACCGAATTGGAATTCCCGATGATAAAATACCATCATTTGATGAGCACAGTGTATCGATGGCTGCAATCCCATCGGATTTACTTCGACTTGGAATTGACCTTTCGAGTCGTCTTGATGCACCGTTTAGCCGAACTATGGAACTTGCATTCCTATGTGAATTAGACCCGGCGGCTCCCCTCGACCTTGCAATTTGCAGTGAAAACATCACATTTACTCTTTCGAGTCAAGGCCTGAGAGATTTTGTTCAACGGATTGGAGTTGTGCTCACTGCCTATATTCATCAATCGATTGAACATCTGATTGTAACTGAAGATACTAAATTCAAAACGATTGACTTAGATGCTTTCGAAATTCAATTCAGTTTAGACGGCATTGGTGCACCGGGTCTGATTGTATCCGATCAGAAGGGTATTTCGCTTAGTATGAAAGTACCTAACGTGAAGTTCAAATTAGCGGTTGATGGTGATATTGGAAAAATGCTTTCAGGTGAGTTTGATACGACGGAATTATCTCTTACGACTAATGCTCTTCGTCAAACTATACTTTGGCCAATGGGTGCTCTGCTCCAATCTTTTAGCGGCGTACTTGTCAACAGTGTCGTCTCATTGTCCGGAATCACATCACCTTCGACTGATGATTCAATGGCCCCGTATTCGTTCCCATTTTCGGGCGACAGTTACATCAATGAAGAATTTGGAATTGCGCTGAATGGTCCAATTACCATACATCTTCCGAAAGGAATCAGACTCATTGATTTAGAATCTACATCAGGACTTATTGAAGAGAGAGATGTTGACGGGCGACAAGAAATCACTTACGATGTACCTTACGGTGGTTTTGAGGACACGATTTCCTTCCGTTTTCAAATCACTTGGTACTTCTTCTTCGTTATTCTTGGGAAATACATTGTTATCATTATCATTTTATCGCTTCTTGGTATTCGACGATTGAAGAAGAAAAGAGCCAAGAAACGAGCAAGACGCAATTATTCAAAGGCCCGGGCTGTTGACAAAGTGAGTATCAATCCAAATGAATTTGCTGATTTATCTGGTTTCCACAGTAAAGGCATTCATGGAGAGATGGAGACGCTCAAGTACGCTACAGAAGACGAACTTCCACCACTTCCACCCGTTTCGCCTTTCGGCATTAGTGCAGTTCAACACGTCGGAATGATGCGTGAAGATGATTTATTCGACTGATTATTGTTGCATTGAATCATGTATTCGCTGTGCTAATGATGGACCGATACCAGGTACTGTCTTCAAATCTTGAAGTGATGCATGTGCAATGCCTTGGCGGCCACCAAAATGTCGCAGAAGGTTCTGCATCTTTTTTGCACCGAGCCCTTCAACTTCGAGCAAGGGGTCATGAAGGCGGCTTCGACTCCGTCTTTTTCGGTGAAAGGTATTGACGAATCGGTGTGCTTCATCTCGAGCATGTACCATGACTCTCCCTTTCCGGTCCAGAATGATTTCTGGCACCCCATTCCGATAAATCGTCTCCTCTCGTTTTGCCAAAGCTGCAAGTTCAAAACGGTCTTCAAGACCGTGTTCTTCAAGTAACTTAGAAATCGTAGAGAGATGAGTTTCTCCACCATCAATAAGGACCAGGTCAGGCCATTCATCCTGTCGCTTTAACCAACGTTCAACGACTTCACGCATCATTCGTAAGTCGTCCATAGCATCACCTTTGACCGTATATTTGCGATATTCCTTTTTTGTTGGGCGTCCGTTTCGTAGTGTGACACTGGCACCAACTCGCTCATCGCCAAGTAACTGTGCCATGTCAAAACAGACAATATGATCGAGTTGCTCCATGCCAAGAACAGTTGCTCCATCATCAGCAGCTCTTTGCTCGAGCGAACCACTTGTTCGATTGACTAATCGGACAATCTGAATTTCAGCATTTTGTTGTGCAAGGGTTTGCAACGTCACTAAATCACCTCGAACAGGTGTTCGAACTTCGACCTTTGAGCCTCTACGTGATGTGAGCCATTCCTCAGTGCCATCATCAAGTAATTCAGGGGTAAGTAAGAGTCGAGGAGGGGCACGGTTCGCATAATGCTCGGAGACAAACATCGACACGGTATCACTTTGGTTCCCTCTGTGCAGCATCGGCCATACTTCTTGGCCCTGAACGATCCCATTATTGGCATGAATCACGACGATAGCAGCAAGGTCACCTTGTATTGCGATTCCGAGCGCATCACAATCCCGATACACTTTACTTGACACGACATGCTGGCTTGTCGTCACTCGTATGGCTCGAATCATATCTCTGCTTTGAGCAGCCTTCTCAAATTGCATTTCATGAGATGCAGCATCCATTTGTAAGGCGAATTCTTCGAGTAACTCAACTGCATCACCGTTCAAGATACGTTTTGCAGCATCCACACTTTGTGCGTACCCTTCACCAGATATGCAAGGTCCAGAGCATAATCCGATGTGCATCGAAAGACAACCTTGAGGGAGTAATTCTTTACAATCCCGTATTCCAAATTGCCGCCGAAGTAACTGCATCACTTGTTTGGCAGCACCGGCATTTGGAAACGGTCCCCAACGCGAACTTCCTACGGGTGGATGGCGAGTATACATGATTCGAGGAAACTCTTCACTGGTCAGTACTAAAAACGGATAGGATTTATCGTCCTTAAGCATTGAATTATATCGTGGTTTATGTTGACGAATAAGTTCACGTTCAAGGATTAAAGCCTCTCCTGGAGACGGCGTAACCATACATTCGATGCTGTCCGATTTACGAACTAATTCAGGTATCATTTGACGGTCAGGGTTTGTAGCAAAATAGGAACGAATACGTTCGTTGAGGCGTGTTGCTTTACCAACATACAGTACTTTGCCCTTTTCGGACTTGAATAAATACACCCCCGGCTTCTTCGGGAAATCAACCGAAGAGAGCGTCACAGGCATGATGTTGCCTTCATGCCCAACCAAATAAGGCAACCCATTGAAGAATTATGTTTTTTATTATTCCTGAAACTTTATTCTCTTCGATTACAAACCGAAGTGTACATCAAAGCCAAACCCTTAGCATGAATCACAGCAGAGATGACTTTGTCCAAGGGCACAATCATTGGATTTGATTTTACGGTGGGAAAATGGCTCGAATTAATCCACTGGCTTTTGCTGTAAACACAGTTCGTAACATTCCAATCCATCTCTCGATTTTCCGTCTTCGCCTTCGTAATCGGTATTCGAGCGCTTCGATTACAGGGGCAGATGGCCCAACCGTTTCATTGACAACTCATGGGCATCGTCTCAAAAATGTATTCTTGGCAATCGAAAGTATTTCTCAAGGTACTCTCAAACCGTCACGATTAATGCTTCATTTGGATGTTGAAGAACATGTACTTCATCCACTGAAAACACTACAACGTCTGCAACGAAGAGGCCTCGAAATTCATCTCTCCGAAAACCTTGGCCCCCACACTAAAATCCAACCTTGGATCGTCAATGCTCCTTCATTTTCAGTTCCTCATGTTGTCGCTGATGATGACATTCTCTACCCTCGCTGGTGGCTTGAACGACTCAGCACGTGCTTTGCCTCTGATTCGGTAAGTATTCACGCTTATCGAGCCCACCGAATGGTTGCTGCAGACGATGGGATGAGTTTGACTCCATACGATTCATGGCCGCCAGGATTGGGGAAACCCAGTAACCTTAATTTTGCAACCTGTGTATCAGGTGTCCTTTTTCCACCAGCATTCCTTCAACTCATGCGTGATGTTGGGCAAGGGTTTCGAGAAACTTGTCCTCGAAACGATGACCTTTGGCTGACTTACCTCGCTATCGAGCACGGCATTCCTATTTCTCAAGTGGCTCAAGAGAGTCTTCACTTTGATGTCATTCCTGGTACCCAAGTAACTTCTTTGAATGCGAGCAATGTGTTTGAAGGGCAAAATGACAAGCAAATTAAATCAACGTTCCAACCCTCGACTTTGGAACGAATTGTCGAATTAGAACAGCTCGAAGGATTTCGAACATAACGCTTGCTTCAAGCATGAATGCTAATCAATGAACATGAATTCACCTTATCGATGATTGAGTATTGCATATCCGGCAGGGTCGTATAACACGAACATCTATTTCTTGAACCATCCACCTTTACAATAGGAGTGATGTCTATGCCGGGTGAAAATTGGATTTCGAAGATTTCAGAACATGAAGTACAACATTCCTCTCAAGGTATGCAAGACGGTGTAATCGATTTCATTTGCGAGCATATTGAAATCAAAAACAAATATTGCATTGAGTTTGGTTACGATTCAACCACTTGGGATTATTGCCTCCCAAACACCAAATATTTGGTACATGAGCGGAAATGGGACCATCTCCTTTTGGATGGTAACTGCCATAGTCCTGCCATAAATTTGTACAAGCATTTCATCACCAGTGACAATATTTGTGAACTTTTCCAACAGTATGATGTTCCGAGTGAACCGGGATATATCTCCATCGATTTGGACTCAACAGATATTTGGGTAACCGATGCTCTGTTGGAAAAATACCGCCCAAGTTTCTTCAGCGTGGAATTCAATCCTAATTTTCCGATCGATGCAATGATGGCTTTTCCAAATGACACGAATGAGATATGGCGTATGGACCGTGTAATGGGTTCTTCGCTCAAAGCACTGAGTTTAATGGCTCAAAACCACGGGTATGCGTTGGTGTATGCTGGATGCTACACGACTGCTCGACACCATGATGCCTTTTTCATTCGTGAAGATTTGATTGAATCATCCCATATTCCATCTTTAGATTCGTTTAGTGATATCCATGTTCCACTGCATGCCGTTTGCGTCAGTGGGCGTGAAAATATTTACTTGGATTATAGTGTCTGGTTGGAAACGAAAGACCTTGAAAAAAGCCGAAGTGCAGTTCCTATCGAATGGAAGAAGCACATCACAGGAAGTTTCTTTCAACGGTTGCGAAGAAAACAAAAAATGCTCATGCATAAATTGGGTTTTAGCCAATAACAATCTATTCAGGTCGGTATTGAAACATCATTACCATCGATGCCATCGAAATGAGTTCGTGAACAAAGGGTGAACGGCGTTCAATTCAAGCATCGTCGGTAATTGTTGTATCGCGTGCTCGTTGCATTGCATCTTCTGAAGTAAACCAAAAGGTTGGAGTTTCTCCGAGGTCCTTGTCCCATCTTTGCACTGCTCGGGCAAACATTTCGCCTTCAGTGTATGCTTCACACCACTTAAGGTACCAATCTGCTTGTTCAACGATGTTCTCATCTTCGGGAGAGGTTCGCTTCAGAATTTCAGCTTGTAGAGCGACAGACATGACCCATATTGGGGCAAGTGCATAGGTTGCAAAGGGATTACGTTCCATATCGACGTTCCTCCATTCGGTCCAGAGCGAAAATACCTGGTCGTAAAGAAAGCCTATGGCCAAAACGGCAAACATCACCGAGAAGAAAATTGCTGCAAGTCCAAGGTAGGTGCTCGGAATACCTGCAAAATCATCTGAAAAACACACTCCTGATTCACATCTCGATGTAAATCTCCAAGAAATCATTGGCCATACCAAAAGTGTGATTGTAGTTCCCCAAAGCAACAGACTAACCACAGCTTGTGATTGTTGCATTCGCCAATATTGCCTCATTACCCACATTCGGAAAAAAGAACTTTTCTTTTGAGGTTCAGACATGGTATCAGTCATTCCAAGAGCCCTCCCTTCAAGAACTCCACCCCCATATTGAGTGATGATGTTTTGTTCTTCCCACTTCTTCGCTTCAACCCCACAAGCAAGAATCTAGCCTGTGTCCTTGTTCATGAAGAGATTGTCACAGGCCCTTTATGTTCGATAACCGCGTACAAACAGTTTTGAAAGAAACTACAAGAGTTCGTTATATGGGGGGGCTTCTAAAATACGGTGAAAAAGACTCAACTCGGTTGACTCTTTCCACACTAATATGTCAATTCCTTTTGTGTACTTTCGCTTTTATTTACTGGGATATATATTCTCTTGTTGAGAGCAGTGCAGCAACCTTTCACTCATCATGGGCTTCCTTGGAGTTTCTAATTGTATGGCGCTTTACTTGCTTTCTTGCCGGAGCAGTAGCGGTATTTCACATGTTTAAATCAGGGCGCGGAGTCATGATTGTTCTGCTTCATGATGAACGGAAAGAAACAACTCTCCATCCAATAGGGTTTGGGAAATTTGTCACTTTTAGCAGTTGGACCTTACTCTTGAATATCGTTTATTTTCTCATCGCTGGAATCCTTTCTGTTAATGTCATGAATGGAAATCAAACGCCTTCATGGTTGAACGCCATTCTCGTTGTGGTTTTTTCAGCAGCTCTCGGAGCCTCTTTACTTACAGCAACAATCGTCCGTTACATCATTTTGCCAGGAGAGGTGCGAATCAAACGTAACCATGACCAAATGTTCAATTTTCCGAATCAGATGATGCATAACTTTGCCGCTGTTTTTCTCATTTTCGATATCATTTTTGTTCAACCCGATTTATCCCCTTCTTTTGCTTTCTTTGGTCTGGTTCTCGGCACTTTTTATGCACTCTTTGCCTACATCTTTGCGTTCTATGGTGGAGGATATTACATCTACTCTTTTATCGATCCGAGATTGCATTATGGTCCACTATGGTTGACTGGAATAGCAGGAGCCATTGCTTTATCTTACCTTGGAGTATGGTTCGGCATTCAAATCATGGCATACAACTTCCTCATTGGTACATCATTCTTCATCATCTGGCTTTCATTAATTCTACAATTTCGTACGGAATTAGAGCCAACCGCCGAGTCACTTTGACAAGTTTCAATCCGTCACGGTAATGATGCATAGCATGGGTAATTGTGAATTTTGGTTGTGAGTTTTTTCCGATTTGTTGTATCTTCAGGATGATGCATTAAGGGATTGACTTAGAAACAGATGGTGTGTTGGCTATGAACATGTCAAGCAGGCTTTTATTACCGCAGGAACGCCTTTTACGCTTTCTCAAGACTTGCAGAGTATTTACCAAGCCAGCGTAAAAG
>JAPKCL010000119.1 GCA_028822955.1 Candidatus Poseidoniaceae archaeon
AGTCAAAAGTGCTGATGCTTCTCTGCGAGCGTCACCAGTGATTTTACTTGACTCAGTTTGGGCAGAAGCGAGTCGCTTTTCGGCAGACTGCTCGGCTTCTTTGATTTTTCGGAGAACATCTTTCATACCCAAGTAAACCACCAGTGGTGACGCTCGCAGAGAAGCATCAGCACTTTTGACTGGTGCTACTGAAGAATCTGTGAATGAAACTCAGCAAACTCTCGATGCTGCTCGAAGCAAGGCAGGTAAAGAAGCAGATAGCGTTCAAAAAGACGGTGCCTTGATTGTTGAAAAAATCCAATCATCTGCATCAACTCGAAAGGAAAAGGCAGTCAAGAACCTTCTTGACGCCGTTACTTCACAATGAGGCGATATCATGTTTGCTACTTCTGAGATGTCCCGTCTTACAGTAGCAGCTCCTGTCGGTAAGATGGAAGAGATTCTCCGCCTTTGCAGCGAACTTTCATGCGTTCACATCGAAGAATACGGTCGTTTTGAAGACGGAATTGGCGTTGGCGCTTCAATGGATTCCGACGAAGCAAATGCCATTAGCAACTTGTTAGTCAAGGTTCAAGCGGTTTCCTCTTCAGTTCAGGCGTCGAATACAGACGGTCCAGTGCCACACGCTGAAGCGGTGAAACTGGTTGCTTCGTTCGAAGAAAAAGTCGTGGCAGCATTGGCATATATCGATACTATTCGTGACGCTAAATCCACAATCGCTACTTCCCAAGAGCAATACCACGTTCTCAATCGTTTGGCTCCTCTTGACCTTCCGCTCGAATTGATGGGTGGATTTGAAGGCATTGAAGTGTTTGTCGGAGAAGCACGAAGCACCTCGAAAGCCCCAGAAATCTTTTCAGACATACTCTCCGAGATTGAATTGCATGCTGCAGGCGGTCTTATCGCAGTTGCATGCCGTTCAGCTCATTCCGCTGAAGTTCAAATCTGCATGGCAGAGTTGGGTTCAAAGCCTGTTCAAATCCCATCTGGTGAAGGATCACCGGCAGAGAAGGCAAAAAATCTTCTCGCAGAAATTGACCGTTTAGAATCAAAAGTCGTGAGTACTCAAGAAGCGCTTGACGCTTGGACTCTTCGAAATGGTCGCAACCTCGTCACTGCTGAAGAACATCTTGTACGAGAAATGGCGATCTATACCGCACCTACTCTTGTCGCAGTGAGCAACCAAGCATTTGCTTTGGATGGTTGGGTTCCAACTGACCAAGCAAAATTTGTTGAAACCCGTTTGTCCAAAATCGCTTCTCACGTTAGCATCGAAGAGTATGTCGGTGGACATCACCACGAACACCATGATGAGCCAAAGTCTGTTGACTTAGAAGAACTCATTATGCTCGCAAATTACCTTAGTAAGACCAACCAATCGATTTTCCAATTCTTCAAGTCAATTGATTTGGATGATTCAGGCCTCATTGATGGCTATGAGTTTCAAACTGCTTTGAAAAGTGCAGATATCGCCAACCTTCCTCCATGGGGGATGGGCAAACTCATGGCTGCAGTAGACCTTGATGGTGATGGGAAAATCAATTTGCCGGAATTGGACATCACCCTCACTCGTATACGAAACACTCCAACTCATGACGACGCTCACCATGATGTTGAACCTCCAATCAAATTCACCAACGGTTCAGCCTCGGAACCGTTTGAACTGATGGTCGATTTAGTTGGCCGACCTAAGTACGGAACTTTCGACCCAACCATGCTCATGATGATGACTTTCCCGTTCATCTATGGAATGATTTTGGGCGATTGGGGCTATGGAATCGTTCTGCTACTCTTGGGCGCATGGCTTGGTAGCAAAGCCTTCGCCGTTGACCCAATGGCGCAAAAAGGAATCACAATTCTCCGATGGATGGGCGTCTGGTGTATCATTTGGGGCATTATCTTCGCTGAAGGTTTCGGCTTTGTGTGGGATAATACTGGTCAAATGGGCAGCAACTCTCCTTTCAACGGATTTTACGAATGGACCTATGCCAACATCCACGTTCCTGGGGCAATTGCTGACCTCTTGAATCTCGGAGGACTCCATATGCCGTTCCACCGAGCATCTGAAGGCCATGGATTACAAGAATATGTCATTCTCTCAATTTACTTGGGTGCAATTCACATCTTCATTGGATTCATGCTTGGACTTATCAACGTCTTCAAGGCGCACGGTGCAGCAGCAGCATTCTTCGAAAAGGGATCTTGGATTCTTATTCTCATTGGCGGTTTCATGCAATGCCGAAACATGGTTTCAGGCTACAATGATTTGTTTGAATTCCAAATCTGGACCGTTTTACTCATCGTCGGCATCATCAGCCTCATCATCGGTTTGGCAGTTTTCGAGAAATTCGGATGGGCAGGCGGCCTCATTATGGGACCTATCGAAACATTCGGTCTTCTTGCGAACACACTCTCTTATCTGCGAATTATGGCAGTTGGTGTTGCAGGCGTCAAAATTGCAGAAGTTTCCATCACTATGGGCTTTGAACCGATGATGGACGCATTTACCAGTGGCGAAATTATGGGGATCTTTGTCGGTCTCCTTTGCTTTGTCTTATTCATCGGCATCCAAGTCTTTGCCCTCGCTTTGGGAATTCTTTCCCCTACTATTCACGCTGCTCGTCTCCACTTTGTGGAATGGATGGGCAAGTTCTACGACGGGTCCGGCCGTGCTTTTGCACCGCTCGGTGGCCGTAATCTCCATGTGGAGAATTCATACGTGGAGAGCAAATAATAGTCCAACGGACAAAAAACGGAGGTAGTAAATATGAACGTAAATACCCTAAAAATGAGCCTAAGAACATTGATCCTATTGGCAGCCATTACCATGGTTGCTCAAGGGGTCGCAGCAGCTGAAGACGCAGAACTCACCCAATCCGACGGATCTGGATACTCTGCAATCGGCGCTGGAATTGCCCTAGGACTTGCAGCCATTGGCGCAGGTCTTTCTCAAGCAGCCATTGGCAGCGCAGCTGTCGGCATGCTTGCTGAAGACGGTAGCAAATTCGGTGTTGCACTTATTTTCACTGCATTGCCGGAATCAATCGTGATTCTCGGTGCTTTGCCTCTCTTCCTGTGAGGAAGAAGTCAAACATTCTGGGGCAACCCAGTAAAGTGAAAAAAAATACAAAGAGGAATATATATGACGCTTGAAACACTCGCAAAAGATATCGCTAAATCTGCTGAGGCTGAAGCCTCGGCTATGGTCAAAGCGGCTAATTCAGAGGCCAAGGCAATTCTTGCCGAAGCCAATGAAAAGGCCGGTACCATTCGCTCGGAAGCATCAGCTCGCACAGAACGAGAAGCAATTCAAATTGCTCGTGAAGTTGTAGCCAGTGCTCGCCAGGCCAACCAAAAAGAAATTCTCATTGCTCGACGAAAGGTTCTCGATGAGACCTTCCAATCGACCAGCGACGAACTTGGAAACCCGAAACTTTCAGGAAGAGCAAGTTTGCTCAAGACCTTGATGGCAAAGGCTGACAAGATTGGTGGTAATGATTACACAATCCGACCTGTCGAACTTGACCGTAAGTCACTTTCAGAAATTGCTGGCAAGCGCACGATTGGTGAACCAATCGTCGGTCTTGGTGGCTTTGTTCTTGAATCACCAGATGGTTCAGTGTCCTATGATATGCGCTTTGATACCCTCCTTGAATCTACTTGGAGCGGAAAACTCGCTGAAATTAATTCAATACTTTTTGACTGAGGGATAAATGATGGTAATGCTTGGAAATACACCTTATGTTGCTGCCCGTGCTAAGTCACGTCGGCAGAAGCTTGCGGACCGTTCTAGGCTACGTCAACTGATTAACCAATCACCTGAACAACTGACCGTTGCGGTTAGCGAGATGGGATACCGTGCAGAGATAGATCTCTATGCAGGGCAATTGACTGGTGGAGATTTGGTTGAAGCCGCATTAACCCACAACTTGGAACATGAACTCGAGCAGATGCTTTCGATGTGTAACGGTAAAATCCGTGCTATTGTCGAAACCTATACCTCACGGTTTGAGTATTATAATGCTAAGGTTGTTCTCCGAGCCGTTGTAAATGATGTTGAACTTGAAAAGGTATCTCATTCTATTCTTCCTGAACTGAATGACATTAACACACCATGGCTGAAAATAATTGAAAATTCTGATGATTTGCGCTCTGCAGTTGTTCAGATGCGTCGTAAATCCTTTGGCCCTGCACTCAACGCAGTTCCGGAAGATGCTCGACTTGCAGATTACGAAGATGCCCTTGATGTTCATTATTTCAAGAAAGCCTTGTCTTCCATGACCGGTAAAGGAGCAGATGTCCGTTTCTTGAAAGAACTCCTTGGCGCTGAAATCGATCATCGCAACCTCTTGAACATTCTTGAGGCTGAAGCAGTCGGCATTTCTTCGGAAAACGTCATTTCGATGCTTGTCCCTGGTGGTCGTTTGGTTCCTCTCCGTGCTTTCTCTTCGATTGCAGCAGGTGGTAGAGACGCCGCTATGGATTTGTTACGAAGTTCTGGCCGATTTGATTTCCCTGCGTTTGAAGCAGCACTTGCTTCTTCGAAGGAAATGAACAGCCTTGACCCCGTCGTTACTTGGTTCAAGGAACGAGAATATGCCATCATGAAGCGAATGAGTTTCCTTCATCCAGTATCAGCACTACCCGTTGTTCACTACATGGCCATGAAAGTCCAAGAAGTGAATGATTTGCGCTTTATCGTTCGTGGGCGCATTGCTGGACTCTCTGTTGAAGTGCTCGAAGCACATATTTTGTGAGGTGAAGATGTATGGATATCGCAGTCGTAGGAACACCGGAATTCACTCTTGGATTCCAACTTGCAGGTATAGATAATCTTCACAACCCTGAAGGAGAAGAGGCTACAATCTCTACTTTCAAAAAACTACTCAATACAAAAAGCGTAGGGATTGTCGTGGTTGACTCCACAATCCTTACTACGCTGCCAGAGCGTCTTCGTGACCAACTCTCGGCATCCGTCTCTCCGACCGTGCTTGG
>JAPKCL010000120.1 GCA_028822955.1 Candidatus Poseidoniaceae archaeon
AATCAATTCATTGAATTCTTGACCTCATATGATGTCAATGTAAACATGCCCGATTACAACTCGATGTATTCGGTGAAAAAGGGCACAGATTTACCCGAGACAAATGGCTACAGATATCATGCGGACCAGGCAATTTTGAGTTCAAATATTACACAAGACTCGATTGAACAAAACATGGACACATGGCTGGCATCTTGGCAGGCTGCTGTCCGGATGAATTGAGGATGAGTGTCGTGGCAAACGCTACGGAAACTCGTACTTGGGGACCATCGCAGAGACACACACAAAATTCCCTCAGAGGTATTGCAGTTGGAATATTCCTTCTCGGTTCACTCCTACCTTTTGCCTATGCTATGATTCGACTCAAAGTCGTCACAGGTTGGTCTTTTTGGCAAGCAGTTGGCGAGTTTAACAATGTCAATGGAGCCAGTAAAGCATTACAGTTCACACTCTTCGAAGCATTCGCTTCATCGTTGCTTACTGTCATGATTGGGCTACCAATTGCATGGTGTTTGAGCCGCTATCAATGGAAGAGAATCCGAGTGTTACGAGCATTTCTTGCGGTACCTTTTGTCACGCCTGCTATTGTTGCAGCAATGGGGTTCTTGAGTCTGATTCGGCAAGGTGGATTGCTGACGAAAATAGGTATTGACCTTCGTCTTGAAACCGGTATTATTGGATGGTTTGCAGATCTATCGGGTTGGCAACATCCAGGTCATTTTATTGCTCTCATTCTCGCGCATGCATGGTTCAACTTATCACTCATGATTCGGTTTGTTGAACCAACATTATCCTCCCTCGACCCCGCTTGGGAAGAGCAATTGTCGATGCTGCCTGCAGGCAAGAAAAAAACCTCGAGAATCAAAACGCTTTGGATTCCGGTAATTGGCCCCGCCGTACTCTGTGCCGCAGCGCTAAGTTTCTTGTTTTCATTTACTTCATTTGCATTGGTAAAGTGGTTAACTCCCTCGAGTCAAACGCTCGAGTCGCTGATGGCAGGGGCAGGTTCATCCGCAGGTATTGTCGGTTATCGTATCGAATCGAGTGAATTAATTTATTCTGTTGCCATTATACAATTCCTGATTTTACTTTTGACCCTCTGGGCGACTGCAGTTTTTCAAAAGCGCTATTCAAAACGCCTCTCATTACTAAGTGAACAAGGCGTTCGGAAACATCATGGTACTCCAACCGGGTTGGCAAAAATGATTATCTTCGCCGGTGTTTTGTTTACACTCTTGCCATTTGCATCAACAATACTTTCCTCTTTTCAAATGCGTAAGATTACCAATGGTTCAATTGAATATGTCTGGACATTGGAAGGATGGAGGAATGCTTGGGGTGGTGATTTCTCTACAATGGGGGTGGGTGAAGCCATGTCGAATTCGATTATTTATGCAGTCTGTACCCTTGCCGTAGCATTACCTCTCGGATGGGTTATGGCATCAACAATTTTTCAACTGGAACAATCAGGATGGTTCAAAACTTCAAAAATACTCGATTTGATGTGCATGATGCCATTAGCAATTTCTGCTTTGATGGTTGGCCTTGGTGTACTCTTAGGAGGTTTACGCTGGTACCCACAAATGTTCAGTTGGTTCCTCCTCCCAGTTTATCCGCATGTTCTGCTAACTGTTCCGTTTGTGGTACGAGTGATGCTGCCGGCCTACCATTCGCTCGATCCTGTATTTACTGAACAATGTCGTATGCTAAATCTTTCCCCATTACGGACTTGGTATCATGGTACGCTGATGTTCTTACGAGGACCAGCGGTCGTTGCTGGTTCTCTGACCTTGGCCTTTTCACTGGGCGAGTTTGGGGCATCATGGCTACTGGTTCGTTCAGGGACATGGGACACACTTTCCATCGTTGTTGACCAATTGATGAGTCGACCGAATTTCGACCCACTGATTCATCCGACTGCGATGGCTGCGGCGACCATGTTGATGCTGCTTACGTTCGTCTTATTCATGCTCGCAGAACGTTTCCGAGCGCATGATGATAGGAGTGGTTTTTGATGGAACATCCAGTAACAATTGTACGCGTGAAGGGAATTGCAAAGTCGTTTGACTCGAAACTCATCTTTGAAAACTTAAATCTCGATATCAGAGAGGATGAAATTGTGGCCATTATCGGCCCAAGTGGTTGTGGGAAGTCTACACTGTTGCGAATGATTGCAGGACTCGAGTCGGTTGATGTTGGGAAGATTGAATTCACACAAAAGTCTGAGAACGCAGTTGGTTACGTCTTTCAAAGACCAATTCTTTACCCACACCTCAATGTGGAAGGGAATGTTTCCCTCGGTATTGATGGACGTGTTTCAAAAAAAGAACGGAAGGAGATAATTTCCGAGGAGCTTCGACTTGTTGGACTCGATGGTTTTTCGACTCGTTCAATAGAATCCCTTTCAGGAGGAGAGGCGCAACGAGTCACAGTTGTCCGAGCACTTCTCAATCAACCAGCACTTCTTTTACTCGATGAACCGTTTTCCGCTCTCGACATCCCCACACGCCGTAGAATCGCTCAGGACACGAGAGAGATTCTGAAATCCAAACGAACGGCAGCGATCCATGTGACCCACGATCCTGAAGAAGCTGAAGTGATTGCTGATCGAGTCTTGAACTGGAAGGAATTGACTTTTCTCACTTCAGAGGAAGAATAATTTTTGAGAACACAGCATCCCAAGGATAGCATAATAAGTGGCCCTGTACCAATTCAGTATGGTCAACATGGTAGGAACCCCGCTCGATGTGCTCCCATATGTACGAGGCATACAAATGGTCCTCTCTGGATATGAAGGGTACACAAAAGGCAAAAGACGTGATGCTGACCTTGCGATTCGTGAGGAAATTAAGCGGTGCGGTACACGTGCACGTAACCACATCCTGAATGTCCACGACAATGGCTTTCGAGAAAAGAAAATTGATATTGCCAAAGCCGCAAAAGCATGCTGCAATACAATCGACCTCTTGATTGAGGACATTGACAAATCCCCCACGGGAATGACACATGCCTTTTTCTCAGGACAACGCTCTGCATCCGTATCGGTTCTTAAAAAACTCATCAAACATGACCATGATGTTATTGAGATGATGACGAAAGCTGTGAATATTTCAAACAGTGTTGAACACGCATTTGCTTCGGATGAAACAGATAATGAAGTGAAGTCCTTAATCCGTAAATGTGAACAGATGATTACGAGTTCCCGTGGCTATTTCAGTGCAAGATCAACTGTGCTTGATGGACTACGACAGAAAAAGAAGGTGTGAAAATGACGACGAATTTTAAATGGCGAAGCAATCCGAATATCGTAGCACGACTGGTCGATGGTAATGATATTCAAACTTGGAAATCACAACAAGTTGTGTTGAAACCAAATGAGGCATGCGCCTTCATTATTGATGGTCGAATTGGCGATATTATTTCTGAAAAAGTTGTGAGTAGCATTGGAGGAGGTCTCGGCCGCCACATTGCTGAAATGATTGGTGCAACTGCAACCGACCGACGAATGCTGTTTGCAATGACTGGACCACTTGATTTGTGGATTCCTTTTGCAACTAGCCTCTCCGATGGTTCAGAAGCAACAGGTCACATGAACCTTCGAATACAATTACGAAAAGAAGACATTCCAAAGTTGCTCAATATTTTTGCGAATCACGCGCCGCTTCTTGACCGAGCTGGACTCATTGGCTTCCTTGGCCATGAGGTCACAACACGATGCATTGTACCTGCAATGGCAAAATGCTCCGGTGCTGAAGAGTTGCGTAGTTCAGAATTCCAAGAGCATCTTGAAATGCATGCTGAAGTTGAAATGCGTCAAACGCTCTCGACACTTGGCTTCACGTTCTTACGTGCCTTTATTTCGACCAGTAAAACAGACCAGGAAAAGCTTGCTCGACTCAAAGCCGACCTTGACTCTGCAACACAAACTGAAGGTGCAAATGCAGATGCCTTAATGGAACGTATCGCGATACGAGAGGCTGCAACATTGCGAAGAATTGAATGTGAAGTGAATGTTGAACGTGCTAAGAAACGAGGAGAAGTCACCGTACAAGCAGAAAGTGAACTGCTTGAACTCCGTAAACAGGAATCTGTGTGGGAGGCAGAACTCAAGCGTGACCAAGGTCAATCGGACCTTCGCATGAAAGAATCCTCACACAAAACGACACAGGCAATGGAATTGTTTGAACAGGTACAGGCAAGAAAGCGTGACCGAATCCAACAAAGCCAAGAGCATCAAGACCAACGCATGGATAAGCAAAATGATGTTCAAACGAAAATGATGGAAATGGCAGCACAACAAGGCGCATTAACTCCTGAAGTTATGCAAGAATTCCTTCGTCAGCAAACTGCACAGAAGGCCATTGATGGAACAGATTCAGTAACACCATCAGCACCTCCGGTTGCAGCGGTCTGCCAACAATGTCAAGCCGCAATGATGCCTGATTGGAAGGCCTGCCCCCATTGCGGTTCGTCACGTTGAGTTGGCAACAGAATGGCCACCAACGCTCTTGCACCGGCAAAAGTATTACACCTTCAACGGAATTGGTGAAATCATGTTCCTAAAATGGGGTACTCGCCCATGGATGATTTGGCGGTCTCATTGGAAGAGACGGGAGATGTTCGGTGGTCGAAGAATTACCTATGCGATTCTGATTGCAATGGGGCTATTTGCTGCAATCCCATACACCCTCATCAATCGATTTGCATCAGTTCGAGATTGGGCTGCCTTTGACCCGACCCTTCAACTCGATATCGACATTCCATTTCTAGCATGGATGATTATCCCGTACCTCACTTTGTACTTGTATTACCCTGCAGCAGCGTGGCTTGGTAGTAAAAATGAAATTATGTGGCGCCAAAACGTAGTGTTTCACCAAATGATGTTACTCACGTGCTGGGGAGTGAATGCAATATTCATATTGCTGCCAGTCGAAATTGACTTGCGGCATCTGATCCATGGTATTGAAGGAACCATGTGGG
>JAPKCL010000121.1 GCA_028822955.1 Candidatus Poseidoniaceae archaeon
GGAGTTTCGATTTCCTTACCGACTTCTATGCCACTTGGATACTTAGTTTTACGAGCAACAGCATTCGATGAAAGCCAACAAACTGGGCAATTAATGAAGACTGATATTGGTATGATTCTCGATGCACCAGCCCAATGGTTCGGTCCACATTTTTCTGGAATTGATTCTTCATCTTGGTCAGGTGCAAATCAACTCTCCTCATTTCCATCGCAAGGTTTGTTCCGAGGTGAACCCTCGAATTTCACGATATGTGTTTTAGATAACGACCACGAAATTTTGAATCAACAACCGAACTTAATCGTTTCTAAAGGACAAATTTCCAATCTTAGTTACGAGCCACGATTTGATTTTAATCACCATTGCTACATTGGTTTCTATACACAAAATGTGAGTGAATCACTTGACGATGTCATTTTTGAAATCCGAGATAGTGATGGTGATTTACTCAATTCTAGAACTCTTTCCATGGATGATCGTTCTCCTCTTGCGGTCATTGAAATTGTCGATGGGGAGGGGAATACCCTCGATAGCGTTCGTGGTGGAGGGAATGAATTTGCTCGTATTACTATTACAGATTCGGATGATCCCTCATCTTCTGCAACTGGCGATTTACTCGTGGAATGGCCAGGTGCAGGTTCCTTGACGATTCCTGTCAGTGTGTCGAACATCAGTTCTTCAGTACTGATTGAATTGCCACTCATACCTTCAGCTCTGGAAAGTGGTGAACTTGAACTCCAATTAGATATGACCGGCCAACACGCTGCAGTTTTCAGTCAACAGTACCATTTGCCCCTTCTCTTAACCACGCCAGTATTCGTTTCATCACATATCTGTAATGAACAAGGTTCACTTGATTCCTTACGTTTTGGGAATACTGGATACTTAGTCGTCCGAATTCAGAGTGAACGCCCACTTAAATCGATGCAAACTACATTGAATCAACTTGGTTGGTCAGTATTGGCTCCTTCACTTGGTGAAATCGACAGTTCAAATTCCATGTTCCAAAATTGCTCACCAGGGGCCTCATCTCTGGGTATGCATGAACAACTTCACCAATTCCGGTTGAGATTGGATGGGACTTTCATTGATGGTGAAGGACAAATATCGATCACAGTTCGAGACGTTGATGGATTATCTAAATCGTTAGATATTCCGCTTGACTTTTACCATGCATCACCGCAAACAACGCTCGAATCGAACCAGAATATGACCGCTGGAGAACTGTTATCGTTTGCAGGGACGGTCTCAGATGCTGATGGGGTAGATGATGTATCCTGTTCAGCCATAATCTCCAATAATCAATCACAATTGGCTCAGTTACAAATTATTCTTCAACCAATTAACCTTACATCGGCGGTCTTGGAGTTTCAATACCCTACAACAGGTACATTGAGTAATGCAACCTTAGATGTCGAAGTGACATGCATTGATTCATGGTTACAGTCAAATGCCTCGGTTCTTCGGTTTACGTTACTCCCGGAAGTGGTTTGTGACTCATGCCAACAAACAGATGCTGGGGAGGAGGCTGTTCAAGGATCACCTTTCCCACTTCTTCCATTGATTATTGGAATTGTTCTTCTCATGCTCGCACTTGGGATTGGTCTAATCATGAGGGCGCCAAAAGAGACAGAAACTTCACATTGGGATTCAGAACAACAAACCGAAGAGGATTTCATTTCAAATGAATTAGATAAACCTCTCTCGGAACTAAAAATTCCATCTGGTTGGACTCAAGAACAATACCGTATTTGGCTCGAAGGTGAAATGCCTGATGGATGGACACATGAGCAATGGGTCGAATTTACCTATGAACAAATCGAATTACTTTCAACTGAAGGTGTTTGATAGAGAAGGGTTGATGTGCTTTGAGCACTTGGTCAGTACGAGTGCTATGGCAATAGGATATGTTTTGATTAATGTTGCACCCGGAAAGGAGCATGAAGTTTACCTCGCTGTCAAAGATATGCCCTTTGTGGACGATGCAACCCTTCTTTTTGGCGATCATGACCTTATTGTAAAACTGGTTGCAGATAGCCTTACGATCATTGCTCAATCCGTTGTCGAATCAATCCGACAAATCCCTGGAATCGTTGATACCAAGACACTCGCTGGCGCTGAGTTGTAAGACTGGTTTTTTAACGACAAGTATCTTACGATTTCTAATCGATAGACTGCGGCTTGAACCCCAAAAAAGCGTTTTGGAAAGGGACACTGCGGGCCTTATAGGGCGCAGTAGGGCGTTTAAATTGAGCAAATACTATATACTTGGCGGGGGTGTCAAGTATCGGAGGTAATCCAAAATGTCTGATAAAAAATACTTTGTTCTCATGGAGAACGGAAAAGATACGAGCCAGGTTTTTGCTAGCAAACAACCCCGTGGTGCGGCCCTCAAGGCAGCAACCCGCGGACATACGAACATACGCCTACGAGAGCGTGGCACCAAGCGTGTCCACGTTTTCTCCGGTAGCATTAGCATGGTTCCAAAGCCAGCCAATGGACCAGCTTGGCTTCCTGATAAGATCAAGAAGGCAAACGTCAAGAAGTCTGGAATCGAACACCTTTGATTCCATAACAACTTGATTGTCCGTTTATTCAAATTTGAAGTTTCAAATTTGTTCCCGAAAGGGTCACCGCTTCACTTCCTTCTTCGGAGGGATTTGAAGCCTCACATTTCTTTCTTCACAGGCCATTCTGCAATCCACAGTGAAAGCCATATCATTACGATTTGGGCTGAGGCACGAATAATGTGTCCGGATGTAGTAAAATTAGTATCTCCTATAGAGATATCATGAATCCACATATTCAAATTCGCCCAATAGACCATTACAAGAAATATTGCAGTTGAGAAAGCGGCTCTTCTTCGAGATACAGGGGCAATCATACCGATACCAAGTATCACTTCAACCAGTCCACTGAGATAAACCCAAAATTCAGGTACACCAAGGATTTCGGGAACGATCGGAATGAAAAAGCGAGTATTAGTAAAATGTTGTAGACCGACCGAAACGAAGGCTATACCGAAAAAAAGTGCCGAAACTTGGCGTACTTTCTTAGTTGCCAGCGGCAAAGAATCGCCTCAGTAACGTACTTTTTGCCGAGTAAGGGTTCGCCAAATTCGCTGCAAAGGGTCGTAGTAACGGTCAACGACTCGTTCTTTTAGTTGGATAATTGCATCGTCGGTGATTTGAATTCCAGCAGGACAAACCTCAGTACAACATCGAGTAATGTTACAATATTCAATTCCAAAGTCCTTTTTAATCTCAGGAATTCGGTCCTCAGTATCCATTGGATGCATTTCATATTGGGCGAGACGAACTAAATTCCGAGGTCCTGCAAATTCGTTGAATAAGGCGTGGTCTCGGAGTACGTGGCATGTATTCACGCACAAAAAGCATTCAATACATTCACGGAATTGTTGCACTCTGTCTGCTTCCATTTGATTGAACTCCCAATTCATTTCTTCAGGACCGTTAATCGGTTTGATTTTTTGAGCCATCTCATAGTTCCAAGATACATCAGTCACGAGGTCTTTGACGTGTGGGAATGCCTTCATTGGACGGATTTCAATAGCTTGACCTTCCGGAGTTTCCGCGACAACATCGCTCATCCGCGTCATGCACATCAAACGCGGCCGGCCGTTAATTTCCGCAGAACAGGAACCGCACTTTCCTGCTTTACAATTCCACCGAACGGCCAAATCCGGTTGTTGTTCGTGCTGAATACGATGGACACAATCGAGGACAACCATGCCTTCATCTAATTCAATGCTGAATTCTTCAAGAGCAGCTTCATCGCCTTCACCGCGAAGTATTTTGAAATCTTGTGTCTTACCTTTGAGTGACATTACTGACCGCCTCCTGCTTGTTCTGCTGCACGTTCAGCAATCATTGCCTTTACTTCACCAATTACATCTTTGAGATCAGAACGCATCTCTTCGAGAGGTTCTTGACGTACTTTAATTTCGCCACCTTCCATGTAAATGATGTTTAGAAGATTTCCCCATTCTTCAAGTTCGCCAGGGAAATCATCACGGGTATGTCCGCCTCTGCTCTCTTCTCGAGTAAGGGCAGCAAGTGTTGCAGCAGTTGAGACATCGATCATGTTTTTGAGGTCCAATGCTTGGTGCCATCCCGAATTGTATTTGCGAGAAGTACCAGGGAAACAGGCTTCTTGACGTTCATCGAATGCTTTCAAGTCCTCTATGGCTTCTTGCATCTCCGCTTTTGTTCGGATAATACCGACCTTTTCCTGCATCATGTCACGCATTTCATCATAGATGAGCCCAGGGTTTTCACCCTCCTCTCTTTGAAGAGGTGCTAACATCACTTCGATAGCAGAACGAACTTGAGCATCATCGATACTTGGTTGTGCAAGGTCCTTTGCTCGCTTTGAAGCAAATTCTCCTGCTCGCTTTCCAAAGGTAATGAGGTCTGACAAGGAATTTCCACCAAGACGATTTGCACCATGTAATCCTGAAGCGACTTCTCCACACGCATACAACCCAGGTATGTTGCTTTCTTGAGTTTCAGCATTGACTCGAACGCCACCCATCACATAATGGGCAGTTGGACCAACTTCCATTGGCTCATTGGCAATATCGACGCCTGCTAATTCTTTGAATTGATGGTGCATCGATGGTAACTTCTTCAGAATCGCTTCCTCACCTCGGTAGGAGATGTCCAAGAATACGCCACCATGAGGCGAGCCTCGTCCTGCCTTGACTTCTGAATTGATTGCTTTTGCAACCACGTCACGAGTGAGTAATTCCGGAGGTCGA
>JAPKCL010000028.1 GCA_028822955.1 Candidatus Poseidoniaceae archaeon
AACGCAGTTTGCTTCAACTTCGGGCGCAACCGTGAGAGTGAAGGGCCAGTTAATTCTGCACGGGCAAGAGCCATTCCACCACCAATAACTCGAGAAAGGAGCATCATTCCAAGCATAATGATACCCATTCCACCAAACCATTGGGTCAGCGAACGCCAAATTAGTAATCCACGAGGTTGTGAATTAATACAATCGGCAGTCACACCACGCACACAATTTGGGCTCATTTCATACGAAATTACCGTTGCACCGGTCGTCGTAAAACCGGACATCGATTCAAACCATGAATTCACTGCGCCTCGAGCCATATCAATCATTGAAGCGTCTGGAGTGAACGGTCCAACAAACACACCACCAAGCCAGAAGGGCAGTGAGCCTATGAACACTGCAATTGGCCAAACCAATGCAACTGCTGCAAACGCTTCACGGTCTCGTAAACGTTCAGAGGTATCAGTACGTGTCCAAACACTCAGCATCACTATGCCGAGGGTTGGTGAAATGATTGCAGGCACAACAAAAGCGTAAAGGGCCATTTCAAGATCATCAAGCCACCATGTAATCAATCCACAAAGGACAAGTGGGACAGTGAGCGCAATAAGCGTCCAACCGAGGATGAGAGACAATACATCGAAACGCATATTCTATTCACACCTTGAACCGCTTTTCGAGTTCTACAACTCTCTCAGGACTGCAAAAAATGATCAAACGGTCATCTTCAAGCAAAGTTTTGTCCGGAGAAGGTCGTAATGATTCCCAAGTACCGTTCGTGTTTCGACGTTGAATAAAGGCAATTCGCATCCAATCAGGGAACGATGCCTCAAGAATCCGCTTTCCAGCAAATTTAGCATCTGCTGAAACCGGCATACTGACTCCAATAATATTTGGGATATTCGATAAGATTGCATAACCACCTGCAGTTTTAGTATGGATCTGTGCCAACATATTGTCTACAGCCACTCGTTTGCGGTCGACTGCAAACGTAATACCCATTCTCTGCGTTACCTTCACTAAGTCTGCATCATACAGAAGTAAACCTGTGCGTTGCACACCCATATCACTGGCAAGTAAAGCAGCAGCAATGCTGGCTAAATCATCTTCAAGGGCAGCAATAGCAATGTGATGTTCTGAAATTCCAATCTCGGTCAGAATATCACGATCTAAATGGTCACCATGAATCACTTCCAGTAAAGGGTTTGATCCAATCTCGGTACCGGAGAGGGTATTGGCAACTTGTAAATCTCGTTCGATAACCGTTACTGAAGCTCCTGCTTTCAACCAATCGTCGGCAATACGTTGACCAATTTTGTTAGCACCGATAACTGCCACTCGTGGTTGGGTTGGGAAATCAGTTGCTTCGTGTCCAAAGATGCTCAGAATACGATTAAAACTTGAAAGACCAGTTGTAGCAACCGCAATACGGTCGTTTGGCATGAGCATGAAGTCACCGTCAGGTACCAAACTCTTTTCGCTATCTCGCTTCAAACCAACAATCAATGGCATTCCACCTTCGATTTTTGTGCTCGCATCACGAAGGCTTTGGAACACGACTTGAGTGGCCTTACTGGTGACATCCAATTCGATGATAAACGCATCATGGCCAAATGGAATTACTTCTTCAATAGCCGCTGAACGCAAGCCGGAATGAAGCCGGCGAATAGCACCTTCAAGTGGGTTAACGACGTGATGGACCTTTGCCCATTCCTGAAGTTTACCTTCATCTTGTTCACGAACATAATTCATATTTCGAACACGGCAGATGGACAAAAGTGGTTTCGCTTTTGGGCCACTTTGTTCATTGTGTGCATGGTGAGCAAGGGCACAAGCCAAAAGATTACGTTCATCAGAATTTGTAGCTGCGACAAACACTTCGGCTTCGCCAATTCCAGCTTCATACAGTTTTTCTCGAGTCGTTAAGTCTCCATGAATCACGAGAACATCGAGGGTCTGCGCATTTTTGACAGCCCGAGAATCCGAATCTACCAGAACGACATCCATGTCCTCAGCCCGTAAGGCACGAGCCATTTCGGTCCCAACCCGTCCTGCACCACCAATAATAATTCGCATTCAGATCACCAAATATCCTGAAGTCCTACTTCTGGAAATACCTTGACTTGGAATTGTCCACCCGCTGTATCGACAATACCGGCAGTCGAATAAAGAGGCGGCGATCGGTCAAGACCGTTGCTTGAATACTTCCCAGGAGAATAATAATTGCTGAGAAGTGTACCGGTAGCATCGGGCTCTTCAATCCAAGAAATATAGGCATTTGGTGTATGCAATAACCATTTATTATTGACGACGTCAACAGATGCTTCAACAAAACATGTGTTTAAATCGATATTTCGAGACTCGCACCATGATTCACTCATTGGAAGTAAGATATAACCCCAAGCGTGACCTTCCCAATGCTTGTACTCCGTATCGGCTAATGCCCCAAATACATACCAACCAGGCAAACCTACGACTCGTAATAAGGAAAGGAACGCATTGGTTTGCTCGTCACAATCTCCCAATTTATCAATCAAACACTGTGGGCCATTCCTCGCTGTAATTGGTGCTTCCTTGTCGTAGTCGACATTTTCTTTCAAGTAATCGAATGAAGCTCGAGAAAAGGCATATGCATTGTCTTTGAGACCTTCAGGTAAACTTGAAGAGATGAGGGCAGCAGTTGCAATTACTGTTTCATGTTGAGAATTGATCGCATAACTATGGTTAATTCCATTTCGTGAACCTCGGTCATACCACGTAGGATTGGTGAACTTTTGGAAATGTTCACCGTCGCCACGGAACTCAACATCACTGAATGTACCACTGTTATCGACGTTAATTCCTTCATCGCTTCCAGCAACACGTGAGTCGACACGATTTGAATCCCACCATGAATAGGAAGTACTGATAATTTTAACTTGGAAAGAAAACACAACGATTTCCCCAGGACCAAGAACAAATTCCATCTTTACGCAGTTACCTACATTGCATGATGAATTATCGATTCCATAACCAGGCCACCAAACCGAGTGACCTTTGGAAGTAGTTATTTTGTCTTCAAAACTACGAAGAGTTCCATCGGTTGGAACCGGAATCGCATCATCAATTATTGAATCACCGTTATCGAAAAAGAGGTTCACTGATTCGACTTGTTGTATTGAACTCGTCGGACTCGGCAAAGTACCATCGGTAAATTCGAAATCATTTATTTCACCATAAAGCGATTCTATATCCGTCGGAATAACAATGTCTTCATAGGCCCAACCATTTGAATTTGAATTCACAAGAACAACTGTGCGGTCAAGCGTAAAAGTGGCCTCATTCGGATAAAGATGGTAAGGTGCAAAGGTACCAAGCACATATTCTTGAATCCCTGGTGCCCATTTTTCAACACTATCACGGACTTGAGGGGATAGCATTACGAACGCAACTAAAAACAGCAAAACCAAATGACGAGTACGGTTACGTTTATTTTTCATAAGGTCGACTGAACGACCAGTATGGGTTTGAACAATTCCACTTTTGGCTGGTTTCTTGGACATTTTGTAGGATGTATCCAAACTACCTTTGTTGAATTGTTGTTCCATTGCGAATTTATTCGAACGAGTATTTGCCAAAATTCTACCGCAACTGTAGCAAATTGTGTCACCCGTATAGGTGACGCTCTGGCAATAGGGGCAGGAACCCATGTCTATTCGTTACGCCGGCGTTGTATAACGGTTGCGTGCGGAACACCCCGAGAATGCTTATTTGTGAAGTGACCCCTTTTATGAGTAGAACCACAATGCTACGAGTAAGTAAGTATTGTCTTACTCGGACTCAGACAACGAGGCAGTGCCATCAGCATCGACCAGCGAGAGTTCCGAAGGAGAAATTCCGGGGAGTGGGTTGTTTTCTTCGGAGGTTTGATCACGTGCATTTCTGGCCCAAATTTTCCGAAGTCTTTTCTTTCCTTCCTTTGGAATAGATTCCCAAATCCATGCTTCCGAAGTCCGGTTAAAGAGGAGCGTGGCTGGGATAATGAACAACCAAGCGGAAACATTGACCAGTGCAAATGAAAACATTACGACATATGCACAGCGCCAAAATGTCCCGCGGAGGACAGAACTCCAGCGTTTTCCTTGTAGCATCAGGTGTCCTTGAAATGATGAGATGAGGGCTTCACACCGAGGGCCAAAAAGGGCCAAGCACAGAATGGTGATGACCAGAGTAATATTGTATTCAAACAGCTCAAGAATTCGTAAAATGAACACCATTGAGAGCATTCCGCCCATCGCCAGACCCAACGCCCAACCACTGGTTGGTTGTGAGCTACCCTTTCGAACACGGTCCCGTCGAAGAAGAAGGTGAACTGCAACGGATGCTAGAAGACAAAGTAAGAGAAGATTCAGCGGATTGACTACCGCAGCCTGATCATTGGTAACCATCTCAAGGTAGGGGACTACGATGAAGTTGTGAGTGAAGGAACCATAAAATCCACCAATTAAGATGCCCCAGAATACATTACTCCATGCAGTCGGAAGGTCATAAAAACCGGAATATCTGGTCATCACGCCTCTCCAGCCGAGCGTCATGCCAACCAAAGCCGACACACTCGCGACCTGAAACAGTAGGAAGGTCGATGCCATGAACCGTGGGCTGTGTTTTCCTTCATCAAGTCGTTGCTTCATTCGGAGTGCATGCGGGGGATTCAAAGACCACCGCACACTCGACAAGGTATGGCACGACTCTTGTTGTTCGGTGGTAAAGGCGGCGTTGGCAAAACGACAACTTCTGCCGCAACTGCAGTATGGCTTGCTGACTCGGGACTACGAGTCTTGTTGGTATCCAGTGACCCTGCACATTCGACCTCTGATTCACTTGGTGTAGAAATCGGTTCGGAACCAACTCCAATCGAAGGCGTCGATGGTTTATTTGGCCTCGAAATGGACCCTGAATCAAAAATCTCTTCTTTACTTCCGAAACTTGGTGGCATGATGGACAACATGGGCTCCAGTGGTGGTATGGGTGGCCTTGGAAGTCTCGGTATGATGCTTGACCCAAATGCAAAGCAAGAAATGACTGAGATGCGCTCTGAAGTTCAGACTTCTGACATGGTCATTCCTGGACTCGATGAAGCACTTGCCTTTGATGAGTTATTACGCCATGTTGAAGACCCAACATGGGATGTGATTGTGTTTGACACTGCACCAACTGGCCATACTCTCCGGTTCCTCTCACTTCCAGAACTGATTGAATCTTGGTCCGACCGATTAATTCGTATGATGCGAGTTTCCGGTGGAATTCGTTCAATGATTTTTGGCCGTAAAGAGAGTGAATCAATGAAAGAAGAATTGGAACGTTTCCGACGCCGTGTCCTCCATGTACGTCGCGTCCTTTCCAATGAAGAAATCACTTCCTTCACATTGGTAACAATCCCTGAACGAATGGGGATTAACGAAACATTACGGGCACATGAATCACTTAGGGAATACAAGTTGCCTGTGCCAAGTTGTTTGGTGAACCGAGTCACACCAGAGTTTGACCACCCGTTTTTGTTGAATCGGCGTGAAGCAGAACTCGAACGTATTGAAGAATTAAAAAGTCAACTCGAGAACGTGGAAATTGCAACAATGGAATTAATGGATACCGAAGTTGTCGGTATTGACCGTTTGAGAGATGTTGGCATTCGGCTCTATGGAGAAGTCAAAATAATTGATGATTCCCTTGGTCCACACCCTATTGGAAAAGTACTCAAACATTCTATACATCGTGGCATGAAGCGAGAGATTGTTGGAGATATGGAACGAATATTTTTACATTATCCTGGAATCCACCGTGACGAACTCTCACTTCGAAGCAATGAAGGAATTCTCTATGTTGGTCTCAATGGCAGAGAGCGTGAAGTTAAAACTCAAATCCCAACTAAAGCCAGTCGTGTCAAAGCAAAGTTGGAAAATGACGTTCTTCGACTCGATATCCCGCTGACTGAAGAGTGAAAACCCATTACCAGCAATGGGTGGGTTGAAATGGGAAAACCAACTCGGTAGGTCATGGCACTCGAAGGTCTCTCAAAGGGCATTTTTCGTTCCATTGGGTTGCTTAAGAATAAACGTAAGTTGGATGAAGAAGAACTTCGGGAAATGACCCGTAGCCTTCGTCGAGCATTGCAAGAAGCGGATTTTAACGTTCGTCAAACCAAAGAATTGGTTGAGAAACTTGAGGCTCGACTTCGAGAAGATGAAACACGACCTGGCATTACCCTGCAAACGCATGCAATGAATATCCTCTATACCGAATTGGTTCGAATGCTTGGCCCCGCCCATGAATTTCAACCTCATGGTGCAACTCTTCTTCTTGTTGGACTGTACGGTCAAGGAAAAACCACTACGACAGCAAAGTTAGCTGAATGGTACCGTCGGAAGCATGGTTTGCGTGTTGCTGTGATCGAGGCGGACGTACACCGACCTGGAGCCTATGCACAACTGACACAATTATTGGAAGACTCAACTGTTCAGGTGTATGGAGAACCAGATACCAAAGATGCCCCTACCATTGTCCGAAACGGTCTTGCAGCATGTGCAGCAGCGGACTTGATTATCGTCGATACTGCCGGACGCCACCAACTCGACCAAGATTTGGTTGATGAATTGGAACAAATTTCATCGATTACTCGAGCCAGTGAACGCTGGCTTGTCATTGATGCACAAGTGGGACAAGCTGCCGGGCCAGTTGCAGCATCGTTCCATTCTCTTGCAGGCGTTACTGGTATTGTCATCACGAAACTCGACGGAACAGCAAGAGGCGGTGGTGCATTGTCTGCAGTTGCAGCCACAGGTGCCCCAATTGTGCACATCGGAACTGGAGAGAATGTTCCCGATTTGGAAAAGTTCGAATCCGACCGGTTCATTTCACGTCTTCTCGGAATGGGTGATATTCAGGGTCTCATTGACTTGGCTCCTGATGACATGGATGAAGAAGAAGCCATGCGACTCACCCAACGATTGATGAGTGGAAGATTCACGCTCAACGATATGTACAAGCAAATGGAAATGATGGCCAAAGTTGGTACTATCGACAAACTGATGTCATTCCTTCCAGGGAGCATGCTTGGTGGAATGGGTGCAATGTCAAAAGGTCAAAAAGCGGCTATGCAAGATAACTTAGACCGATACCGAACCATCATGGACAGCATGACGGCGTGGGAAAAGAATGAACCCGCCAAAATCAAAGCAGACAGAATCCGTCGGGTCGCTCGAGGATCGGGTGTTCGAGAAAAGGATGTCAGAGAACTTATTGCCCAATGGAACCGCTCTCGGAAGATGATGAAAGGCATGGGTGGCAATAGAAAACTCAACAAGCAAATGCGGAAAATGATGAAAGACGGTGATATGGATATGGACCCGTCATCGTTTGGAATGTAAGGCGAACTGCTTTCAACTTACAACCCGTAGCCCTCTTGTGCGCAGGGTTGTTTTCTTCCTCATTTTACTGATGGTGTTGCAAAGTGCCACAGGTTTGGTGGAGGCGCAAGGTAGGGCTGCATCCACACATCTTTCTGTGGAGAAATACGATTGGTTGTCAAATGAGACTGTTATTGTCAATGTCGAAATCACCAATGCTCCTTATTCAATCAGTCTTTTTGCACATTGGAATTTACTTGATGAAAACAATGCAATCCTACTCAATGGAACATACTCATTTCAAGCCAGTGGCACGGTAACAACGTTTGACATTGTGCTGAAGCAATTTTACAACAATGCCCACTTTTACAAATTAGAAGTGGATATCGTTGATGCTTCCAATACTCTTCTCAACAGTGAACAGCAATCGTTCATGGTCTTCGAAAATACGCAGTTTCCGACAATCTCCAACCTCCTTGCATTTGGTGATTCTTTGAGCGATATGGGCAATGGTAAAAATTCAATACTCAATGTCCCTGATGTTCCTCCTTATTGGCAAGGTCGATTTTCGAATGGACAAGTATGGCTTGAATACATGTCGCAAGCCTATGGTGTTACGACAACCATTGGTTCAGGTGTTGCAGCAGGTGATAATCGTGCATTTGGTGGTTCACAGACTGGTCAGGGCTATTCATACATCTTGCTGCCGAATGTTGGGACGCAAATCAGTAACTATTTGACAAATGTTCAAACTACTATCCCATCAAATACAGTTGTTTCTTTGTGGTCTGGGGGGAATGACTTCCTCTATGGTACTGCCAATGCAAATACGATTGTATCGAATATGGAATCACACATTCGACAACTTGAAGCTGCGGGAGCAAACGAATTTATTCTCCCAAATCTCCCACCTTTAGATAAAACTCCTGAAGGGATGAGTTGGAGTCAAAACCGACAAAATGCCATCGCTTCTGAAGTGGTGCTTTACAATCAAAAGTTGACAACTTTGGCTGGAGACCTGCGGGTAGAGTTGGGGATTACGATTCATTACATTGATACTTGGTCTGTCTTTAATGATATTTTACAAAATAAGGATGCTCTTGGTTTCACCAATATTAACGATGCTGCATGCTCTGGAGGAATATCTCTCCTTCCCTTACCGATTTGCAGCAGTGGAGATACAGTTGTATCAAACGTTGACGAGTACCTTTTCTTTGACAAGGCACATCCAACCCGTGTCATGCATCGATTCATCGGAAGATATGCTGTCGAAAGTATTGGCGAGCCAGATACAGATGGAGATGGAGTCATCAACATCTATGATACCTGTTCATGGACAGTTGCTGAAGCGGTAACGAACCTTACTGGCTGTTCTTGGGAACAGCAAGACGATGACCAAGATGGAGTCGTCAATCTTGATGATGCTTGTCCAGGAACGAACTTTGCCTCCTCTGTTGATGCAGTTGGATGCTCAGCCGAACAGCGAGATTCTGACGGTGATGGCATCAATGATTCAATCGACCCTTGTCCTTATTCTCAATCAACACTCGATCATGATGATGATGGATGCAGTGATGAAGTTGACCTCGATGATGATAACGATGGTATTGAAGATCAAGTCGATAACTGTCCGAAAGGCTTGGTTGGCGTTCATGCATATGATTTAGATAATGATGGTTGTCACGATATCGAAGATGATGATATGGATGGCGATGGATTATCCAACGCAGAAGAAATAGCAATTGGGACCAACAAAAGAATTGCTGATAGCGATGGAGATTTTGTTCATGATGGCGATGATGCCTTCCCATTGGACATCAATGAGTGGGCAGACAGTGATGGGGATGGTTGCGGTGACAATTCAGACCTTTTTCCCAATGATGCATTTGATTGCACAGATGTTGATGAAGATGGGGTAGGAGATAATACCGATGCGTTTCCAATCGACAGTACCGAATGGGCTGACTCAGACGCTGATGGCTACGGAGATAACAAAGACGATTGCCCTCTTATCGAAGGATATTCACTCATCCCTCTGGGATGTATCGACAGTGACTCCGATGGTTTTGGCGACCTTGTTGATGCCTTCCCACTTGATGAAAATGAGTGGGGTGACCGAGATAACGATTCAGTTGGAGATTTTACAGACCTCTTCCCAGATGATGGAAGTGACTGGGCAGATAGGGATAACGACACTTACGGCGATAACCGAGATTTCTTTCCCTTCGATACAACAGAATGGAATGACACCGATGGTGATGGCGTAGGTGATAATTCGGACGTGTTCCCGAACGATGCCACAGAATGGTACGATACTGACCAAGATGGATGTGGCGATAACATCGATGTTTGGCCGAACAATTCACTTGAATGCTATGACCAAGACTATGATGGAATTGGCGATAATGCTGATGCATTTCCTCAAAGTGCCTTTGAATGGCTCGATTCAGATGGAGATGGTATGGGGGATAATTCCGACTTGTTCCCATTTGATGCCGAAGCACAATACGATTCTGATGGTGATGGAATAGCCAATGCCCATGACCCCTTCCCTGGAAATGCAAATATGGATTCTTGGTTCGACTTGATACTTCGATTGATGCTTCTTCTTGGAACTGTTGTTGGAGGAGTGAGTCTGTTTCAAAGACGTAAAGCAGCGACAGCAGATGCGAAATGGGATGTGCTTGAAGATGATACTCAACGCTTTATCGAAGCAGAAGAAATGGAGTCACAGCGTCCGAGTGCTCCGCCTTCAAGTGATGCATTCCAATTCAAAGATTGAGCATTACTCTTCTTCGTACTTTGATGCTAATTCAGAGTTGACTAATGGTAATTCACAGTAAGGACAATTGTCTTTTTGATTCAATAAATCGGGGCGTATAGCGAGTACTGCCATGCAATGTGGGCATGCTGCCAACATTTCACCAGGTTCTAATTCCAGGCCAGGTATTTCTTCGGTACGACCTGCGTATGCGTTTTTGTAACTGGGGTGGAAATGTGAGAGAGCACGACGAAATGAGCCAAACATAGCCCAAGAAAACAAGAAGACAAAAAGGAGGGAAATCGCATCGCCAGAAAAAAAACTATACAGCGAGAAAAGCGCATTTATGGCAAAGAAGAGACCTGCCATTCCAATGACTGCTGCACCCAACCAATAGACCAGTGGATGCTTATTTCGGTAAGCGAGCCAATTGATCATCAACAAAGCAGCCAAAACTCCCATGACGGTCGTTTGTGTGGTGCTTGAAAAACCGGACACTATTTGTGAAACAATGAGCAAAACAATCAGGCTATCAACAAACAGAATAAAGGAAATCCCTCTGTGCAATCGAAGAAATGGATTGCCATTGTTAGCGATGGTATGTGGCTTCATGCCGGCAATGACCATCTCGTCTGCCCGGTCTGCCATGGTGAATCCTACTGCTCATGGTGTTTGAGCATTGCTCGACATCGGGGAGAAGAACTCAATGGAAGATGTCATGATGGAGACCATTCTCCCACTACCTATGGGGATTCGTGATACCGATGTCAACATGCGAGGCGACAGCCTTGCTGGGCAAACGGTCTTACTCGGTGTATCGGGTGGAATTGCTGCTGTTGACACCGTCCGTTTAGCACGTGAACTACGCCGTCATGGAGCGAAAGTTCGAGTTGCATTGACCCATTCCGCCCAACGGATTATCACGCCACTGGCAGTTGAATGGGCGACTCAAAGCGAAGTCATTACTGATTGGGATGGAAACATGCAAGTCCTCGATGAAGTCGATGGAATACTGGTTGCTCCTGCCACACGAGATACGATGGCGAGTTATGTTCACGGATTGCAACATGGTCCCTTGATGATGGCACTCAGTGTAGCTCGTAGTCGTGACTGCCCTGTTATGATGATTCCAAGTATGCATTTAGATTTAGCAAAGGACCCTGTTACTGACGATATTGTCGACGAAGTTCGAAAGCATGGAATTCATGTGTACTGGGGTGAGGAAGATGAAGGGAAAAGAAAAACTCCCCATCATGAAGAAATAGTGGCTCGTTTTGCCCACCATATGAATCGTGGTAAACCCAATCGCAAAGATGTCGTGGTGACTTTAGGAGCAACACGTTCAGCCATTGATGATATCCGCTATGTCCAGAATACCAGTTCAGGAGCAACTGGGTTTTCAATTGCAGATGACTTGTACCGACACGGTCACGATGTGACATGCGTGGCTGGTGTGACCTCCGTTCCAGCACTGAAATGGCTGCCATTGATACTCAAAGTGCCGGAACCGAATGCAATGCTCAAAGAATTACAAGTATTAGCCAGAGATTCCATCGATGCTTGGATTCACACTGCTGCAGTCCTTGACTATCTTGTTGCGGAACCTGCACAAGGAAAAATTGCGAGTCAGCAAGGTACACTGAACGTGGAACTTATCGAAGGCGCCAAACATATTGAAGCAATCAAAGAATCCTGTCAAAACGCTGTCCGAATCGGATTCAAACTTGAATCAGGAATCAAACAAAAAGATTTGATTTACCGTGCGACCGCCCAAATCGAAAAAGCAGGAATGACTGCAGTGGTCGCCAACCGTCTCGAAGACCTCGGCGATCAGAACAAACCAAGAGGATACTTAGTAGATTCACTTGGAAGTCACTTTGTCTTAGAAAATACGAACTCGATGTGTGAAGCAATTCGAACGTTTGTCGAACGAGGTATTTGAGGGAATACCATGCGCCGTTTTGCAATCATAGGACACCGTGCGATGTCAGAGGGGAAGTTACCACTCAATGACATGGCAGGCGGTGCTGGAAGAATGGATGTGCTTGTACGTGCACTGATGGCTGGTTTGTTAACCAGTCATGGAATACGCCATGATACTGAAGTTATTCTTCACCTGATGGGTGGACCGGGACCGTCACGGAGAATCAAATTCGTAGGTTCCTTGCTCAAAGGAGTTCATGCAGAGGAACGTGCTGTTGGAGGACAAATCGGTAAAATTCTCAACTTACCAACACCAGCTCGTGGACATTGGACAGAACGCTCTCCTGGGATCTTTGACAGTGGGGGCGACATCACGCATACGTTGTCTGAATGGAACGATGTCCAAATCGTGTGTCTTGATGCTGCCGCGCCACGGCTTTGGCAAGATGATGAACCACTACCATTGAACGGTAAATCCCATTCAAACTATGAGGGCGAACATGGCGAATTTACGATTTCTGGTATAGATATTGGTTTTATCCTCAGTGACGATAAACCGTTATCCGATGAAGTTCCGAAAGAAAATATGTCATTACGTTCACTTGGTGATGCATGGTTACAAGGACATATGGCGATTGCTGTATGCCATTTCTTACTCGACCAAGGGGCAAGCCTCAATCTGAATCAATCGTAAAGCCAAGCAGGGTAACCGCCTTCACATGATTGTAAGGCCCATGTCAAAAGTCGGTCGTCCAAAGCAAGCGGATGAGTCTGTGGCCAAACGGGTAGGCATGAAACGCTGGCCTTACCCATTGCCACAACATCACAGTCACTTTGCGGTACTTCGGAATGGTCAATTGAAGCTGCACCAATTGTAAATGTCGCCGCTTCCTCTGACTCTATAGAACTGAAAGAAACTGCATCTCGATACCAGCGCATACCCAATCGAGTCGTTGTAACTTCACCACTCCAGCCCGGTGGAACGTTCAAATTCAACATTAATTCACCTTGTTGAAATGCAGTGCGTAGAGCAAACTTTGGGTCACTTTCCCATGCAGGATGGTCCGGTATGTCTGGCCATCGACTCAAATGCGTGGCAGTCAAGTCGACTTCTGGACGTCGGAGGTTTTTAGGTTCATTTGGAAGAACACGAAGGGCGACTTCGATCAATTCTACCGTTGCTTGAATAGCAACTTCCATTCCTTCTTCTTCGAAAGATGTGAAGGATGAAGCGATGGCAGGCATTCCATACAAACCTGCTTCACGTGCTGCACCCATCGTACCACTATGATACGAGTCCTGAGACATATTTGGACCGAGATTCACACCAGATATGACCAGACGTGGACGAATCCCTGGTACTGCATGTTCTAAACCGCCATCAAGAGCAACAATCATTGTATCACAAGGTGTACCTTGGAGTTCAAACAATTTGACTTCGGCCTTCTTCGTATCGAGACCCCAAATGCCCACCAAATCATTTCTCGGACGAAGTTCCATCGGTGTGCCTAGATTAATACGCATACCTGCAGCCGAATTGTTTTCATGAGGTGCAAAAACAACCACATTATGACCAGCATTGTTTAAGGCCTGAACAAGTAATCGAAAGCCTGGTGCTTCGATGCCATCATCGTTTGTAAGTAATAGCCAACCTTGTTGATTCGTAGATGACATGGTGACGCCTCATTCTTCTCCGGTTGCCGGGTGTGTTTGGTTGTTCGTATTGCCGCCATCTATTCCGCCGTAGATCACTAAGAGAACACCAACAACAAGAATTGGGCCACCTACCCATGTCCATTGACCTGGAACTCCACTACCAAAGAAGGCCCAGCCAATCAGTGAACCCAGCAAAGGTTCGAGGGTGACACTGGTTGAAATCACAAGCGGTGAGATGTATCGTAAACAGGTATTGAGGCCGGTATGGCCAAGTAAACCTGCAATTAAGGCCAAGGCCAAAAACCAAGGAAAGTAGTCTGCATCTGTCCAGCCAAGAACGCCTAACGATGAAAAATCAGGTTCAAAAGCCCATGAGACTGGAAGAAGAAGAAGCGATGCCAAGAGGGTTACTGGGAATGCATAAAGGAAAATCGGCATCCATTCACGCAGTATTCGGCCACTGATTATGTAGCCAACGACAAATATGGCGCCAAAGAAAGCAAGAGAATCACCAAAAATTGTAACCGTGTGTCCACCTTGTTGGTGGCCTTGGTCGAGTAATGTGATCGCTGCACCTGAAAAACCCACCAATGCCCCAAGTACTTCGAGACGGTTTGGTTGACGATGACCGACAAAAAAGGCTGCAAGAACTCCCATTCCAACGATAATAATAAGTGGGTGTGCGGTTACAAAGAGCAGTGAATGTGTCAAAGAAGTCGCATCTAAACTGGCAACCCAAGAACCAAAATGCAAGGCTAATGCACTTCCACTCGCAGTAAGAATCAGTACCGTTTTGCGTTCAAACATTCGTTTCTTGATTGCCGCCTCCTGTTGACGCCACTGATAGATGAAAAAGGGGGCGAGAACAATCGAAGTAAGTTGTAAGCGCCAAGACGCACGTAAGAGAGGTGGAACCGAATCAACATGCTGGAATAAGGCACCAGCGCTCGATACGCCACACACAGCTGCTACGAGTAGGCCCCATACCCAAAACGGGGTCTTGGGTGAAGTCATACAATTCACACTCACTTTTCGAGTACTGCGTCAACACTGTCTCCACCGATGACGCCAGCACGCTTGAACAGGAGGTAGATTCCACCGCCAATAAATACATTCAGTCCGATAAATCCGCCCATTCGTGCGAAGTACCAGGTTCGACTGTCAGGGTTGATGACCAAGGTGTCAAAGAAAGAAAGAATACTTGATTAAGTTCAAAAGAAGGCTTCACCAGTGAGTAGACCTGCTGCGACCATAAAAGTACTCAGCAACAGAAGGGCACGTTGCTTTTCGGCAACGGTCGCACCTTCTTTTTCTTTAATTGCTTCAATCTTAGGCCGAAGGCGCGTATCTTCCCACTTATCTCGAGAATAGCCACCAATCAGCATTGGCAAGGTGTGAGGTATATCGAGATACATTCCAAGACCGAACGATGTACCCATTCCAGTTCCCCATTCGACAAACATTCCGAGAAGGAACCCGAGCGCTAAGAGATACAAGTCGCCTTCACCCTCGGCGAAAATAACTGAGAATGTGGCAAAAGCATTTGCTTGTGGAGCCATTAAATCAATGGTACCGTCTGCAAGTTGCTTTGAGAGGAAGATGGCAACTCCAGCACCGATAATTGCACCAGGGATGACGCCCATGATGTTTCCTTTGGAAATATGATACGGACGGTTACCGATGTAGAGGCTGTTTTTGTAATCGCCAATGACTGTACCGGACATCGAAATAGCCGAACCAAAGACCGTTGTTCCAACAAGTCCCAAAAGCACTGCATCTTGAGTGTCGAGTTGCAGAAGGTCCTGGGCATTCAAGAACACGCCTAAAAGCATGAGAAGAACGATGAATGAAGTTCCAGATACGGGTTCGATTCCAGTTTCACCCATGACTCGAACTGCAATTGCTCCGAGCAAGAAGGTCGTCATGATCAAAACGGTTGCAAATACAAGTGAGGCGAGAACCGAGAAACCACCGATGGTGAAAATGATAATCATGGCAAGGAAAGTGATACCCATGAAGATTGGAATATGTTTGAGAGGCCATTCATACCACCCTTTACCTTCCATGTATTCTTGACTTCCTTCACCTTTGAAGGCAGCACCAATATCACCGAATATATTGACGAACGTTTTCCACATTTTGGCCAAACCAAACATTCCACCACCGACGATTGAACCGATAGCGATTGTTCGAACAGTTTTGCTGAATGCAATCATTTGCAGTGAGGCTGAACCACCTGCTGCATACTCTTGAATCGGTATGCTTGCTTGTTGGGTAGCATCATAGATTGGGAAATTAAAGTAAACGACCAAGGGAACTAAGAAGAACCAACCGACGAGTGTTCCAAGATTAACAAGGAAAGCAACTCGTGTTTTCATAAACCATCCAATGGCAAACATCGAGGGAGTAAGTGCAACACCAATGTAGGTGTATGCAAAGGGATTCCAAGCAGTTTCTGCTGACCAATGTGTATAATTGAGTGAGACGCCGTCTTCAATGCCGCTTGGCTGGTGGATTTTCCCATTTGAGTAAAAGGTGGCAAGGCCATAATCGCCAATGTGACCAGACTCTGCTATGAAGTCAAGAAGTGCCATTTTCTTTCCGTTAACCCAAACCAGAGGATATTCGACGAGGAACAAAACACCCATGGTGATGGTTGTCCACCATCCAATGGTTTTCAAAGATGCACGAGCATGTTCAACAGCACCCGTATTTACATCTGAAGCGATATCCAGCATCTTGAGAGTTGCTTCAAAACCAGGCAACGGTAAAGGGTCCTCTACCAACCAGACACGCCTAAAAATGATGAAGTACATGATTCCGAGAAATCCCGCAAACATACTTGCCACAATCCCTACGAAGGCGAGATTGAACGTATCGGCATTGGTAATCAATGGGCCATCTGCTAAGAAATAACGGGGGTCGGAGGCCAAAAGGAAAATTGCAGGGAACGTGAAAATAAAACCAGTCGAAGCATGCGTAGCACCAGTGGTTGCAGAGGTTGCAATATTGACTTCAGATGG
>JAPKCL010000122.1 GCA_028822955.1 Candidatus Poseidoniaceae archaeon
TCTGGCCGTTGACTCAAGAGAAACGATTGGCGACGACCGGAGACAGTACCGACTGTTCCGAACTCTGGAATAAACTCCAATACCTGTTCTAAGCCCATCTCTTCGGTGTTCTCAAAAAGTTCTTTCAAAGACTGGGCGTTTTCTGTCTTTGCGAAAAGCAAGACATCAGTGGTACACCCTCGTTCGAGATAAGCGATGTTGGAGATGGATTTGTTGAAATCGACCGGGACATCTTTACTGGAGTGAACTGCAATATCGATGTTCTTATTGAGCAGTTCAGAATCAACAGCATGGATAAACTGACCAACAGATGATGCGAGGTCTCCACCGAGTGATTGATCACCCTTCGATGAGATACCAATGATTTGGGTTTCAAGGCCGTTGTCTTCGAGTAATTTTTTCACTTTGTTAGCCTGCCACATGGCGAGGGTTGAGGTTCGAGTCCCGATTCGTATGGGGTTCAAGACATAGCCTCCGGGAGGGTGGACTTTTCGTTAATACGAAGTATTGTATCGGTAACATCATTGACCACCCTGCCAAGAAGAGCTGGATTAATTGGCCGGTCTGTAGAACGAATGACTTGTTCAAGTTCGGCACTTTCAAAAGGACGGTTTTGATTGCATATCCAAGTTGCAATCTCGCGAGAAAAAGGTGACAATTGATTCTCTTTCTTACCAGCATGTTCGGAGGCTTTCCATTCATTCGATAGCGACTCAAGTGTCTGATAAATAAAGGCTCTAAACTTTGATTGAGTTCTGTCTGTTAAGGCATTCATAAATTTGTCTTGGATACCTGTAAGCAATACATCGCTCTGTTGAATTGTAGAGGAATAATCCCATTCAACACCTGCCTTGTGAGCCACTTTAATCCAATGCTCCATTCCGAGAAGGTTTTGCTGGCCATTCAAACCACTGCGGTCAATCGATGGAGGCCATGAAAAGTCCATGACTGTAGAAGAAACTGATGGGAGTGGCCGGTCTAAGTTGTATGTTGGTTCGGTGTTTCGTATGGTGGAAATAATCAGTGAAGGTTGGCCAGGGTTGGAGTTCCACTCCTCAAAGGTGAGGAATTGAACTTGTGAAGCGATATCAGGATTCCGCTCCTTCGATGCCTCGGGGTTTCGAGTCACGACAGTGATGTCAGTTTGACCAAAATTAAGCATTGTCTCAACGGCTTTACTACCCATTCCACCGAAGCCAAGAACGATGGTACTGAGGCTTTTTTCTGTAGAAATCAATTCTTCAATCGCAGTTGTTGCTAGATTCAACATTGATTCAGTTGTTTGATTGAATCCGAATTCCTTCCTTAGCATTCGGTTTGCTGAAACAACGTGGTCGAAGAATGAACCGTTTAAATCACTAATCAAGCCATTTTTACGATGCAGAGAAACCGAACCTCTGAATTGTGACATGACCTGTAATTCTCCCAAGATGAAAGAGTCAAGACCGCTGCAAACCTTAACCAGTTGCCGCCATACATCGATTCCAGTATATCGGTCGAAAGGGGCACTCTGGAGACCTGTTGCAGAAAGAACACTTTGTTCAAGGATTTCACCAGTCACTTCGAATCCAACATAGAGTACACGGTTACAAGTTGAAAGTTCAAACACATCCGAATCCATTCGATTGCGAATGTTCTGAATAAATTCAACTCGCTTTTCTTTTGAAAGCCCCTCAGTGGTGAGGTTTTTAACCTGCTCAACATTTTCTGAGTTCAATTTCATTGAGACCATGCTCACATTGTTCATGAGCTTAATCGGATCAACGTTCACCCCGTTTATGCTGTGCACTGGAGCCGTTGAAATGAATTTAGTTAAATCAATTTTAGGGTAACCTAAATCGCCCATTCTCTCGCCTCCAAATAGTCAAAGTCTCCGACCTTTAAGAACCATCAAGTATCATCCGCTTGGACAAGTTCAAGCAAAACTTCACAATGCAATTCGAAAAGTATTGGGCTGTCCGATACCAAGAGCACTTTACAGGTCTTTTTGGATGCTGTTCTGAACATAGGATTTACGAGAATGTAAACAATCTCAAACGAGTTAAAGATGCGATGAAACGAGACGCAGAACTACAAAAAGCAGGTTAAAGATAACCAAGACGAGTTGGCAATGCTTATGATGGGCATTCAAGTGGGATGGCTGCGAAAGCACCCATTTGGGCGTGTAGATCAGTTGGAAGATCGCTACCTTGGCATGGTAGAGGCCCCGAGTTCAAATCTCGGCACGTCCACCATTTGAGTAGATTCTATCAATTCCATGGTGGCCGTGCGCCACAAAAAATATGTATCTTTTTGCCTTTTTTGTTGGCTCGGCACGTCCACCATTTGAGTAGATTCTATCAATTCCATGGTGGCCGTGCGCCACAAAAAATATGTATCTTTTTGCCTTTTTTGTTGGCTCGGCGCGTCCACCATTGTTGAAACTTAATGCAACATGAGTGGCCGGTACAGGCCAAATATTCAAACTAAAAGGTACAGAATGAGAACAGTTAACAACTTGAATGGGCTCGTTAAGTTATTCCTATGACCCAGCGAATTGGTACTGAATCTGTTTCCCGATGGGAGGATTTGCCCCCCGGCCAATGGCTCGAAGAAGATGGAACGAATGTGAATTGGTACCTCGACAATCAGCTTCGGTTTTGGCGTTCCTCTGGCGATGGATATCGTGTTTGGAAGAGCGGCATTGGATACAAAAGTAATCAATTCCCGTCATCGATACAAAAGCAGCCAGAACACCAACCACTGCGAATTGATAAGACAAACAACAAGAGCGGTTACGATTATTATGATGATGAAGACGATGACGATGACGATTCATCTGGATTTACCTTAGATCGAGGCATACTTCCATGGTTCGGAGTTGGAATGGTGTTTATTTCCATCTTTTTGAATTACTTGTCGTTTCTTGGTTCTGGAGTCACAGGGCTTGAATTTATTGAGACTCTTGCAGAATTAATCGATTTTGCAACGGACAACGTCGTTGGCGAGGATATTTCTGAATTTGAGGGCAGTGGAAGTGAAGGAGAGAGTTTCGATTTGACTGTCACTGAAAAACTAATGCTTTGTGCAGCAATACTCTTCGTTCTAAGTCCAATTTCTTTCCTCATAAGTGCAATCCTTTCGGGTATACTACTGTTCTTCGGAAAATCGACTCGGTTCATTGCAGTACTCCATCTCCTCTATGTTCTGATTATTATTATTCCAGCGGCTTTAGCAAGTGTAGCCCTTGACTTTTCGGTGTTCAGTCTTATCGGAACCGGATTCTATTTGGGTGCTGCCGCATGTATTCTCTTCTTCTTTAAGAAACCAGATTATGATTATTACTAAGTATATTTACAATTCGATTCACATCGATAACATTGTTTTCAAGAACATACGAGGATTCAATGGTCGAATCCTTTTGTGTTATTAGGAAGATTAATTCGTGTATAGGGCTACTTTATACATCTGAATGAGTTCGGAAATGTATGTCGGCTGTCGAAAAAGTTTCGAAAAAACAAAATGTTTTTTTTGGGTCTCTAAAAAGTATTTGGCTTTCAAAAATACCACTGGTCGAGCGTCAAGGGAAATTTCCGGATGCTTTGGAACAAATACCACCTAAATTAGTCACTACGAGTACGTTTTGTAATATCTTTTTCGAAACCTTGTCGAGTGGACAAAAAGGGAGGCTTGATGGTGAAAGGGCTTGGTTTGGAATTCGTTCGATTTTGAAAGGAGGCGTTCTAGCCAAGCACCATGATGGAAATTACACCAAAGAAGATCTCAAACAATTAGGAGAGAATAAGAGAGAACAAATCCCCGCAAAGCATACTTCGGAACACTTTTCTGATGAAGAATTAAATTCTCTTTTGAATATTTATGATGAATACCAAAAGTGGTTAATGAAAATGGATTATTACGATGATATCGATCTTGTAATACGTGCAGTTCGCAATGAATCAGGAGAAAATGCACGGCTTCAAAATGAAAAAGATGAGCAATTCAACCAATCACTTACCACACAAGCAGACAAGAGAAGGAATAGCATGAACAAAATTAGACTTAACGATGATAGTGTCGTATTCAAAAAACCTGCTCAGAAAGAACTTCAAAAATTGGAAAAGCAACAAGATAATCTTAAGTTGATATACAATTGGATAGACCGAAATATTTTATCTAAGAAACCGTTTAGGAAAGCGCAAGTTGAAGAAATTGATAACCGCCTGGTTGATTACACCGGAAATGGTGTGCCAATATACAAATCCTGCCTGTCCGGTGGCGGGCGTGTTTTTTGGACTCCAATAAAAAATGGGAAAAGTTGTACAATAATAATTTACGATTTTTGTACTACAAAAGAGAATAAAGACCCTCGGCTGTCTAAAATTCTTAAACAATATAAGTACTCCAATGTTGGTGATTATGACGATGAAAATTATGATGAGGAAAAGGACAATCAATTTGAAAAGGCTCGGATTTCAGATTTTGAAATTGATGATACGCCGTGTGAAGGGCCAGTTAGACCCTGGCCGCATTCAGTTAAGACTGGATTTGGCCTAACATACAAAATTAACAGTGACTCAAATATCCAACTCGACGAATTACAGAGAGGGGCGATTTTGTCCAATCAACCGCTACTAATCGATGGCTTAGCAGGTACTGGAAAAACAAGTGTTTTGTCG
>JAPKCL010000029.1 GCA_028822955.1 Candidatus Poseidoniaceae archaeon
CAAAGAGATCCATAAAACGATTATTGCAACCGAGGTTGAAGGTGCTGATGCCTTTGCTCCATCACTTGAGGGTGAGGGATTCCATCTGATTGGTGAACGCTTTGTCGATGCTGGACCTCGTGATGAGCACAACATGATTTTCCAACACTGGATTCGATGATCATTCATCGGGTGTGTATTCTGCAGCGCCCCTCACGTCAAGGTCGTTTGGGATTGCGGGTGACAGAATACACACCCGATGAATGATCATCGAATCCAGTGTTGGAAAATCATTGAATGCTCGTCACGTGGTCCAGCATCAACAAACCGCTCACCAATCAAGTGGAATCCTTCACCTTCCATCGATGGAGCGAATGCATCCGCACCTTCGACTTCAGTGGCGATAATGGTTTTATGAATCTCTTTGGTGTGTTCTAAAAATAATTTGTAAATCTCTCCACCGCCGATGATCAACAGTTCTTCTGATTCACCCAGTTCGAGAATCTCTTCATACGACATCACTTCGACGTCGTCTCGCGGAGACCTTGAGAGCACAATGTGTCGCCGACCAGGCAATTTTCCCGGTAGACTCTCCCATGTTTTCCTGCCCATCACCATCGTTTTTGACATCGTGATGCGTTTGAAATGCTGCAAGTCTGACGATTGACGCCACGGCAAATCACCATCTTTACCGATGGCTCCGTTCAAGTCGGATGCAAATATCATGGTAAACATCGTATTAACCTCACACAGCAATTGGTGCAGAAATATGCGGATGGTGCTCGTATCCGACCACTTCGATGTCCTCAAATGTAAACGAGTCGATGGTTGTGCATTCTGGATTCAATTTGAGTTGAGGTAATGGCATTGGTTCGCGTGAAATCTGTAACTGGGACTGGTCAAGATGGTTGGTATACAGGTGGGCATCGCCAAGAGTATGTACGAATGTTCCCGCTTTGAGGCCACAGATTTGGGCCATCATATGGGTCAGAAGAGCATACGATGCGATGTTGAATGGGACACCGAGGAAAACATCTGCGCTGCGTTGGTACAATTGGCAATTGAGTTTACCATTGGCGACATGGAACTGGAAGAAAGCGTGGCAAGGCATCAAAGCCATCTCATCAAGTTCACCAACGTTCCAAGCTGAGACGATGATGCGGCGGCTGTTTGGATTGGTTCGAATCATTTCAATGGCCTGTTCGACTTGGTCGATGATTCGGCCATCTTTTGCTTCCCATTTGCGCCATTGTTTGCCATAAACGGGCCCTAAGTCGCCGTTTTCATCAGCCCAATCATTCCAGATACGCACTCCGTTTTCTTGTAGGTATTGGATGTTCGTATCACCTTTGAGGAACCAAAGAAGTTCATGGACAATGGAGCGCAAATGCAGTTTTTTCGTGGTTACCATTGGAAAGCCTTCTGAGAGGTCAAATCGCATTTGGTGGCCAAATACTGAGAGTGTTCCAGTGCCTGTGCGGTCACCCTTCTCCTCACCTTCATCGAGAATACGTTGAATGAGTTCGTGATAGACCTTCATTGACTCACCAACTGCTTGTCGCAACCGACAGCACTTGAGCATTCTTGAACGACTCCATCTCACACTGAGATGAAAAGTCTGTCACTTTCCTCATGTGGGGATTGAAGATAATTTCGAATTTCCTCTTTTTGGAACTGGGCGAGTAGCGGTGTGAGGATCTCCTTAATCTTCTCGATCTCCCAACTTCGACAAACATACCATCGACGAGCCATTTGGGCAAGAACCGAAAGTGATTCCTCTACGACACCTAATTCATACAATTTAGTTGCTGTACGAAACTCGTCATAGTCTGCTGGCAACATTTTGGTAATGTCTTGAAGTTCATATGAACCACTTTTGTGGGCTTTTTCACTGAGTGTTGAGGGTGTGGACTCGATTGGCCATCCTGCCATCCCCAGTAATACGAGAGAGATTATCGAATCTGTTGTAGGTGTATCTATGCTTTTTTCATCTTTCAAAACACAGACTGGTCGTTGTGACATATAGAGCGATAAGTGAGAATCGTAATCTTCACAGTTCTTTTGAATGCAACGGAATATGTCGATTAAAATTGTTGGTCCATCATCATTTGAACAGAGAAATGGTTTATCGGAACTGAGATTAAAACTCCAAACAGGTGTTGAATTGACAATAGAACAAAGCAATTCCATGCCTCGAAGTTCAGCCTTCAATCTCCTCTGGCTATAGCCTTCCTCGAGGTGAAGTGTTCCGAGTTGTGTTTCTATACGCTCCACGTAGGGTTGAGTGTTCGACTCTACTTGAACTAAGGAGCTCCAAGAGCAGAAATACTCCCCATAATTTGGTCCGTAAACGTTCTATAGAGTGAGGCGAGTGATGCTCGAATTTCATGTTCTTCCTTGGTTGAAAGTTGAAGTAACTGTTGAGCATTGGTGTTACCACCGTTTGGGTCTTTGAGCCATTCGATCCAAGTCACGCCTTGGCCGGCAGAGAGTGCGATTGGTCGCCAGAGACGTGGTGCTTTGTGGTCTTGAGGTTTCATCATATTCCGTGTCCCCGTGAGCGCCATAGGTACGACTACTGTATCGGGGTATGAGGCTGCAAGGCGAGCGATTCCTGTTTTTCCAGGAAGCAAGTAGGGTTGTTCCGTACGCTTTGAGCGAGTGCCTTCAGGAAAGATTCCAAGGGCCTGACCAGAATCCAATACATCTGCTGCGCTTGAAAGTGCTCCTTCGCCCCCTTCATCTCGTTTTGTTTCAATTTGCCCTGTTGCACGCATTGCGAAGCGCATTACGGCGTTCTTGAAATGCCCATCTTTCGCCAGATAATGTGTTGTTCGACGTGCTGAAGCAATCACGAAAATAGGGTCGACATGGGAAAGATGGTTCGCTGCAAGAATTACTGGGCCATTTCTGGGGATGTGATGTAAGCCCGTCATTTTGGCATTCAATAATGGTCGTAAAAACGGTGATAAAAACATTCGAAGAAAACCATAACTTGGTGTCCGCGGTAGTTGTTTTCCGGTTGTTGGAATGAGCCAATGCTTTTCGAGGGATTGCCATGCATCAACAAGTGACTCCGCCTCGGACATAAAAAAATGGAATTTCGACACTGTTTTGATTGTTGCCATCGTTTTTCTCGTCAGGCATTGAATTACCGACTCCATTTAGCAGACCATATGATTGAGTGCGAAGTATCAAAGCACTCCGAATATACCCCGTGTCATGGCTCCACAACGACACATTCGTTTCGGTCGGGCCTTGACGTTGTCAATTCGCTCTTGGGCTAAAGCAGTACGCAACCACCCGTCTTCTTTCCAACCCACTTCTGCAACAGCAACTGGGCTGAAGTGGGTTGGAAAGAAGACGGGTGGCTGCGTACTGCTTTAGCCCAAGAGCGAATTGACTCTGGTGATGAATTTGGATGCTACGGTATGCCGAACATCGAATGGGCAGCAGACCCTGGGGCGGTTGCTCTTGAGTGTCAGGAATATATTTCCCAGCGAGTCATTGCTAGCCAATGGGGCGACAACCCGATCTCGACTTTTACCCCACCTGGTCTCACGATGAATCAACACAATGCAGTTGCCTCACAAGGATTTGTAGTGCACGGTGATGAGAATGAATTATCGTACTCTGCATGGCATAATGAAACTGATGTACCCAAAGATGACTGGGATTGGTACAATATTGGTCGCCGTGGTGGTAGTCTCGAACAATTAATTGGTTCCAAAGAGCAAGTCCAAACGGCCGTCGAAGAAGGAGGTCTTGTCAATTTATATTGGGTAGGGAGAGTCAATGATGCAACGATTCGTCATGACCGAGATATTGTCGCCTACCTCAACGATGAAGCACAAGCTTGGATGACTACATGGGGTGAAGCATGGTCCTATTGGACGGTTCATGATTGTCATGAAACATCTCATTCGAGTCGTTTTGTTGATAATCAAACCATCATTGAATTTGAATCACTTGTGACCGAACAATGCACTGCAGTCTCGCCACTTGCTTGGAATGTACCAATGACCTGGATCCTTGATGTCCAAGGAGAGCAAGTGCTCGACATACGCGATTCAAATGCCTCACTCTCACTTTTAGACGGTGTTCGGAAGACTGCTGAAGGCTATACACACATACAGAATGAATCCCTTCATCTCTCACTTACACGTGGCCATAATGTCACCATCGTGGTGAATGGAACTGTGGACTATGACATTCTTGGTCGTTCACAATTTTGGAACAATTACTCAACAGCAGTCACTATTGCAGCCCATGACACTACCGATTTATTCAAGTGGTCAAAACGATTTACTGATGAGCCTCACCTTGTGTTCACTTGGTTAGTTCAGCCACGAGATGGATTGAGCGATTCGGGTTGGTTACCATTTTTGGCACTGACTGTGGCAGTATCAACCATTACTGGAATGATGTTTATTTTGAAGAAAGAAGGTCTTGGTCCGTTTGCTGAAAAAAACCAACGACGGACGACTTGGCTCGAGGAAGAATCTTCTGAATCGTAGTCTGAGGCCGAATAAGGGCGAAGACTTGATGCCATAAGGTTGTCACCGACCAATTGGTGGATACGGATATGGATGGCGAAGATGTTGTCATAGACCCTTGGGGAAGTGCTCAATCAACCGACTACTCCCGTATTATCGACCAGTTTGGTCTCTCGTCAATGGACCAAATGAATCTCCCTTCTCCGTCACGACTTCATCGGCGTGGTATCGTCTTTGCACATCGTGACTTAGAACGTGTTCTCGATGCACAAAAACTAGGAGATTCCTTTGGTGTACTCACGGGACTCATGCCGAGTGGGCAGATGCATATGGGTCACTCGATGGTTATCGATCAGGTCAAATGGTTCCAACAACTTGGCGGTGATGTTACCATTGCCGTTGCTGATCTAGAAAGCCAAGCAACGCGTGGAGTCTCATTGGAAAAGGGACGTAAAGTCGCCTTAGAAGAATACATTTCACACTATGCCGCTCTTGGAATCGACCCTGAAAAGACAAATGTGTATTTTCAATCCTCTCGTCCAATTGTTCAACGGCTAGGTTTTCAACTTGGTAAGCGAACAAATTTGAATGAATTTGAATCGATCTATGGTTTCAATGGTGAGACGAATCTGGCCCATGTTCAAGCACCACTGGTGCAAGTCGGTGATATCTTACATCCACAAACTGAAGAATACGGCGGTCTGCGACCGATTGTCGTCCCTGTTGGTGTTGACCAGGACCCGCATCTTCGTTTAACACGCGGACTTGCTGCTAAAACCAATTGGTTTAACGTCAATGATGGAAAATCATCTGGTGTTGTCATCGGTCTTTCAGTTCAAGAGGATAACGCTGAAGTGCTCGGTCAAATGCCAAACGGGCGTTTAGATAAAGACCGTTTGAATGCCGTCTTTGCAGGCATGGTTACTGCACTTGAGCACCTTGGTTTTTCGGATATTCTCTCGAACCCGAAGCAGAGAACCATTACAGTTCCAAGCGCAACAACAAGGGATAAATCGAGGATACAAATCAAATTACTCGAATATGAACGTTCACTTGGAGGAATGGGTTTGCTTGCCCCTTCTTCCACGTACCATCACTTTGCAGTCGGTCTCACTGGTGAGAAAATGAGTAGCAGCAAACCGAAAACAACGATTTTCCTCAGAGATGATTTAGCCACAGTTGAAAAGAAGATCAAGCGGGCTTTTTCAGGTGGGCAAGCTACTGTTGAAGAGCATCGGCGAATAGGTGGGAATCCCGATATTGATGTTGCTTATCGCTACATGATGTATTTCTTTGAAGACGATGACGCATATTTGGCTGAAATCAATGCAGATTACCGTGCAGGTAAACTTTTGGCTGGTGAAATGAAGCAATTGTGTATTGACCGAGCGACGGCTTGGTTGGGTGATTTACATGAAATGCGAGACCAAACAGCACATCTTGTCAAGGATTTCTTAGCATCGGATGCTCAGTAATCATTGAGCATCATCGGGTGAAAAAACAGCAGGGTCAGGTCCGATTGGAAGTTCTTCAAGTTCTTCATCTGTCAATTCTCTTTCAGTGGCATCACCGTCGAGTATCATTGAATGGCCATGCGGGTCTAAGAATTCGACCGTAAACACACTTTCTCCACCTGCCTGTTCAATTGATTTGAGTAACGAATCGAGAATACCGAGAGATTTTTTACTCTCTTCATGATTCTCTTCAGATTCAAGTGTAAGGTCTCTTTCAACATCACGTCGAACCATATTGATAATATCGACAAAGCGTTTTAGCACTCCTTCGATATTACTCACATACCCGGTAGAATTGGTTCCAGGCATGACTTCAAGGTCTAAATCAGGGATTTTGACAGTACACGACGATGAGCGAACAACACGGGACCTGAGTTTCGAGACATCATCCAAAACCAACGACCAGGCGCCAGCCTTCTTGCCTTCTGCGGGAATAAAATCAGTTTGCCGCCAGCCGCAGGCATGGCACAAAACGGTCACTTGGGTATGTTCTCCAAAATAGGGGATCTCATCGACGTTCGCAACCATTCCAAGTTGCCCTTCCACAGCACAAATGGGGCAAGGGATGTCGATCTTCTGTTCATCCATCATATTCGCCGTCTCCCAAGTTCGTGGGCATCGACGGCAAAGGCTTCCATTTCTACGCCACGTACACCACGGCAACCAGGTGGTAGGAGCATTAAGCGGGTTTCTGCCATTTGGATAATCTGTCCACCAAGATCTTTGTCAATGAACGTGTTAAGCTGTGCGACAGCAGCATTGAATTCAACTGTTTTTTTCATCAATCGGTTCATTTCTACGATAACTGCATGGTCATCTGCGACCCAATCCATCAATTGTCCGCAGCCAGTGATGTCATTCAATACTGCTCGATGCAGGACCATTCCATTCGTAGAATCAAGAATCGGAGGGTTCGGATATAATGCTCCGAGGTCATGGTAAATGACTTCCGCTACAGGTGTTGATTGAGGTTGAGACATTTCCATGCTTGGCATGTCAAAGGTTCGAAGGGGCTTGATTTCTTCTTTGGCTTCTTGAGTGGCCACGATTTCTTCTTCTTCCTCCCGGATCTTTTCATCAGCACGGGCTAATGCATCGAGGTCGGGCATGGATGGGACTACTGGTTCAGGTGCAGTTGACTCCTCGGGTTCGGAGCGAACCTTGGTAAAGGCATCGAGCGAAGACTGGGCTTCATCCCTTTTTCCTTTTTTACCTCGGCGCATAGCAAAGCCTGATGACAGCCACCTCAAGAACGCTCGCATAGAAGTTGAGACAATGATGACTTTTTCAAAGCAGTTCGCTCTTGCCGTACACTCGTCGGGTTGATAAGGGTCCGCTGTTACCTAGAATTTGCGCCTCAAGGTTCAAGAGGTGTCGACTGGAACAAGGGATTGATGACAATGGATGCGCAGCAGAATGTATTGAAAACCGGAACAAGCACAATTGGAATCACCTTTGATGGCGGAGTCGTCGTAGGTGCAGACCACCGTGCTACAATGGGCCACTTTATTGCAAATAAAAATGTCCAAAAACTCTTCAAAATCGGAGATAATCTTGCGCTTACTACTGCAGGTTTAGTCGGACACGCCCAATCACTCTCACGAACTCTTACTGCCGAAGTTGCCTTGTTTCAACTTCGTCGACAACAGCCAATGACCGTTCGTGGTGCTGCAACACTTACTGCAAATATCCTCTCAGGACGATCTCACTGGGTTCAACTCCTCATTGTCGGCGTTGACGATGAAGGCGGACACGTGTACTCTATTGACTCCGCAGGCGGTTCAATCCCAGACGTATACTGCGCTACAGGTTCAGGCTCTCCATACATGTACGGTGTGCTCGAAGATGGCTTTAGCGAAGGAATGACTCGGACCGATGCATTGAAACTCGCGGCCCGTGCCCTTTACGCATCGGGGCAGCGCGATGCAGCCTCCGGAAACGGCATGGATTTGTCAGTAATCACTGCTAAAGACGGCTTTGTTTCCCTTACTCAAGCAGAAATTGCTAAACTTCTTTCTTGAGTCTCTTTTTCCCGCAGCTCAACACTGCACTCCCCTTAGGGTGAGTATGTGCACAACTTTTGTGCGAGCGCGGTATACGGTGAAATTATGCGTTTAACGTTTAAAGAATTAAAAGATGAAGTGCAAAAGATAGTCCCTAAGGATATTCCTTATACTGTTGAATTGGAAGCAGGGAATATCGCTTTAGTAACCCCAGAACCGAATAGAATACTCGCTACTGATGGTTTGCTTGCAAAGATCTCTCACAAAGTAAAGCGAAAGATTGTACTACGTCCAGATACTTCCATTATGAAATCTGAACAAGATGCTACAAAGATAGTCAGAGAGATTATTCCAGAATCAGCAGCTATTAATCAGATTTACTTTGATGCCTGTTATAGAGAAATCACTGTGCAATGTGAAAACCCTGGTGAAGCAGTGGGCCGTCGTGGTATTAACTTACAAGAAATCCGTGACCAATGCGGCTGGCTGATTTCAGTTGAACGGACTCCTCCCTTGGTTTCAAAAACAGTACATGACATCCGTGGATACCGGCATGCTCACGCAGAAGAACGTAGGAAGTTGCTCAAGGACTTCGGTCTCAATATGCACCGTCCTGTCCGTCCTGGCGCTTCCTGGGCTCGAGTCACTGCACTTGGTTCGTACCGTGAAGTTGGCCGTGCTTGCCACTTTGTTACGACCAATGAATCCCGTGTCATGATTGATGTTGGAGTTAACATTGCATCCGATACCGACCCAATGCCGTATTTCACAGCACCAGAGGCACTTCCTTTGGAAAAACTCGATGCTGTTGTTTTGACACACGCACATTTGGACCACGCAGGAATGCTTCCAGTTTTGTTCAAGTATGGCTACCGTGGACCTGTTTATTGTACACCTCCAACCCGCGATTTGATGCTACTGCTGCAAACTGATTACCTCAAAGTAGGTGGTTCTGAAGGAAAGCGTGCTCCTTACAGCATGGAAGATATCCGGACCTGTATGAAGCACGTCGTCGATGTAGATTGGGATGAAACAACAGATATTACACCTGATATTAAACTTACATTTTCCAATGCAGGCCATATCCTCGGTTCTTCCGCAGTTCACCTTCATATCGGTGAAGGTAAGCACAACATTGTGTTCAGTGGAGACCAAAAGTACGAGAAGTCTTGGCTCTTTGATGCAGCGAATACTCGTTTCCCTCGTGTGGAAACCCTCGTTATTGAATCAACATACGGTGCTTCAGGCGACTACCAACCCTCCCGTCAAGAAGCAAACCAAGAGTTGCATGACATCATCTCTCGAACCATAGCACGTGGCGGTAAAGTCATCTGTCCAGTATTTGCTGTTGGCCGAAGCCAAGAAGTGATGATTGCAATTGATGAACTCTTCCGTTCAGGGACGGTTAAACCAGTTCCTGTCTGGTTAGACGGTATGATTCAGGAAGCAACGGCCATTCACGCTTCACACCCAGATTATCTGACCAGCAGTTTGCGAAAGTCGCTGCTCAAGGATGATGGCGAAAACCCATTCACAAGTGAATGGTTCCGACCTGTTAAGGGACGCGAACTACGTGAAAGCATCATCATGGATAATTCTCCATGTATTGTGTTGGCAACCTCTGGAATGCTCAATGGCGGGCCAGTTATGGAATATTTCAAGAACTGGGCTCATGAAGACCGCAACTCACTCTGTTTCGTGGGATACCAAGCTGAAGGAACTCTTGGCCGTCGTCTACAGAAAGGATTTGGAGAAGTTCCAATGGTGATCAATGGAAAGACAGAAATTGTCAAGATTGGCTGTGAAATGGTAACCATCGATGGATTCTCAGGCCATTCAGACCGTCGTCAATTACTCGACTTCGTCGACCAAATTACACCAACACCCCGAAACATTATCTGCCACCACGGTGATTACCACAAATGTAACGAACTCGGGAAGACCTTGCGTGAACGCTACAAGTGTCGAACCTATGCTCCACAAAACCTTGAGACAATACGTCTCATGTGATTACATTAAAGGAATCTCAAAACCAGATTCGAGAGGGTCCGGTAAGGTTTGTTCTTGATGTTCAGTTTGAGAGTTTTGAAGGGCTTTTCCTGTTGAGTAATTTGCTTTGATTGGGGTTGAACCCTTGTTGATTGATGATTTCGACGAATCATCAAAAAGTGACCATGCAAGTACAACAAAAATAAATCCGAGTCCTGATGCAACAGCCAGGAGTGTACTCCCTCCACTCGCAATTTTTAGACCAACGCCAGTTATGGGGAGAAAGACGGCTGCTAGTATGAGTAGCCTCCGTGAAACTGTCGCCATAGTGCTCACACGACCATGTTCTTCATGAACCCGTTGCATCTGTACTCACATTATGTACTCATCGAAAGGAGAGCATTCTGCATCTGTCGCATGTCCTGGCTGGCTCATGACTGCCGTAGCGCCATGGGGTGAAAATGCAGAAGATGCCTATGACCAAGGCTTGGTTGAACTTGGTCTTGGAGATTCACGTTTAATTGAAATGAAGGGCGCTATGCTTCCGCTCGGTTTTGGTGCAACTGCGCCCCAAGCCCTCCCTATGGGCTCACTGGTGGAATGTCACATTGCGACCGCTTATTCTTGGAATGGCTCTTCTGCCTGTGCGGGTGTTGCTTGGGCTGCATGTGTTACTCCCGAGGGTGATGAGTGTGCTATTGTCGCCACAGTATCAACCGAACTTGATTATGAAGAAACAACGCTCATACTTCGTCGTCATTTACAACGTAAATTAGCAAGCCGTGACTTAGAAGTGATTTCATTTGACGTCGCTGTTGATGAAGTGACTGCTGCTGCTGACCATCATGGTGTGGCTATGGCAGCATTGATCTTGCCGAACTCACTCTCACTTGGTGCACGAACTGGAACAGGACCTGTCCGAGGGGCCTTGACTCGACAGGCAACAGAAGCGCCTCCAAAACGAGTTGATGTGAAAGCACCAGCAGCACCAGCACTTCGCCCAGGTTCACGCAAATCGAACACTGATTTCTCGCTTTGAGAAGTCTTGAAGTACCCTTGGCTTGAAGCCAAACTATGTCTGGTGGTGGATGGAATGTCGTTCGCTGCGGCGCTTGTTCTACCTGTCATGGTCATCGGGGCACCGGTCGAATATGCCCACATTGCGGTCAGAAATTGCAATCAGATGCCGAAATCGTGATTTCTGTGGCAACAGCATCGGAATTACGTATTGAAGTTGCCCTTGCAAATACTCCTGAAGAACTTCGAGACAATCTCCGGGCACGCCTTCAAACAAATCAGAAACTAATTCAGCAAGATGAGCCGATTTCATTTCAAGGACTCGCCCAAGTTCTTCTTAGCGCAACCGATGAAAAGGGTGTGTTGACTGCCCAAGGTCTCCAACCGGCCTTAGACCGTAACGGTGATTCTATCGATGCAAACGACCTTATTGACATGGCAGAGTCACAAGGCATGTTGGTTCGCCTCAGTGTCGATTGCTGGCAACTCCTTGAGTGAACTTCATAGGTAAGACGCCGTGGCGAGGACTGCAAGGGGCGATTGGGTTAGCTTGGCCTATACTCGGGCGTTTGGGACGCTTGGACCCAGGTTCAAATCCTGGATCGCCCACCATACTTCGTTAGAGGGTTTTACTCTGGTAGTATTATTTCATGTACCCAAAGTAAATGATATCCAAATTGCGTCTTAATATACGACTCAGGGACCGTTTCAGGGACCATTGCCCATACAGCCTCTTCAAATTTCTGAACCATTTGACCCTCGACAAATTCTCCAAGGTCTCCTTTCTTTGATGCACTTGAGCAGTTGGAATACTTTTTTGCTAACTTTTTGAATACCTTTAACGGATTGCGAGCCGATTGAATCTGGTCGAGAATATCACGTGCATCAGGTTTTGAGGCAACCAAGATGTGCCGAACATGGGCTTTTCGAGGTTTACGTCTTTTGTCGAGCCTTCGCATTCATTCTCAACTCCTGCACTGTACGAGTGGCTCCCTTATCAAAAACATGCGCTATTGACCAAGCAACGATCGTGATAAACAACGGGGCAACGCCACGTTCCACCAATTCACGTTCAAGGTCGGTACTAATTGATGGAAGAAGAGCAATCCAACCGATCACATATGCTATTGCAGCAAAGATTGTGTGGGGAGTAATTCTGCTACTCAATAACCATGATATGTTTCGGTGATGGTGTCGATACGCCATCATAAAGCCGACTTTCGCAAAAAAAGACAAACGACGAATTCCTGATTTTTCCTTGCCGTAAATCGATTCAACTGGAACATGGGCAATTCTACAACCAAGTGTGGAAAGACGGATGAGCCAAAAGTTAGGGTATCCGTATCCTCTCCAAGAGTCCTTCCAATTCCATTCACGTAAAATGTCACTATGGGTTGCAGTATAGCCGCATTGTGGGTCTGGTGTCGTTTGCCCTGATGCAAGCCCGGTGAATATCGATAGAATTTGGCTCGCTCGTCGGCGAATATTGGGCATGGACTTCACTCCACTCGGATGAGCAAAACGGTTTCCTTTGGCATAGTCGGCTCTCATTTCGAGAACAGGTTGAATGAGTGCTTCCATGTCCTCCGGATTCATTTGCCCGTCGCCTGCAATGACGACGCTGATGAATAACTGGTCAGGCCAATGCTGTATTAGATATTGATGGCCTGCATCAATTGCTGCACCAACACCTTCACCGTTTAGGTTGATGCAATGCACCTTTTCGGAAGACTTCATTGCTTCAAGAATTGATTGAGTTCCATCTGTTGACCCATCATTGATGATCACAGCTAAGTCGACATAATCTGGAAGCGTTTCAACCACTTTTTGGATGAAGTGCTCCTCATTCCTTGCAGGGATGACAACTCCAATACGGTATTCACCCTTCACAACTTTTCCATTTTGTCATAGGCCATGAACATGTGGCTTCATTCCATTGGAATTACAAATTGAACTGTTCACGATAGAATGGACGACGGTTTGATATGAAGTAGACCACGGACAAGACATGTGGCTCGTCAATCATTGCGCATTATTTTGATGGCTCGCGACATTGAGTTGAGGCTTGTCTCTCTCGTTGTTCGAGCCCGAGAAGGTGCTGATGAAGTTATACTGATGGACCTTGGTTCAAATGATTCAACGGTCGAATACGCTCACGAGATTGGGTGTGAAGTGCTCCACTTTAACAACGAAGTGAATCTTCAAAACATCGCTTCTTTCCTTTTGGATTCAAATCTTGAGCCTATTGACTCAACTTTGGTTCTTTCAATCACCAACCAATGGAAGTTACGCGACTTGCCACTTTCTATAAATCGGGCACTTGAGGATTGGGATGTTCATTTTTCACATCGTGTTGAAGATGCACAATCGGAATCTGTCGACGACCTTGTTCTTGGCTCTGCAACCCTTCAGCACGTTGTACTTACTCAACAAGGAATGGAGGCACTTGCCTATTTAGGCCCCTTGGCCAGAACCGCAGATTTGGATGAAAAACTTCGCGTCCGGATTGTTGAAGCACGTGTCGAAATAGGTATCCCGCAACGTGAGTCACTTGCCACAGCTTCGCGTTTTGCTCAACTCTTCTATTGGATGCTTGAAACAAAGCATCCGCTCCTTTTGTTTGGAATTCCAGGAATTGTCTTATTCATTCTCGGTTACAAACTATCGGGCAATGTCGTTGGGGCATTGGAAGAATTAAATTCAACATCGATTGGTGTCACGCTGGCGACAATTGCTATGACTTTGATAGGGTTATTCGGCATCATGGTCGCTTTAATTCTCTATATTATGGGGAAACAAGTAGAGCAGATTCAATCACAATATGATTGGCCATCCCGTAAGTCACAGTGATCGAATAAATGGAGATTGAAAAAGATGTCACAGAAAAACATTCAACGGCTCGTTTGCTTAGACATGGACCGAGTATTGGTTGACCATCTCTCTACCTGGCAGTTTGTGTATGACAATTTAGGTATCTCAAATGACGAATCATTCGAATTGTACAACCAAGGTTTACTCGATGAGTGGGATTGGATTAAACTCGACATCGCACTCATCAAAGAAAGTCGTTCCTCTGAACTTCCACCCATTTCCGATTCGGACTTACGTGGCTGTATGGAAGGCATGCCAATGATGAAAAACTGGAAACCTTTCATTCAAGGTTTACTCGATAAAGGCTATCATGTGGCTATTGTAAGTGGTGGCTTACAACAAACTGCCCGTGATGTTGCAGCGCAATTCCCAAGTGACAAACCTTGGGCTCGACGCTGGGGTGGAATTGACCGTTTCACAGCACAACGCTTTGCTGATGGTAACGATACCCGATTCCATGTTTTTACCAATGGTTGGCTGTTAGGTAAACAAATGCCTAATGGAGAATATGAGTTGGGTGATTTTGGTCGCTATCAGGTTCAAATGGACGGCAAAGGTTCAGTGGTTCAAATGCTTCAACGTCGTTTGGGTGTGACAAAAGAAAACACCGCATCCGTTGGAGATTCGGCAGGTGATATCGCCATGTTCCAAGAATCGGGTTACCCTATCTGTTTCAATCCGTGGGATGACCGTCCAAAAAAGCATGCTGCGATTGTGATTGAACAAAAAGACTTACTGCCAGTTGGCAAACTCATCGATACTTATTTCGCATCGGTTCAATCGTCATCTTGATGAACAATCGGCCATATGGGTCATTATGTTCGGAATCGATATGGTAAGTTCGATTTGCCCTCACTGTGGTTTTTTACTCGGAGAATTCATTCCGGGAATCCCGTGCCCAAGTTGTGGCGAAACAATGCTTTAATCTTCGGTAAATGCAATGCCGTGTTGTTTCATCATCTCGATGATTGAATCAATGGCTTGTCCGTTAAGTGCCTCTGGTGGATGAATCCCTGGTGACAATCCGCAGCCTTTCAGTGGGCCATGTTCGAGGAATTGCAAGGCACATGCTACCGTGACCAATCCAGTTGTTCGGGCCATCGAGCCGTCACCATTCATTCCAGAATCTTGAACGACCCATCGCTTACGCTGACTCTTCGATTCAGCGATCACTTCGAGCCATGTAAATTCATTTCGTGCAGGGTCAAACTTCCAGGCGTTAAGAAGCGCCTGTTCGTCCAAAGATTCAGATTCTTTGAGCCATTTATCGATGTGACCGGGCCATCGGACCGTAAACTCCTTCATGTTCGTTGCTTGAATGGTTGTCAAAACACTCCGCAATCCATCGGTTAGGAACGCTTCCATTTGCCCATAGCCTTCGACCTCAATCATGTGACGGTCAGTGATTGCAGGAACTTCACAAATCTCATTTGCGACCTTTATTCGAGCCGGACGAGTATATTCTTCGATGACATCTGAAGGTGAAAAGGGCGCCATATAGGACCATTCGGAATCGGGATGTGTCGGATTTCCTCCGACCTTGATAGTAACATTCTCCAAATCGCCAAGAAGAACAGATGCCTTTTTGACAAGCATATTTGACATCCCAGGAGCAATACCAACATCCCACAAGAGCACTGCGTTGTTCTGGACTGCTAACGCTTGATACTGGTGTGGGTCTTCTGCGGTAAAGGCGAGGTCGACCACTTGGTGTCCTGCTTCAAGAAGTAACGGACGGACGCCGTTACCAATTCTTCCGGGAAGCATGTTGATGACTACTGATTGAGGCGGTAAATCTGCTATGTTTTGGAAGACATCACCTTGGCGGGCATCAACGTTCGGTTGGTTCGCCAAGTGTTCAGGGATCTTCAAATCAAGAACAGTAACATGGTGACCGTATTCAAGCAAGTGCTCTATCACAAATCGGCCGATGAGTCCACACCCGAGAGCGACTGCAACTGCCATGAAAGTCACCTAAGGTGTTACGCGTCGAGATGTACGTGGGAACGGAATGACTTCACGTATGTGAGTTGCTCCAGCCAACCAGCTGACGACTCGGTCAACTCCGAGGCCAAAACCACCGTGAGGTACGCCACCGTATGAACGGGTATCAATGTAGAATTGGTAGGGTTCTTTGTCAGTCCCCTCTTCTTCGAGCCGTGCTAAAATCTCCTCTTCGGACCATGTTCGCTCGCCACCGCCAATAATTTCGCCATAGCCTTCAGGTGCAAGCAGATCGTGGCAAAGAACATAGTTGTCATCATCCGGGTCAACTCGATGGTAGAATGGTTTTGCAATCTTCGGGTAGTGGGTGAGGAAGTGAGGCACATCAAAATCTTGGGTGAGGATTTTTTCCTTTGAATAATCGAGGTCTTGGCCCCATTCAACATCATCGCCCTTTGCTTGAAGAATTTCTACAGCCTCATCATATCGCATACGTGGATATGGATTGTCTGCATATCGAGCGATTAAATCTAAGTCACGGTCAAGCGAGGTAAGTTCCTTTTCTTGTTCTTCGAGCAATGTTCGAGCAACATGACGGACGACACCTTCGCCATGCGCCATGATCTCGTCATTGGTTGCCCAAGCCATTTCCATTTCAGCATGCCAAAATTCGGTTAGGTGGCGTCGTGTACGTGACTTTTCAGCACGGAACGAAGGTGCGATTGTATAGAGGCGTTCTAAGGCGGGCATTGCTGCTTCTGCATACAATTGCCAAGATTGTGTAAGGTAGGCAGTACGCCCAAAGTAAGGCACTTCAAACAACGTAGAGCCGCCTTCAACTGCACCGGTGACAAAGTTTGGTGCTTGATATTCAATGAAATCTTCATTTCTAAAATAATTGTGAATG
>JAPKCL010000030.1 GCA_028822955.1 Candidatus Poseidoniaceae archaeon
CCCAGTGTTGGTGACAACAACACTGGGACGGGAACAGATCAGTTACTGTTGAGTACAGTTGGTCTTGATTGCGGTGTTTCAATCGTTCTCACTCTCGAGGCAGGTGAATCCTCGTCAGCTATTCCTTGGTCCTGCGTCCTTGCTGACGATGCTGAAGCAGGATTATCAGAATTAAAGTTCCGAGTAACCAGTTCTTCTCGAACCTCATTCTCGACTTCAAGCAGCGAAATCTATACTATTGAGCCAGTTTGGGGAAGTTCCGGTGTTTTGGAAATTACTTTTTCGGAACCATCCCTTTCACTCCCTTCTTCGGGTGGTTCAACTGTGATGGTTACTGTGAAGAATCTTGCGAATGCTCAAGTGACTGGCCTTCTGTCCATCGAAGGTTTCGGTGACGGATTGTTAGCAACTGAGTGGCTCCGTCTCTCTGATAATACTTCAAGCAATCAACTGACGCTCAGCGCTGGATCATCGACTGAGTACTCTCTTACTCTCACCTCATTGGTTTCAACATCACAATCTGCAACATTGCGAATACGTGGTGCGTACCAAATCGGAGAGACGACTTCTTCAGATGTTTCAAATGATTTCGAGGTTGAAATCGAAGGGCCTGCAGTGCCTCCAAATGGCGTTCAATTGCCCTTTGGAATGGAGTTGAGTCAGTCAGATTCGTTGAATGCATTGTTTGGTGGCTGGGGATTCTCCTTGCTTCTTCTTGGGGTTCTGTTTTTGATTCGAGGAAGAAAGCAGAATGCTGCAGACGCAGAGGAAGATGCTGAAGAAGAGGAAGACAAAGAGATTCCACTCGGTTTCAATGAATGTCGAATGGAAGATGGCAAAGTCTCTTGTCCTTCTTGCGAAGCACGATTAGGTGTTCCTCGTGGAAGTGTGCCACCGTTCAGATTCACTTGCCCAAAATGTTCGACAATGATTCGTGTTGTTGAATGATTCAATTCCGTCGATATGCGACGAGCAAAAATGCGGTGTGTCCAAAGGGGCCATTGACGGGCCTTACTCCACCTTTCGATGCTTTACCCCATTGACGTTCAATAAGTTCTCCAGCCCACTCGATTTCCAAATCTGCTTGCTCACATGCAATCCAAGCGGATTCAAGTTGGCTTGTGACGGGGCAGTAACATATCAGACGCCCTCCAATGTCGAGAAGGGAGGCAACTGCGTTAATTGCACTGGGATGTTCAGGCAAATCGAGGATGATTCCATCAAAATATTCGCTGCAAGTACGTATATCATCAACCACATCTTCAATTGCGCCCTCAATATGGTGGTGGGTTGGGAACTCAGTCCATGCTTCACGGGCCCGTCTCAAATTCTCCAATGCGACTTCAGCATGTTCATTTCGAGGCTCAACGGTGACATGTACCCCTGAATTCCCCAGTACTCTCGCGATATACATCGAAAGTCCACCGCTTCCTATACCTGCTTCAAGAACACGGTCATTTGGACCGATGCCAAGTCGTGAAGTGATGAATCCAGCATCTTTGGCACTGATTGTCTGAGCTCTACGGAGCATTCCCTTGGTCATCTCTGGTAATCGCATTGGTACACGGGTCAAAACCTTCTGTCCAACCAAAACTTCTTCACCGTATTCAATTTTAGAAAAAGTTTCGAAGGCGTCTAATACGCCTAATCCCTTGATTTTACGTACGCCTGGCATCATCTCAACAATGTGAATTTTACCGTCTTTTTCGAGGAAGGCATACCATGGAGGCGGGTTCATATTCTCGGCCAGTCTTTCTATGGTCTAAATCTTGCCGTTGAATCTTTCTAAATGTTTTCTAACAGAGATAGAGTCGATGTATGACAAGATCGATTCGCCTTTGAAATGTGACTTTTCTAAGACGTGATAAAACACGATTGCTCCACAGTTTCAAATACTATGTAGTTGACCAAAGTTCATGAAGACCACGCGTATGTATGCATTTTCACTGGTAGCATTGATGCTTTTGAGTATATTTGCTTCTCTTAGCGGATTAGTAGGACAAGAATATAATGCCATAAATGAATTAGAAGATGAACAGGTGACAATGGAAGCTACAAGCCCTGGGCACCCTGTTTTCACTGAGTATGTAGGAGCACATTGGTGTGGACCATGTCACTCCATGTCTGCTAACCTTCACTCTGTTTATGGAACAAATGGTGGAGGCGGCAGCCAGTCTGAAGACTTTACTTATGTTTCCTTCTGGGAGTCCGCTACTACTGGATGGCCATCTGATGGACCAATCAACAGAGTATCCCATATCAGTCCCTCTTACTACCCAACTGCAGTATACGGTGACGCTCCTGTGTCCGATACTACATATTATTCAAGCAACAGAGATGTTGCCAGTCTCTATGAGTCCGGCGGCGATATGTCCAATCCAAATGACTACTCCATGAAGGTCGTACAGTCAGAGAACGGAAATAATATGGATATTGACATCACTGCAACATACACAGGATCTGGATCAAAAACAGTGTACATCTACGCAGCAGTGACTGAAGCAACTTCGCCAGAAACATACTCTGGTAGCCCTAACCCTCATCCTCACCACGTTTGGCAGGATTGGTTGTTAAACCCCGCAGGCACTGGCTTTGAATCCGTCACGCTCACCTCTGGTAACTCAGTTACCAAATCTTGGTCGAAGCCAATTTCGACTGTTCGAGCCGCTGCTAGCGGACAAACTGCTGCTGACAACTTCCTTACAGTTGGAGCACTGCTTGATGGAGACCATACAACAAACCGTGGTGTGTTATCCGCAAGTGATTCGCACATGGGGCCTAAGATGGATATCGCAATTTCGAATTTCGCACTCAGCAACCCCGCCTCATCTGCGGGCTACATGCTTGGAGATACTTTGACCTTGGATGCCACCGTGACAAATATTGGTGACATTGATTACACTGACGGCGGCGATATCGAGTTCTACTATCTCGAAAACAATGTCCAAGTGATCGTTGACACAGTTTCTATTGGAAACTTGCCAATCACCGGAACGACTTCGATGACCGCTTCAACGACTATCGACACAACCAGTTTCCCTTCTTCTGACTATCAAAAGACCTTTGGTGCAAAACTCAGCGGACTTGTTGGCGATAGCAGTTCCAATAATAACGTGGCTACTTCGGACTTTTACCAAGACCGTCCACCTGAAACCAAAAACCCCGCAATAGTCGGAGACCAATTAATTGAACGTGGTTCACATGCAATCGTATTGGCTAAAGCAGAACCAAAAGATTTCATCGATACAATAGCGACAACGACTTTCAATGTTGAAATCTCTCCTTCAGGACTCGACCAATGGTTCAGCTCAGTTGTATCAGGTGGCGAAAGTATCGTCAATGTCGCATCAGCAAATGAAGGCCGAGAATATGTCATCACTCCATCTGCTTCTATGCTTGCAGGCTGGTATGATGTTCGAACTCAAGCCGTTGATTCACGCGGACAAACCGGTGATTGGATGTCCATCACTGGTTCCACTGGATTTGAATTGAAGAACGGAGCACCATTTGTGATTACTGACCCTATTCCATCGGTCATGTGTGACGTTCCTACGAAGGTCTTAATGGACGGTCATATCGTTGACCCTGAAACCTCTCTCGAGAACATTATCGTTACATCATCCGATGAATCATTTGTCGAATGGCATGCCGCAACTAAGGAACTGGAAGTCAACTTTCAATGGACTGAACTCAATGGTTGTCAACTCGGTCAACGAGGTATTGAAGTCCAAATGGATGATGGCGGAGATTACTCTGCAACAGGCGAATTACCTTACGGAACTTTGCTCTTTAACGTTGTAGAAAATGGACAACCACGATGGGTCGGTCTTCCGACACAATCCGTGACCGAAGGTGGAAGTGGCCTTTTGGCTCTCCTCCCATATCTCACCGATACTGACGATTCAGGTCAAGACACCGATGTTAGTACTTTGACTGTTGAACTGATTAGCAATTCGAACGAAGAAGCAATTATGGCTACTCTTAATGGAAAGACTCTGGGCTTTGAGACAATCGATGCAGATGTAAACGGTCAAGCAATTCTTACTCTTCGTGCCAGTGATGGTGTGAAGACTTCTGACACGACAGTGACAATTAATATTCAACCGGTTAATGACGCACCTCGTATTACTCCTTTCGATGACCTCGAAACGATTACTTTGAAGCGAAACACACAACTTGTGGTTGACCTCAGCAGCCGAATTACCGATGTTGACAACCCTTCATCCGATGCATTCGTTACTGTTTCATCCTCCGAACCTGGTGCGGCACGATACAGCTTCATCGACGGAAGCCTAACTCTTCAGTTTGAGGACTTAGGTATGCAGACAGTGACTATTTCAGTGATTGACAAGTACGACAGCAATATCTACGTGATGAACGTTGAGGTTTTCGATGCCTACCCATTCCTCCTCTCGCTCAGTGATGATGGAAGTGGATACATGTTTGTTGGCCTTGAAGACTTGTACATCGGACAAATACCAACGGTCACAATGAAACTTACACCAGCAGCACCGACCTTCACCTACATCGGTGTGACATGGAATATTTGCAGTCAGTTGACGGGTACATGTGATGGGCTTTTGGAAGAGAGCTTGGACGTTTCACAATCCTCCTCCAGTTGGAGTAAAAAACTGAATATACCTTCGGTTATCAGTGATTCTATGGCTCGTGAAGATGGATCTCAATTCAAGGATTATTACGAACTATCGATTACAGCATCTGCAGGTGCCAATGATTACAAGACTATGTCCAAAACAAAGTGGAACATTTCACAAGAACTTCCAGCCATTGCAGATATGGATGACGCAATGTTTAGCGACTATGTTGAAGACCTAACCGCAGAAAAAGCTGATCTCATGGCAAAAATTGAATCAGCAATTGTTGGAGAAGACACTACGCCACTCGAAGTAAAACTCACTGAAGTTGAGGATGAGCTTGAATTAGCATGTGACGATTCACGTGCAACTTGCGTCGAAACCTCACAATCAAGTTCAGGCACAGAATCTGAATCCGTTGGCTTAAACATGACATTGATTGGAATTATTAGCGGCGTTATCATTCTGGGCCTTTTATTCACTTTGATGATTACCCGTCGTGGTCGAGGTCGTGAACAACCGGATGCTTGGAACGATACCGAATGGAATCCAAACATGGTTCCTGCGGGTGACTCCGTTGCCAATTCAATGTACGGTGGCGCACAAGGTCTTTTCCAACAGCCTGTTGCCATTGCAGCAGCACCTCCGCTTGCAGCAGCACCTCCGCTTGCTGGCGGCCCACCATTGCCTCCTGGCGGACTTCCTGCGGGATGGACTGCTGAGCAATGGGCATACTATGGCCAACAATTCCTTGACGGAACACTTTGATGTTCTCCTTGGGTGAATTTCGGCCATGTTCATACATGGTGGATTGTAAACCCATAAAGGGGAGCGACGCGGAGAGATATCTATGAGCGACACTGATGTGACTGAAGATTCGCCTTCCACCGAGGTGGAAAATGGACTGGCTGATGAAGATTCATTGCCGGTTACCGACATCGAAGAAGTCACCATTTGGGCTCCAGAGCCCGGCCCTGATTCTGATGATATTGTATCTCTAAGTGTTGACGACTGGATTCAATCCGTTGATTTCACTTCGACAGAAGATGTACCTATTCCAGATCGTCTTGTCGACCAAGTTATCGGTCAAGAAGCGGGTTCTGTCGTCATCAAAAAGGCAGCAGAGCAACGTCGTCACATGCTCATGATTGGTGACCCTGGGACTGGGAAATCTATGCTTGCACGTTCAATGACTGACTTGCTTCCAAAAGAATCTCTTGAAGACCTTCTCATTTATCCGAATGAAGATGATGAGAACGAACCCCGCGTCCGTTCAGTCCCAGCAGGCCGAGGAGATCGTATTGTGAAACTCCAGAAGGAATCAATGCGTACTCAAAGAGACCGTTCACAGAAAATGCTTCTTATCGCATTTGCAGCAGTCGGTTTTCTTCTTGTTTTGGCAACCATTCAAAGCGGCGATATACTTACTTTGCTTTTCGGAGGATTCCTTCTCATGTTCGGTTACATGTTTATTCGTGGCCGATTGAGTTCCGGTGACGAAAGCCGAATTCCCAAAGTATTGGTGAAACACGACAGCAAAGAACTGCCTCCGTTTGTTGATGCAACCGCCACTTTGTCCGGCTCACTTCTTGGTGATGTACGCCACGACCCGTTTCAATCAGGTGGTATGGAAACTCCAGCGCATGACCGTGTAGAACCAGGTGCCATTCACCGTGCCCACAAGGGTGTTCTCTACATTGATGAAGTCAATTTGCTCCGACTCGAGGAGCAACAAGCCCTGCTCACTGCAATGCAAGAGCGAGCCTTCCCTATCTCTGGACGCTCAGAGCGTTCGTCGGGTGCACTCACCAAGACTGAACCTGTTCCTTGCGATTTCATCCTAATTGCTGCGGGTAACCTCGATGCGATTCAAGGTATGCATCCTGCTCTCCGAAGTAGAATTCGTGGCTATGGGTATGAAGTCTATGTGAATTCAGAAATGCCTGACACTGCGCGTAACCGTCGTCGTCTCATTCGATTTATCGCCCAAGAAGTTCGTCGAGATATAGGTACCTCACGTGAGATTCCTCACTTCGATAAATCCGCAGTTGCCATCATCCTTCGTGAGGCTCAACGCCGTGCTGGTCGCCGTGGAAAACTTTCACTTCGATTGCGTGAACTTGGTGGATTAGTTCGAATCGCTGGTGATTTGGCAATGGAAGAAGGCGCAGCAGTCGCAACAGCAGCGCATGTACTTGGTGCTCGTAATATCGCTAAACCTCTTGAACAGCAAGTTGCTGATCGAATGATTGAACGACGTCAAGATTACGCAATGGTCGTTAATTCTGGAGAACGCGTTGGACGAGTCAATGGACTTGCTGTGCTTGGAGCCAACTCAGGTCTTTCTGATTTCAGTGGAATTATGCTCCCTGTTGAAGCACTCGTTACCCCATCACAAGGTGGCGGTGGAAAAATTCATGCTACTGGAGGGCTCTCGGACCTAGCAAAGGAAAGCGTGACCAATGTGAGTGCAGTCATCAAGAAGTTAACTGGAAAGAATATTTCTGATTATGACATCCATATTCAATTTGTTGATACACACGGAGTGGATGGGGATTCTGCATCAATCACAATCGCTACTGCTATTATATCCGCTCTCGAAAATATCCCAATTCATCAAAACTTAGCTATGACGGGTTCTCTATCGGTCCGTGGTGAAGTTTTGCCAATCGGCGGTGTCACTGCAAAAATTGAGGCTGCAGCACGTTCAGGGATCAAAACAATTGTGATTCCCCGAGCAAATATGCAAGATGTTCTTTTGGATGAAAAGTATGAGAAGATGGTGAACGTAGTTCCTGTCGATTCACTCGATGAAGTCATGGAGTTCGCCCTCATTAAGCATGATGCGAAAGAAGGTTTAGTGGAGCGTCTCGGAGCCGTTATCGATCGTTTAACTCCACTTCCAACCAAGTCAACTTCTGCCTAAGTATATCCTTTCGATAGAATACTCTTCAATCGCTTGAATATTGATACATGGCATACTAAAGAAAACGGTTGTGGGCGAAGTATGGGACAGACATCAACTGAGCCGTCTCAGGTTCGTGATGCAGGTAAGGGCGCTCTACTCGTTCTCTTCCTCGTTACGATGATTGACCTCATTGGGTTTGGAATTGTTATTCCCTTCTTGACGTACTTGGTCGAAGATCTAACCCCTGCGGACCAAACTGCAAACATAGGTCTCTGGGTTGGTTTGTTGATGACTTCTTATTCTGCCGCCCAATTTTTATTCGCACCATTTTGGGGGTCGCTTTCCGACCGAATCGGTCGTCGGCCAGTTTTGATGGTTGGTTTGGTTGGTAATACCGTATTCTTCACTATGTTTGGTCTGGCAAATACCCTCATCATTGCGTTTATTGCCCGATTCCTTGCAGGCGTTTTCAACGGAAATATTGCCGTTGCTCGTGCCTACATCGGGGATGTCAGTACACCACAACAATTGGCAACTCGAATGGGTATTATCGGTGCAGCATTTGGGCTTGGGTTCACATTTGGTCCTTTTATTGGAGGCGAGTTGTCGAACCCTGCAGCGCGCTGGGAATTGTTTCAAAATACAATTTTTGATACCCATCCTTATCTTCTACCTTGTGCAGTGGCGAGCGTTCTCTCCATTTTCTCTCTCCTCATTGCTTTCCGTTCACTGCCAGAATCACTTCCGATTGAATCTCGGTCACAAAAAAGCCCTGAACCATGGCTTAAGGATATGATGGGGATTATGAAGAATTCAGCTTCAATGCTCCGAGCAAAGAATATTTCTTTGATCATTTGGGTTTCGATGTTGTTCACGTTTGGCTTCACGATTATGCATGCGGTCTTCATCCTCTATACGGAAATGGGCTCAGCAAATGGGGGGCTTGGGTTCTCAGAAGCAGATAACGGTCGGGTTTTTGCAATGATTGGTATCACAGGAATTGTAACACAAGGTTTCCTCATTGGTCCTCTTTCACGCCGCTTTGGTTCAAGGCGTCTCATACCCATGGCCAGTGCCATCACCGGTCTTGGTTTGGTATTGGTACCCTATACGCAAGCTCAAAGCGCATGGGCTCATGTATTGGTCGTCGCTGTTCTCATCGCAATCGGTAATGGAATCTTTCAACCCTCATCTTCTACATTCTTGACCCGTATTGCAAAATCCAACGGATATGAACTTGGTATTGTCATGGGTGCACAAGAATCACTTGGCGCATTCGCTCGAATCTTGGGCCCTCTCACTGGAGGCTTAGTGTGGACTTTAACCGCTTCAGCCGATTGGCCCTTTGACTACCATACAGCATTCCATTTGTGTGGTGTCATGATGCTAATATCTTCGATTTTGGCATTCTGGTTACCGAGCTTGGATGATGAGGACGAAACTTCACATCTTGCAGAAGAATAGTTGCCTAAACAATCAAGAAGCCGAACTCACTCCGCAGTGTATGGAAGTTTCCTCACCCGCATGGGATTCAGGTCAATTCAATCGCCGAGTTTCGACCTTTGCGTATATTTCTTTACTCATCACCTTGTTGGTTATTTGGCTGATTGTTCTGAAAGGAGTTCTTCAACCATTTTTTATTGCTTTAGGAATTTATTTTGTCCTCAAGCCTGGCTCGGATATGCTTTCAAACAACGGATTCCCACTTATTCTGTCCTATTTGACGATGGTTCTCTTTACCTTGATGATTGTAACTGCAGCATCATTCGTTGCTTTCCAACAAGCCAACGATTTAGTTCAAGATGAAGAAAAAATGGATTTGTACAATATGAAACTCGAGCAGAGGTGGAGTGATATCAAGCAATCACCGCTACTTGGTGTAATGTTGAGTGAAGATGCTGAAACCGCAAATACCACCCTTGTCGAAGATCTAGCATCTATGGGACTTCTCGAAGATGAACAACAAATTTCCGATGTGGCATTAGGTATGCTCGCCAATGTAGGGAGTTTTGTCACGACCAGTATAACGGTAATGTTTTTCCTCATTTTCATTATTTTTGAGGCAAGTTTGTTACCAGGCAGAATCGAAAGAGCTTGGCCGAATGGCGGAAGTGAAAAAGTACAAATTATTCGCTCGAAAATTGAAGCGAGCGTGAATACCTATATTGTTGTAAAAACCGGTGTAGGGGCAGGAACCGCACTCTGTGCAGGTTTGATCATGCTGTTCTTTGGGATTGATCTGTGGTTCACTTGGGCATTATTGACTTTCTTGTTCAACTATGTACCATACATTGGCTCATTGATTGCCACCATCCCGCCGATTATTCTTGGTGTCATCATTTTAGAACCCAGTTCATTGATTCTGTTAACGCTCTTACTTCTTGTGAATCAGCAAATCTGGGGTCAAATTATTGAGACGAAATGGGCAGGTCGCGCACTAGACCTTTCACCTGTACTTCTTCTCTTAGTGACTGCTATCTCCTTCGCAGGCTGGGGAATTCTTGGAATGATACTTGCAGTTCCATTTGCAGTAATTGTCAAGATTGTGTTGGAGAATATTGATGCAACACGACCATTTTCAATCCTTATGTCAGAACGTGCTCCATCGATTGATGAGGCATGGGTCGATGCAATTCGGGATGGCAAGATTTCAAATTTCGAAACTCAATCCTTGAATCAACTCCAACAACTCCTCGGATATTCTGATCATCACATCAAACTGATTGCTGGACGTATTGCGTCACAGCGTATTCTTCGGAATAACAAGGTTTCAGACGACCAAATTGATATTATTCTTTCAGCCGCTGATGCCCTGGGCACGAAGCATTCTATTGGAGCGGATGTGGCTTCACTTCTCAGTCAAGGTAAATTGGACAAAAACTTGCGCCCATTACTCGGACAATTCATCACTGTATTGGAAGAAGAGTGATTCAGAGAACTTCTGTTAGAATCTTTTCCAGTTCGGTGTTAATCATCAAAATGAGTGTCCCAAATTCCGGAGGGATATTTGGGTCTTCGTAGAGTTCTTCTAACTTGGACTGGGACATGGCGATACGAACATCGAGCTTCTTGGCTTTGTTCAACAACCACTGTTCACATGTTTCCTTGGCTTGGCGGCGAATATTTCGAGGTACTTTCGGGTCATCAATTTGATTGATAACGGAAGCAACTTGTAGAAGACGGGTTTCGATATCCATATTTACAGCCTCATTGGTCGTGCTCTGTCCTGCGCGGAGGCCGTCTTTAAGTTCATTGCCGCTATCCGCAGGTCATGAGCCTCACAGAAATTGAAATCTTAGGCTGGTCAAGAATCGCAGCACTTCTTCTTGGTATGGGTTGGGCTGCCTGGATGGACCATAAGGAACGCCGAGTCAAAAATGAACATTGGCTTGTATGGGTTAAACCAGCACTCTTCCTATGGGCTTTAGAATTGATGTACTTGGGTGCTGATTGGACCATTTACCTCACTGCTTCAGCAGCGGTTGCCTATGCGAGTGGTGCAGTTCTTGGACGTCCAACATTTTCCGACATCAAAGCAGGTTCTCGAATGGACCAATCTGTGGCTGTTTGGTATTTTATCAGTCTTTGCGGACTCATTTTGGGTGCTATACAGTACCAATCAGTGAATCCAATTGATGTCATACTTGGTAATGAAGTGGGCTTAGGTGCCTTGTGGTGGTCGACTTTTGCAGTTCTTCCAATAATTATCCTCATCGATGTTGCCTGGCGTCTCAGAATGCTACACGGCGGTGCTGACGCAAAGGCATTGATGTGGGTGGCACTGCTTCTACCGAATTGGTCGACCGTTCCTCTTACCTTTTCATCTGCAACTTCAGATGCCTTGTTTGCATTACCGCCCACTTTTTCGCTTTTGATGTGGGGAGGTCTTTCTTTCTTGCTAATACCAATTATTCTACTCCTACTGAATCTCTTCAGAGGACATGTTGGGAAATTCAGTGACCTTTTGTTAGCATGGCATGCGAGTCAACTACCTCGGTCGAAAGTCATGGAGAAACATGTGTGGCTGTTAACAACTCTCATTGAGAAGCCCGATGGTTCTGTTGAGGTCTATCACCGGAAAAGAGCACCTCGAAAGACGCCAACAGATGAACAACTTCGAGCAGCATTGCTGGAATTAGAAGAGGCTGGAGTCGAACAGGTATGGGTAAGTCAAAAACTTCCTCTGTTAGTTTTCCTTTTCCCAGCGATTATCCCAATGATTCTTCTTGGAGATCCAATGGCAATAATCATGCCAATGTTAGGTTTAGAGTAACGTAAATACAAGCCTCGAAAAGTGCGAATCATGCACCCTTACGCTCGATATTCTTTGGTCGGAGACCTTTGTAACTGCACTTTCGGCAGCGAAGGGCACGGACAGCATTGCGTGCATTACAGCGCATGCAAATCTTTCGATGAAGTAAACGGACTTCAGCCTCAGGGAATCGTGCCATGGGTTTGCGACTCACTCCCCCTATTTAATCGCAACCAATGAGTAAAAAGGATACATGGTCGCTTTTCTTGTAACTTTGTCTTCCAAATGGAGAGTATGGTTCAAGGAGTGCAAGCGATAGGAGTGGACATGCGTGTATTACGCTTGCCTGCAATCCATCACGATGCCAATTTGGTCGTCGTGGAAGGTTCAGCTGGCAATTTACTCATCGATGCAGGCACCTCATGGTACCAAAGCCTACAAGTCGAGCGGATCAAAGGGGTTCTCGGTGATGAAAACCGACTCGACCGAATCATTCTCACCAGCAAACGATATCCATGTTCAGGGGGTGCAAAGCATATTTCTGAATCCTTTTCAAACTGTACTGTTCACATTCATCCAGATGGTCAAGCCGCTCTTGAGATTGGGGACTTTTTCACGACATGGGCAAACCGTTTCGATTCCGACATGCCTGCGATTGATACACTAGCTGTCGGTGAAGGGGATGTTTTCGCACTCGGTGATGGTCAAGTAGAATCACTTTCACTTCCAGGTCATTCTCTTGATGGAATGGGTTATTGGATTCCTGACCAAAAGATGATGATTCTTGGTACTTTACTGCCGCGTGCAGACCGCCCAACTCGTTGGGATCTACCTGGTGGGTGTTTGCCCGATGTATTGGAGAGCCTCAAACGCGTGGTTGGCTACAAACCTAAATCGATTATTCCGCTTCAAGGACCCGCTATCAAAGGTGTACGCCATGTCAAAGAGATACTTGAACGTCACATTGATTTTTTTGAAACTTGCCTTGGGAATGATGGTAAAGTCTCACTCTCTGTTCCGAAGCCAGCGAAAACGGCGTTGTGGTATTCTCCGCATCCGCCTTGGCCCTTGGATGAGCAGGAAAAAGTTTAACCAAATGCAGGTAAATCTAGCATTAAAGGTTGTTTTTGTTGGATTCGATGTTGCTCGGATTCAAGAATTCTTGCTCGGCGATTCGCTCGGTTTGTTGCCTTGACCTTGAACTGCTGTTGGCCGTCAAACTCATCTGTTGTAGCTCCAGTCCAATCATAGGTGTGGCGGTTCCACCCACTTTGAATGAGAATCTTATCACCGAGAAGTCGTAAACTGGTAATTGGACTTGAATGTGTAAAAAGAAGAAGTGTTCGACCAGGAACTTCAGTACCAATTACCCACACACTTCCATCTTGAGTGGCTGCTAGATACTTCCCTAAGGTGTCTTGAACTGCGGTAATTGAGCGAACAATTCCACCATCGATTGAAAACTTCTCAATCTCTTCGAGACGTGGAAGTGAAAGAAGTGTAATCCCACCGTTTGAATCGCCTATTGCTACAATATCGTAGCATCCAGTCGGGCCTTTCAATGCAAGTAGCACCGTGGCAATGGCTTCTAATTTGATCTGGCTGCGTGTACCATGTGTGGGTCTCCACACAATTGCTCCATCATCCATTGCCACGAGGCAACCCTCTGGAGTAACTAAACTACGAATCACTACTCTGTTGTTCATACATACGAAAGCAGAGCCGTCGGTACACATTCTTTTCTATGACCCTTCAGTTAAACTGAAAGTGAAGAAAATCAGTAGGAATCTTCAGACTTGTTATCCTTCTTCCACTTTCGATAACAACTTTTGCAAACTCTGACTCGGCCTTTGCGCTCGGCATATCCACTATCGCCCCATACGTCGATTGCATTGTCAAGTGAGAGCGAACGTCCGCCGAAACTTTTGTCAGCATAGCCATCACAGGTTTTGACGCCACATGGAATTTCGCCTTCTTTGGTCGAAGATTTCTTTGTTGAATCCGAATCGTTTTCCGAATCAGGCATATGCTTACGAGCCTTCGCTTTGAATCCCATGATTCAATGGCAGGGGAAGTAATCCTTCAAGGTTCGCCTTTCAAATATTCGAAATCACTGTTTAGAAACTTCGCCAAGTTGACTGAGCAAGCCTTCAATCAAGCGCAGTAAACCACGCAATGTGACCTCAGAGACATTGGCAATCTTGCATACTTCGGATTGGGTTCGAGGTGAACCGGCTTCGTTCGATACCTTGTAAATCAGTGCAGCAGCGACTCCCATTGGCTTCTTGCCTTGCCATAATTCGTCGTGAGGTTTGATCGCAGACCAAAGGTGTCCAATCTGCGTGTGAATACTTGGTGGAAGTTGTAAATCCGAGATAAACTTGTCAAAGTATTGGTCTGGTGAAGAAATCTTGTGTAGATTCAACTTGCGTGATACTTGTCGAATGAGTCTTGAGAGTTCTTTCTCCTTGACATCAAAGGCTTCGGAGACTTCGACGATTTGACGAGGTAAATTCTCTTGGCGTGCAACCAAATAAGCACAAGCTGCAGTTACACCAGCAATTGAGCGACCGGTTACGAAGCCTTCACCAGAGAGTCTTCGGTAAAGACGTGCGGTTTCTTCTTGGAGTGGCTTAGGCAATCCCGAATGGTCCCGAATGAATTGGTTTGCACGAACGAGGTTACGTTCACGACTTTTTCGAGTTTTCGAACGCTCATCGACGACGCGTCGACGACGCCAATCTCGGCGTGATTGAGAGGAAATACCATGTCGTCCTGCGCTTCCAGAATTGAGGTCACGGACATCAATGGTCGTGTTCAGTCCCTTGTCAGCAAGAGTGTATGTGAGCGGTTGGCCAACACGTGAACGGTCTTGACTGCGATCTCTGTTGGTCCATTCTGCTCCCGGGTCAATGACATTCTCTTCAACAACGAGTCCGCAGGTATTGCAAATAATCTCGCCACGGGAGTCATCCATTTGCCAATCGGTCACTCCACAGTCAACACATGGACGTGTATGGCCTTCCAGCGTTCTGCGAATAACATCGTTACCGCTACGGTTTGAATCAGCTCTTTGTTTGCGATCTGGCTCTTCACCAGCATTTCCTTCCGGATTCATTTTCATCTTGTTAACCTCTCGTTATGTAGTTGGTGTCCAGAGTATATAAATCCGTTTAGGGACTGCTCACTGTGGCTGAAACTGCGTGATGCGGTTTTACACTGTGGTTACCATGGTTGGCTACAGACTGGAAGAATGAAGTAGTGGATATAAAGGGTTGTTTTCTCTATCACATACGCCTTTCTTTCAGTGGTCAATATACTGAAAAAACCACGCTGAACAAACACATAGTTCAAAGACGGTACGCGAGGGCATTGGGGTGAGGAGAGTAAAGTGCCAGCCACCGTAGTTCTTGGAGCCCAATGGGGAGATGAAGGAAAAGGAAAAATTGTTGACCGTATTGCGGAACAGGCAACATGGGTTGCTCGCTTCCAAGGTGGTAACAATGCCGGCCATACAGTTGTCATAGGCGATCAAGTATTGAAATTCCATCTTTTACCCTCTGGTATTACCCGTAAAGAATGCAACCTCGTCCTTGGAGACGGGATGGTTATCGACCCTTGGGTCCTCAACACAGAATTGACCGGATGGCAAGACTCTACGGGCGAAGATCCTCGTGGAGAACGCCTGTACATCAGCGAACGAGCCCATATCATTCTTCCATTCCACCGTTATCTTGACAGCTTGGATAAAAAAATTGGAACGACCGGTCGAGGCATTGGACCGACCTATGCAGATAAAATCAATCGCATTGGTTTGCGGTTTGGAGACCTCTCAGAGGTTATGGCCGATGATGCTTGGATGGAAGCGACTACTGCCCGAATGAACTCAACGTTGACAGCAGCAGGAAGTGAAGAGAGAATTACGGCCTCCGGTTTGAAAACCGATGTGGAATGGATTTGGAATGCATACAGCACTTCGATTCAAAACACAGGCCTTATGCTCGACAATGCACTCAAACTTGGGGAACATGTTATTCTTGAAGGTGCTCAAGGTTGTCTTTTGGATATCGATCAAGGAACTTTTCCCTTTGTCACCTCTTCGATCACTTCCCGTGGAAACGCCTCACATGGTGCTGGAATTCATCCAGGCCATGTCGAAGAAGTCATTGGAATTACCAAAGCCTACATCACTCGAGTAGGTCATGGGGCTATGCCAACTGAACTGGATGACGAAAACGGGGAACACCTTGGAACCGTTGGCCATGAATTCGGTACAACAACGGGACGAAAGCGCCGTTGCGGTTGGTTTGATGCTGTGGTCATGCGCCATGCAAATCGAATTAATGGATTCACTGGACTTGCACTGACAAAATTGGATGTACTAGGTGGACTTGACGAAATCAAAATCTGTGTGGCCTATGAACTGGATGGGAAAGAGATTTTGGAAATGCCTTCGAGTGCAACAGCACTTGAGCGCTGCAAACCAATTTATGTCTCAATGCCTGGTTTCCCTTCGTATTCTCTCGAAGAATGGCTCGGAATCGCAAAGAAAGCAAATAATGAGGGTACTGGTTACTCTGCATTACCTTCAGCAGCTCAACTTTACATCAAGAAGGTCGAAGCACTTGTAGGCGTTTCTTGCACCAGTATTGGTGTTGGTCCAGACCGCGATGCAACGATTGATGCAGTTTGAAACGAGTTGCTTTGAGGTGAAGACTCAAAAAGGATTGACTCGACGCCTTGAATACAGGGGCGTTTAGCTCAGTTGGAAGAGTGCTTGGTTTGCAACCAAGATGTCGTGGGTTCAAATCCCACAACGTCCACCACCCTCGTCAAAGAGTTCGAACCCCGTAAGGTTTGAACGCACAAGAGTGTAGGGGATAGGACTAACAACCCTAAACCTCTAAATAAATCGAGGGATGGTTATCTTACAAGAAATAGTTGAACATGACTCGCATGATG
>JAPKCL010000123.1 GCA_028822955.1 Candidatus Poseidoniaceae archaeon
ACTGCAGCACCTTCAAGCAGAGTTGAAAAGGCTGCTGAAAACAAATCGGGATGCAACAGAGTTCCGTTTTCGACTCCTGCCAATGCTGCAAGAGGATTGATTGCGATATTGAGAAGGACTTTTTTCCAAAGAGTAGCCAAACCATCTGAAGACCATGATGGTTCTAACCCCGCTGCCGAAAGGGCCTCGAGCAAAGGCTTTGCTTCAATTTCACCAGGGCCTCCGACCAAAGACCCGAGAACAGTTTCGCCCTTACCGGCCCAATGAACAACGCCAGGCGATGGTCGCCATGCTCCGTGAGTAGAGGATGCTGCAAACACACGATGCGGACCAAGGATTTCCACACACTGCTCAGCATGACCAAGGCCATTACTCAAACACAAAGCCATTCCTTCATCGTTCAATAGTTTGTGAGCCAATTGAGCAAGATAGGTCGTTTGACCGGCTTTACCTGTGAGAAGAGCGAAATCAATTGTTCCGAATACATGCGGGGGAAGACCAACCTCTTCGAGGGAGAAGAATACCTCTTCATTCGAAAGAAATTGGGTTGCTAAACCCTCTAACTGGAGCCCATGGGCAGCCATATGGGCACCGTGGCTCCCTCGACCATGAATGAAGAGTTCTACACCTTCGACTTGTGAAAGAAGTGCGGCATACAAGGAACCAAGCGAGCCTGACCCTAAAATTGCAATACGCATTTCTAAACCTCACACATAACTCGATAAATGTATTACCAGCGCTTCATCTTGATGTTCAAACCAGATCGTCGAAATAGTACTCATCGATGGAGAGAATTCAAACGAATTCCACCCAGTTGAAAGTGTATTTGTCGAAATAACCGTCGACCATTGCTCGCCATTCCCTTCCTTTTTTATGTACACAGGTATTGAGGAGTTACTTGAACTATAGACTGAGAAGTTCGCACCTTCTGGCTGCAAGAGAGTACCGTTGTATGCAGCCATCCACATGTTCGACCAGATTCGATGAGATGTATTGTAGCGTTGAATTACCAGTTCGGGTCCTTCTTCTACCGAGAAGTTGAAACGAGGTTCAACAGAAAGGTGTGGGGAACAAACATGCATGCTTGCACCGTCTGACATTTGGAGAGTTAAGGATTGATTCTCATCAGTGACAGAAGGTATATTCGAAATCTTTCGAACATCCACATCCCAAACCCACTCACCTTCGCTTGGAGAAGGAGGTATTGCCAATGAGGGGTCAAGAGGGCACAGTGCGTCAGTTGAACTTAGTAAGCCACTTGAATTAAGGAGGAATCCCCATCCAAGTGAAGCGTCGCTGGTAATTGTCCATCCATCTGAAGGTACAACGGCAACTAATGGGAAATCAGGTAAACCCCCATCAAAGAGAACATCATTGAATTGAACTGTATTGAGTTCAGAAGTCCGAAGTACAACCGGATCTAAACCTCGCAAACAAAGACGATTTGGAGGCTCTTCGAAACTTGCTGAAAGGTTGTTATGGCCTTCAATCCACTGCAAACGGGATTGAAGGTTCAAAACTTGCCCAGCATCGGGGAAACTCACATTCAAGACCTCTTTTGAATCAATATTGAGTTCCATACAGCGTTTCATTTCACCTTCATCATACAACATCTGCCAAGGTGTAGCTGGGTGAACCGGTAATTTTGGTTGGACTGAGATTGGATAACTGTTGTATTCACCTTGGGTCAATGAAAGCAAAGCGAAATCCAAGGCAGTCGGAGCGTAGTTGAAAATCCCATCCAATGGAGTTTGACTCCATGTCATATTCAGGAGAACTGTGGTTTTCTTTTGGGGCGGCAGAGTACTCCCACAACCGAAACCATTGATGTCAAGCGTATCTTCGCCATCACATTCCCAAACCAATACCCAATCAGCCAAAACTGAATCATGCTGATCGTAATCAATCGTCCAATCTCTATTGATTGAAGAAGGGTTGAAAACGGTCAAAGAAATGAGAGCGCTCCAATTACCATCACTTTCTTTCGCAGTATAGTTCATGCCAAGGTCATAGATGACCGAAGCATCCCAATCATCATCAACCTCAAATGGAACTTGACTGGGTAAGGCGAATAAAACTGCAACCAGCATCACAATTCCAATATTCTTCATGCTCTGAAGGTCAAGCCCTTTAGGTTCGTTGAGGATAAGAGGCAAATTTCTATTTGTGCCCATGAACAACAACAAAGGTAAAATCAAAGTGAGGACAAAAATCCAGATGCTAAATCCAATAAACGCATCAAACATCCAAGCGAATGCCAAGATAAGAAGGAAGATGAAAATCTGATTGCTACTGCTCCGTGCTTCGGTTGGCCCTGCTCGAGCCATCATGATTCGACCTCCAGGGAATGTAGGAATAGGAAGCAAAGAAATCCACCCAAAGAACGTCAATAAGGCTCCTGCTTTGGCAAAAGGATGTGACCATGTGAGTCGAGTGAGGTAATCATCAACTTGCCATTGTCCGACAACTTCGACGAGGAAAGGGCCCTGTGCGACATTCTGGGCACTTGTAACTGCGATATATTCGGGAGTGAGCCAAAGGCCGATACCCCACAAGAGCATACCAAATGTAACCAGAGATGCTGGAACAGAAACCGCAACCCAGCCCAACACTTTGCGATCATCCCAGAGTCGAGCATCCATCCGAGGTAATGTTGGAATGAGGAAGAGACCAAAAGGCCAAACGAGAGAGGATTGAGATAACAAGCCGAGACTCCAGAGGGAAATCGTCGGTTCAGGTATAGGCGTGATATGGCCCACACGGTGATTAAAGTGCAGTGCTATTTTTTTCTGAATATGCGAAGCGATAAACAGACTACCAAGCACTGGTAAAGTATAACCAAGCACGGCGTCCAAGAAGGACGAATCATGGAACCATCCACCTGAAGGGCGTGAGCCATCCATCCAATATGCACCTGCAAGAGTGAGGGTTAGTGCAGAAAATGCCCAGAGTAAGAACGTCAAATTAAATGAAGGGAATTGACGTTCAGGAATTGGAAACAATTGAACGAGCCAATCATCACCGTGGGAAAGTTTTGCTGCCCAACCAAGTTTCTTCAGATAGGCGTTCGCTTCATCGAGACAATCGTCGATATCTTTGTCATTTTTTGGAGAAACGACCCAAGATGGTAAAACTCCGCCCGACATGTTTGAAGCGACATGAAAATAACGACAAAGGACCGTCGAGAGTAAGTCATGCTGTTTCCATTCTAAACGATGGGTAGGCATCGATTCGAGGGAGGAATCTACATCCACCGGAACATCTGAATCGTTCGAATTAACCGACATGCCATCTCCTCAAACCTTTGTGGTTCTGCATCCCCTTTGAAGGAATCCCTCAAGTTGTTCAAACCAGTTAAACAACTCACTTGTTCTTGAAACGCTTGAGACGGAAGGTTTCTTCACGTTCCATCTCTTCAAGTCGGAGTTGAATAAAGACACGGGCTTCCTCAAGTTCTGGAATCACTTTGAATTCCAAAGCATTGACACGTCGCTTGGTTGCTTCAATTTCTTGAAGAAGACGCTTGAGTGTTGCTTCCATTTCCGAGGCTTTGACAATCTTTTCAATTAAATTTCCAAAGGAATCTCCAGCCTCGTCGATATAGGTTGATGAACCAATGTATCCAATGCCACGTTCTTCGAAAGTAGATTTCAAATTCGTACCACTGACGCTTGGAACGACAACACCCATGATATTTCGGCGTTTAACTTCAACTTCAGGATGACCGGTATTGGCGATAGCGGCAGCACGGACTGCTAAACCACCTTCAATTGCATTAGCAAGATCAATGCGTTGTTTTGCCAGACGGTATGTTGCCGTCAAGTCACGCTTTGCTTCAATCATAGCAGAAAGGAGGGAACGGAACTCGTGAAATAAACCGTCTCGCTTCATTTTCAGCAACTTGTAGCCGTTTTTGGTTTGCTTGATCCGCGCCTTGAGCTTAATCAACTCACTGCGGGTTGGTTTGATGTCGAGTGCCATATTCTTTCACCTCCTTTTTAGATTCGTTCGAGCGTTTCAAGCTCGGTTTTCTGGGTGGTACTTGTCAATCCATTCTTGGTCAAGACGGACAAGGTACTTTGTGTCGATTGCAGACATGAGAGTCCAACACAAATCGAGTGTTTCCTCAATTGAACGGTCTTCGTCACGGGTTTGGCGAAGGAACTTGTCTTCGAAAACACCGGAGAAAGTAAGCAGTTGCTTATCACGCTCATTCAATGCATCTTCACCGACAATGGCGACAAGTCCACGAAGTTCGCGGCCTTGGGCGTATGCTGCATACATTTGGTCAGAAACCGCCTTGTGGTCTTCACGAGTGGTTTTCGCACCAATACATGAACCCATCAATCGAGAGAGAGATGGAAGAACGTTGATCGGCGGATAGATACCTTGTTGGTGTAATTCACGTGAAATAACAATTTGTCCTTCAGTAATATATCCTGACAAGTCAGGAATTGGGTGCGTAATATCGTCACCAGGCATGGTAAGAATCGGGAATTGAGTGATTGAGCCCTTCTTGTTCTTGATAATACCTGCACGTTCGTAGAGCATTGCCAAATCTGTGTACATGTAACCGGGGTAACCACGTCGTCCTGGAACTTCTTCTCGAGCAGCAC
>JAPKCL010000124.1 GCA_028822955.1 Candidatus Poseidoniaceae archaeon
GCCACAGGATCTTGAATGGTAGGGCCGCAATGCGCATCAGCAATCATATTTCCGTTATCGGTGATGACAGGATGATCGCCTGACATTCGGCAGTTAACACGGCAATTGAGAACACGGCCAAGAGCCCGAATCGTTGCTTGATGAGCAAAGGGTGTTACTTCGATTGGCAGAGGGAATGCACCGAGTGTTTGGACACGCTTTCTGTCATCGGCCACGACTACCATTCCACTCGATTCTTGCGCCACAATTTTTTCTCGCAAAAGAGCAGCACCGCCACCTTTGATTAATTGAAATTGGGGGTCATATTCATCAGCTCCATCAATGACAACATCCAATCCGTCAATCTCCGAGAGTTTGACTAAGGGTATTCCAACTTCTACAGCAAGTTTCTCTGTAGCTAATGAGGTTGGGACTCCAACAATCTCTAATCCTTCTTCAGCGATCATTCGACCTAATTCGACGACCGTATGTTTGACAGTAGAACCGGTTCCCAATCCAACTTTCATGCCGCTTCTGACATAAGCACAAGCAGCAATTCCAGCATCCCTTTTCAGCGTCTCGACGTCGGTCATGTCTGTGGTTCTATGGCCAAAGCCCTTGAGCCTTGTCCAAGAATCGCATCGCTCTCATGTCCCCCCTATTGGATGAGGTTAGGATGGCCGAAGACTTTTGACCTACGAGGGGCCGTAGGGTATACTATGGGGTCAGTGCGAGCCATGCCACTTCGTTGTATTGCGGTAGTGACTTTGTTTCTCTTGTCGACGCTTTTACAAGGATATACTCACCTTCCTGAAGAACCACTCCTCGATTCAGAACGGTCATTGGAAACACCAACGTCAATGGGTCAATCACATTTACTTTCGATTGGTTCTTTCCCGGATGGAGCGAATATGAACACTCGTCTTGGTGTTCTTGACAGTGAAGCAATTCAATCCCTCGACCTTAATATTGAATCAGCTCAACTCCCATCCTCAACTGGATATTCGCTCACAGAATCCCTCGACTTTTCGAGAAATACTGTCTATGATGGCGTTGATGTTAACGGTTCATCACTTACCATTTTACCACAAGGTTGGGATTGGGATTTTGAAAACAGTAATCACGGCTGGACACTTGGTTCCCCATCCTGGCTTTGGGGCTTTGATACTGGTCTTGGTCAAGCAAATGGTGTGAGCAGTGGTACCAAAGCCATCTACACCTACAACGGTAATTATCCAAATGGAATGAGTTCAACGATTTGGGCGACTTCTCCAGTCATGAATTGCTCTTCATGTTCAGGTTCATGGGACTTGACATTCATGAAGCGACTTGGAATTGAAAGCTCAAGTTACGACCATGCATATGTTGCAGTCAAAGGAACAAATGGACAATGGTCGACCGTGTATTCTTCAGGCTATGTTCAAGATTCAAGTTTCTCTCAACAAACCATTAGTATTTCCAACTATGTCGCCAATAATCCGTCTCTCCAGGTCCGTTTCGGTATTGGGACGACCGATGGTTCAGTCACGTACACGGGTTGGAATGTCGATGATGTTTCAATTATGCCAAGTGGGTCTGGTGTCTCTTCAGGTGAGGGTAATTGGACATCTGCGCCCTTCAGCCCTGCCACACTTGGACAAGGTGAAATGAGAACATTTGGTTATCTCCATCTCGATGCAGAAGTCCCTCCTGGCGAAGTTCTGGAATGGCGACTAATCGATGCTTCGACAAGTCAACCCGTTCCTGGTTTCGAACACTCAGTTTCCAAATCGATTGACCTTGGGATGATCGATTGGGAAACCTATCCAAGTGTCCGTCTCAGCATTCACATGAAAAGTCAGTCTGGTGGAGTTCCGGTCGTTCATGGTATGCACTTTGAAGGAAAAGTCATCGAAGACTTCGGAGAAGATCCAACAGAAATGGGTTGGCAATTACAAAATGTTGGGTGGTCCAACGGACAAATTTCCGGTGTTGGTACATTGTTAACCACCCCATTCAATCTGCGTTCAGGATTTGCAGGCTTCAACTCGAATTGCTCACTCACGGGGAATGGTCAGATGGAATATTCACTCGATCAGGGGACGAATTGGGTGACGCTAAACGACGGCACTCAATGGCTCACATCGCCTCATTTTACAGTTCAATTCCGAGCCAAATCAACTGGCGGAAGTTGGACACTCGATACGTTCGATGTGGAAATGATTCGTACCAGCGTAGCCGATGGACTCCGTATCGATGTCGGCATGGATGGAGTCAGTGATTGGTCTCTTGAAGGAGAGGGTATTGGGCGTCTGGGTATTCAAGACCAATTGAAGGATGGCTCCATGTGGAAATCACAGGCTTCGACACCTTCGAATGCTGCAGCGTTTACTCTCCTGCTTCCGGCAGCGGGTGTGGATGCGTTTGAATTCGGGATTGCTTCACCTCTTCAGCCAATGAATTCGCCCTTTGTTTCAATGTCGATTAACGGTCAAGACTTCATGTCGTCTTCTCTCTCCAATCTTCAAGACCTTCAAGTGATTCAGCTTTCTTCAAGTGACCTCTTATCGATGAACAGTGCCCTCTCTCAAGCATCTGCTTCAGATGGTGTTGAAGGCCTTCCAATGGTTGAAGTGACGGTTCGAATTGGTTCATCCTCCACAACGACCGAAGTTTTGTTCGGAGGACTCTTTGCACCATATGACGCTTCGTTTGCCTTGCAATTTACCTCGACTGATGCGGTGGTTATCGCTCTCAATGCAGCTTTACAATCGATTACACCGGTAGGTGGAACAAAGGAAGTACATCTTCCAATCCGTATGACTTCCTCCGGTGCGATTCGAATGACTGTTGTTCAACAAACCACTCAAAGTTCGATTGAACCTGTTTCAATCGTTGTCTCTAACGTAACTGACACATTCACTCCTTCTACTGATTGGATTGAAGTCACCAGTACTTTTGATTTCTCTAATTTGGGTGTTAATGATGCCGAAGCATTTGTCAAATCAAACAGTTGGTCACTTGAGCTCCACCTCCAAGGTCAGACTGCTGAATCTCATACTCGTTGCCAAATGCTTTCTCTCCCTCTCTACGGTTCGGCTGTTAACGGTTGCCTCAATCAAGCAACTCCAATGATCTGGCTTAAAGATGGAGCGAATGGCGAAATACGTATGCTTGGAAGTGGTGCTTTCTTGCAAGTTGACCACCGATTCAAATTCACCGAACAATGGGACGATGAAGAATCTCTTTCTGTTTCTGTGAATCTCATCGCTCCATCGGGTCCAATGCTCCCAATAATTATTAACTTAGGCCTCGGAACATCTCATGGTGTTGAAAATGATGTGTCGGTAAAGAACTGGGCAATAGTCAATCAAAACCTTGTTGAATCCATGCTTTCAGCACCTTATCTTCAGCCTGGGGATTCCGTCCAAGTCGCAATCGAACTTGGGTTTGAAAATATACCTTTCAGTTCATCACCTCGTTCGGGTTCAACGCTTGTTCGGTTCTTGGTTGATGGGGTTGAAGAGCAGTCTTCATCAATTATTGTGAACGGTTTGGTAACATTCCCTTGGACCGTTCCAGTCGGTAAAGCGAGTGTGACACTGAGCATTGAAGTTACACCATTAAACGGGCAAAGTATTGTCTATGAGGTTCCAAACAGTGTCGTCTTTGAATTCGATACAGTTGTTCCGGAATTATTGGCTACAAGTGTTTCTGAATTCGACCATGTTGATGCAATGCCAATGACAAACATTGATTTTGTTGTCGCAGACAGACCAATCTTACCTTCACATGCCAAAGTACATCTCTGGCGTTCTTGGCTGGATGATAGTAATCTCGACGGTACCATGCAAACAACTGAAGTGCATGTTATGCCGTTACAACTCCCCGATAATCTCGGTTCAATCCAGGGAACTTATTCGTTGGAATTAGATACTTCAAGTGCTTACACCGGTTCCTTTTTCAGCGGTTGGTTGGAAGTCGCAGACCCCGCCGGAAATATGATGAGTTCTGCCGGTACATTCGATGAACCGTTGTTTAATGTCCAAATCAATAACGACGGCTCTCCCCAACTTGGTTCAGCCCCTGCGAGTTGGAACATTGGTGACTCCGTATGGATTCATCCAGGCGAATCAAACCTGTTACAACTCCCGTTATGGGACTTGAATGGAATCTCAGATATATCTTCGATTCAACTGAACTTAGCAGGAAACCAAAATGAGCCTGTTCTCATCGAATGGGATGCGGCAACTGAACAATGTTCAAGCCCCAATATTTACATCGACATTGAATCATGTATGTTTATTCCATCGCAGAGTAGTCAACTGTTTCCTTCCGAAGGAACACTTGAACTGAACTTTTCAATAGAATGGGGCTTTGACCCAGACGTTAGCCTCACTCGAATTCCAACAGTGTTCGTACAAGATTTCCTCGGGCAATCAAATACACTCGCAGTCCCAGAGCTCAGTTGGAAGTTTTCAGGAGAATTAATGGTGGACCCACAAACCATTTCTTATTCGATTCAAGGCGATCATGTTGACACTCTCGGAACCTGGGTTCAACCACGTGAAGATATCGAGGTGACAGGTGAACTGACATGGTACCGTTCTTCACGTTCAGTCATCCAGCCTCTTGAATTAGAAATTTCACTTGGC
>JAPKCL010000125.1 GCA_028822955.1 Candidatus Poseidoniaceae archaeon
GGGCAAACGTCAATCTCACTCGCATCCGGTAACGAACACACCTGTGCAGTGCAAGCCGATGGCAATGTCACTTGTTGGGGTGATGGCACATACGGCAAACTTGGCAATGGAGGCACTTCACAGGAAAACGAACCAATTCTTACCAACAGTCTTGGAGTCGGCCGAACAGCGGTTGAAGTTTCGGCTGGAAACCATCATTCATGTGCCATTCTCGACACTGGTGACGTTTCCTGTTGGGGTTCTGGAGGCAGTGGGCAAATCGGTAATGGTGCATCGTCAAGCCAATCTTCTCCGACTCCGACCAGCAGTCTTGGTGTTGGTCGAACTGCAGTAAATATCTCATCCGGAGTCTCTCACACCTGTGTCATTCTCGATAACGGAGATGTCGCATGTTGGGGGTCTGGATCGAACGGACAACTTGGCAACGGTGCCTCGTCAAATGCGAATATACCAACGCTCACGAGCAGTTTTGGAACGAACAGAACTGCTGTAGCAATCTCTGCTGGAGCCTCTCACACCTGTGCAGTTCTAGATGATGGCTCGGTCTCTTGTTGGGGTCGAAACAACGATGGTCAACTCGGCAATGGAGCGACTTCAACTCAATCTTCACCGACCCTTACCAACAGTCTCGGTACCGGTAGAACGGCTATTGCGGTTTCCGCAGGTAATCGACATACCTGCGCCGTGCTTGACAACGGTGCTGTTTCATGCTGGGGGCATGGTGGAGTAGGCCAACTCGGTAATGGTGGCACTTCTGATACGAATACTCCTACACTAACAACCTCGCTTGGTAGTGGTGTTGTTGCAACTGGAGTTACCACAGGAGCATCACATTCGTGTGCGGTTCATTCCACTGGTTCAGTTTCATGCTGGGGCTATGGGGGCTACGGACAAATCGGAAACTCCGCTTGGTCTCAACAAAACTCACCTACACTTTCCAGTAGTTTTGGTAGTGGAGTCGGGGCAGTTCATATCTCAGCGGGATACGACCATACCTGTGCTTTACTCTCAGATGGCTTTGTCTCATGTTGGGGCTTAGCAAGTAGTGGTCAATTGGGTAATGGTGCCACCTATAATCGTAATTCACCTACACAAACTTCACCTTTTGTAAGTATGCAAAAAGCCGCCCTTTCAGAGCGCGATTCAGATGCTGATGGCATCCTCAACATTTTTGAAAACAGCATGTGCCAACATGGTACCTATCAGCCTTCGAATTCGAGCACAACTTGCGTTGATGCCGACCCAGGGTACTATGTTGCACTGACTGGTCAATCTTCCCAAACACCTTGTCAATTCGGCACTTTCCAGCCAGATGCTGGTCAAATATCCTGTGACGATGCCCAACCTGGCCACTATGTCGAATCACAAGCTCAAACCTCTCAACTTCCATGCACTGTTGGCCGATACAATCCCGATTTTGCATCTACCAGTATTGACGATTGTCGGGAAGCCGAGCCTGGATATTACGTCGACCTACCGGCTCAAGCAAGCCCAATGCCGTGTGTTGCTGGTACATTTCAAGAATTGACAGGACAAACCGAGTGTGTTGATGCGGATCCCGGTTCTTTTGTCAATCAAATGGCGCAATCCAGTCAAACACCTTGCAACCCCGGTACATATCAGGCACTGGGCGGACAAGTCTCGTGTGATGATGCAGATGTAGGTCACTTTGTGGAGATTCCAGCTCAAACAGTTCAGCAAGCCTGCTTCGAAGGAACCTATCAGCCGTTGACTGGTCAGGACTCATGTTTTGATGCAGATCCAGGACATTTTGTTGACCAGACGGGTCAAACGATTCAAACGCCTTGCAGTGCAGGTCAATTCAATACCAACAGCGGTTCACCACAAGCATCAGATTGTATTGATGCGCTCCCTGGCTACTACGTCAGTCAAACTGGCCAGTCTAGCCAGACGCCGTGTGATTATGGCACCTACAACCCAGATTCAGGTTCTTCCAATCAAGCCGACTGTCGGCTTGCAGACCCGGGACATTATGTCAATCAAATTGGTCAAGCAGAACAAATACCTTGCCCAGTTGGAACATATACCGCAAGCATTGGTTCCACTTCCTCTTCTGACTGTGAATCGGTTGATGCGGGTTACTACGGAGACCAAACTGGTTTAGTAAGCCAAATACCTTGCTCACCAGGAACTTATCAACCACTTCCCGGCCAGTCTGAATGCGACTTGTCTGACCCTGGATTTAGCGTAGATTTACCCGCCCAGATTTCTCAGAAACCCTGTATTGAAGGAACTTATCAACCTCTTGCAGGACAAGCATTCTGTATTGAAGCAGATGCTGGACACTCTGTGGATGGCCCTCAACAAATAACGCAACAAAGCTGTTTGCCAGGGACCTATCAAACGTTAACTGGACAGGTGTCTTGTGACGATGCAGACCCCGGTCACTATGTTGATCTATCCGGACAATCTCAACAAATCGCTTGCACAAGCGGAACCTACAACCCACTGTCCGGTTCAACAGATGTATCTGCGTGCATTGAGGCTGACGGAGGTCATTATGTTGACCAAAATGGCCAAAGTAGCCAATCTGAATGTCTTGCAGGTTCCTCTCAAAACGTTACAGGTAAAACTTCCTGTATCGATGCGAAAATTGGATTTTATGTGCCAGTGGATGGTTCTCTGGAACAGATTGGCTGCCCTTTCAAAACTTCCACCAAAGCAACCGGTTCTACGATGGCCAGTGAATGTCTTGTTGACACGGATGCGGATATGATTCCTGATGAAACCGACCCTGATGATGATAATGATGGCACCTCTGATTTGGAAGATGCTTTCCCGCTTGATGAGGATGAAGACAAGGATTCAGATGGCGATGGAAGAGGTGATAATATGCAAGCAGTTGCCGAAGCAAAGCAAATGCGCATGATTCTCATCGGTGGTGTGTTCCTGCTTATCCTCGCATCAACTGTTGGGATATTCATGATGAGGTCACGCAAGGAAGACGCTGAGGGTGATTGGTTCAAAGAGGATTATGTCTTTGATGAATTTGGTGAGCAAGCAAAGCAGCCATCAAGTGGCCCGCCAGCAACTTCTCCAGTGGAGCAATTGAACTACGTTGCTACTTGGCAAGAATTACCAAAGGGTGAATGGCTTGAGAACGATGAGAACGGTACCAACTGGTATGAAGCCGAGGACGGAACGTTCTGGTTTTCGAAAGACGATGGGTTCTATGTTTGGGAAGATAAAAAGTGATTCACACTCATTGAAATTATGTGAAATAGAAATAGAGTGGCGTGATTGAGAATACGGTAACGTACATCAAAGCTTTCAACGGCCTAATCCACCATCTGTTTTCTTCAGCATCCATGAAGTCTCCCATGAGTTCGATTGCAGGATCTAAGATTTCAAGGGCCATACCCTTCCCATATTTTCTCCCTTGAAATAATTATTCTATGCTTAAAGCAGATCTTCAATGTTTGAAAAGAAGGTTTGAAGTCGCAAATTCTCGGTATTTTCTGCTCTCCGCCTCGTTTTCGTGTTTGCATGTGTGTTTCTCATCATTTTGAAGCCTATTAGGTCTCTATTGCCTCTTTTCGGTGATGATTTCGTCTCTATAAATTGGTATTTGAGAGGGGGAATTACCCACATAGATAATATACCCCTACCAAAACCCCGAAGCGTGGCACAAGGTACAGTCAAGTGGTTTAACCAAACAAAAGGATTCGGATTTATTGAACGAGAAGGTGGCAATGACCTCTTCGTTCACATCTCAGAAGTAGAAGGCGAAATAACAGACGGGGACACCGTCGAATTCGAAGTCGGCGAAGGTCCAAAAGGACCTAACGCTGTCGGCGTCCGTAAGGTCGAGTGAATTCACCCACACATACTTTGATGGGCGGTAACGCTCTACAAGGTTCATGGGCGAGTCTCTGTTCATCATTCAAACTACTCTTCCAAGTTCTTGGAAGGAATTTGAAATTGGATCGTTTTCTCAACTCTTAATAGAATCTGGCGCAGCATGCGTTCAGAGGAAATCTATTGTCTCGATGTATAATTGGGATGGGACGTTTCATTCAGATTCTGAATGGTCTCTTGAAATTAAAGTAAGCTCGAGTAAGAAGGAGTTCGTTCTTCTGAAAATAGAAGAACTTCATCCTGATGAAGTCCCTCAACTTTTACATTGGGAAGTCCAAGCATCGCAAGGATATGCCGATTGGGCTCGACTTGAATAAAATTCGTTCTCTTATTGGAGAATCTCAACTGTCAGTTTTTTCGGGAATTTATTCTTTCTGTTCGAGTGGAAACGTACCTCTCTTACTGGAGATGTCAAACTCGGTTCTTTCCATCAAAGGGAAAAACCGTTTGGAGTGGAAATGCAACAAAGAGTGGTGTAATAATCACATTAAGGATTCAGCACTTATACTCTGTGGGCGGATATTGGCTTTGTTCTGCGCTGAGGCAGTTTTTAGCAAACCAAGAACTCCCGCCAAATCACCTTGCTACATGGGGTGACAGGGGTGAATACTATACACTACCTCGGAGGGCAAATGAATTCCAGCAAGTGAAACAAACGGGGGTAACAGTCATGGTCATCGAACACGGTAATAAATCTACAAAAAATGATGGGTTTGAATTA
>JAPKCL010000126.1 GCA_028822955.1 Candidatus Poseidoniaceae archaeon
GGTTTGAACCATGCTAAAAATGGTAAAACAATAGAGGAGCCAATTCAACTCCCAGGACCAGGTGATTTTTCACTTGAGTCGAATGTTCCTGCTATGGAATATCTCATGCTTGCAGGAGGCCAATTCTCGAAATCTCGAAAGCACGCTGTCTGGCTTCCATCTTTCTTGGAGCGTTTTGATCCTGACACTCTACGTTACTATCTTGGAATCAACATGCCTGAAAACCATGATACTGATTTCAACTGGCCGGACTTTGTTGAAAAAATCAACAGTGAACTTATTGCAGCTTACGGGAACTTCGTACACCGTGTACTCACTTTAGGTGCACGATTACCTGCGGCAAACGATGGCCCATTCGCCGTTTTTGACAACCTTGAACACACTGTGGGAACACAGCAAAAACTCGAAGCAATTCATGCATCAATAACCGACTCACTGTCACGTCATCGTTACAAAGAAGCATTACGATTTGCAATGAACGCAGCCCAGATTGGCAATCAATTTTTGCAATCTGCAACACCTTGGAAATATCTTTCAGAATCAGATGATGGCTCTAATCCACTTTACAATGATGAACGTGTTGCAGCCATGTCTTCCCTTTCATTCGGTTGGCGTATTTCACGATTTTTAGCAATCGCAATGCAGCCATTTTTGCCATTCAGTTCTACACGGCTGTGGGCATCTTTAGGCCAGTCAGGTGATGTTTCTCAGATGTCTTGGGATTCTGCGATTGATTGGGAAGCGCCAATGACTTGGAATAGTGACAAACCCGAACCACTGTTCCAACGTCTCGATTTAGAAGAAATACTCGCCTCGGAACAGTCACTTGTTGACTCTTCGGAATCGAAAGAACAGCCTGGCCACACAGTCAAAGGTGGCAAAAAGAAGAAAAAACCCACGGAGGAAAAGAAGATGACAGACGCACCAGAAGGAATTACTTATCTTGATTTTGAGACATTTATGGAAGTTGACCTACGAGTTGGAAAAATCACTACGGTTGAAGATCACCCAAATGCTGACCGTTTATTTGTCGTATCAATTGACGACGGTACGGGACAAGGTAGGACTATCTGTGCAGGTTTGAAGGAATATTACTCAGCTGATGAAATGACTGGTAAATCAGTTGTATTTGTTGCCAACCTCAAGCCTCGTGCATTGCGCGGCGTCACATCTGAAGGCATGATGCTCGCAGCTGATGACGGTGACGGGAACGTCCGCCTCATCACCATTGATGGCGACATCTCTACTGGGTCACAAGTTCGTTGATTATTGAGCCATGCGTTCATGGACAGCATGCATAATTTTACGGGATATCTCGCTGCATTCCATTCTGATAGCAGGGACTTGTGCTCGCATTTCTGCACCCATCTCATCCGGTAAGGATTGTAGATTTATTTCAACATTGAAAAGCGCGCCTTTGACTGCAGCACTGGCTAAAAGTGCTGCGACACCTACGTCCGATACTGCATTTCCATTCCCATGTATGGCCAGTGATTCTTGGCATGATAGGAGTTCCATTCCAAGAACAACAGTTTCGTAAGGAATCTCCGACGCCTTGAGAGTTGCTTGCCGAATACTGTTACGACGTAACTGGATTTCATCTTCGTTTGATTTTGGAAGCCGGAATGCCGCCATTACTTGGTCAAAGGCATCACTGTCAAGTTGCGCCAGTTCACCGGAACGGACATATGTCTTTGCAGAAATTCTTTCAGCTTCTTCAGCAGCACTCCAACCTTCTTGCCACTTTTCTTTACCTAATGTCAATCGAGCGACCATTTGAGTGAGCGCTGTTGCTTGACCCAATGCTACCGCAGCAGCAGTCCCACCACCTGGTGTTGGGTCAGATGAAGCCAACGCATCTTGGAACTCACGCAGAGTCATGTCCATCCAGTTCATGACTTCACCGCCTCGAGTAATGCCCATTCAATTATTCTTTTTCCAGGTACAAACGGATCGAGTTGACTTAAGCCTAAACCTTCTATTGCTGCCTTCACAAGAACATGTTCATCTTTTTCTCCTTCTGATGCATACCAACGACCAGACTCAAGCATAGCTTCGAGTGGAACTAATCCTACAAGTTCACTCCCTGGTGCTTCAATGCCGTGGTCGTTTGCAATACTTTTGCATGCCTCATAGGCCACATGCATAGGGCATTGTTCAACATCGCGCAGATTCATTGAAACTTGACTGATACCATGAGATTCAAGTGAAACACCCATCCCCTGAACCATTGGTAAAATCCCACTTATTCGCATTTTTCTGCCATCAGATTGTTTGATCAGTCGTCCAGTTGAACGAACAAGAGAACCTATTTTCTTTGCTACAACAGCATCAGGCTCATCGATATTGACATTGTATGCCACCAATATCCCACGCGCTCCAATCGTGATACCTCCAGAGCGTTTGGCCTGTTCTGTCCATTCCTTGGGTCCATAATCTGGGAATTGAGTGTGCACTGAATGAGGCGTTTCACCCCCACTTAGTCGTGCTTCTAATCCTTCATATTGCCCCTTTCGGATTGTTGAAAGTAAATTCTTCTCATCATTTAACGCCGCAGCGCCATACAAATATGTCGGAACATTACACTCCTTTCCAACTCGTTGTGCTAATGAATGAGCTAAGAGCACACAATCATCCATCGTCATACCTTTCAATGGTACAAACGGGCAAACATCTACTGCTCCAAGACGAGGATGTTCACCCTCATGAGCAGTCATATCTATTTCTTCTGTCGCTTTTTGTATGAGTCGAAATGCAGCCTCTTTGACAGATTCAGGTTCACCAGCGATTGTGATGACTGTTCTATTGTAATCACTGTCTGGTTCTACACCCAGTACAGCACATCCTTTTATCCCGTGAACAACAGATATTATACGTTCGATTTTTTCAGAATCACGACCTTCAGAAATGTTCGGTACGCACTCAACAATTGCTTTCATGCGCCGAGGTTAAAGAGGCGGGCTTTGAATGTTAACGCTCCAAATGAAGGAAATCATCCGTATAGAGCATCAGGTGAAGAAGTCACACCACTGGTTGATTTCTTAATTTGAATTCTTTCGACAGCGAGTAGGATATCTGCCTGTGTGATTTTATTCCGTTTGTCGCGTATTGCAACCATTCCAGCTTCAACGCATGTTGCCTTGAGTTCAGCACCAGAATAACCTTCTGTTTTATCGACGATAGCTTTCAAATTAATTCTCAAGGTAGACATTTTAGAGATGTGGAGGGCGAGAATATCTTTGCGGCCTATCGCATCTGGGAGCGGTATAGTCACAATACGGTCGAATCGACCTGGACGCAACAATGCATCATCGAGAATATCTGGTCGATTCGTTGCAGCGATAATCTTGACATCTTCAAGGGAGTCAAAACCATCGAGTTCTGCGAGTAATTGCATCAATGTTCTTTGCACTTCACGGTCTCCACTTGTTGAACCATCCAATCTTTTAGCGCCAATGGCATCGATTTCATCCAAGAATATGATTGATGGAGATTTTTCCTTTGCTAAGGAAAATAGTTCCCTGACCATTCTTCCACCCTCTCCAATGTACTTTTGAGCCAGTTCGCTCCCAACCATTCGAATGAAAGTTGCATCTGTATGATGGGCTACAGCCTTTGCGAGGAGTGTTTTTCCACAACCTGGCGGACCCACGAGTAAGATTCCCTTCGGCGGGATAATTCCAATATCAGTGAAGAGCTTAGGTTCAAGCAGTGGCAACTCAATCGCTTCACGAATGGTTTGAATTTGTTCATCAAGTCCTGCGACTGAATCATACGTGACATCAGGCTTCTCAACCATTTCTGCTCCGCTAACCATTGGATCCCATGCTTCATGCAGAACCTCAATTACTGCTAAAGTATCTTGATTTAATGCAACGCGTGTACCTGGCTTTAATCGCTCTGGGTCTAAACGTTGGTTCAAAGAAACTTGGAATACAGTTCCATTTGACGAACGAACAATAGCGGTACGTTCGTCGAGAATGTCTTGCAAATGCCCAATGATAAGTGGTGGAGTTTTTAGCAAACGGACTTCATCATCGAGTCGAGTTGCCCTTTTCTTAAGTGTACGTATTTCTGTTTCAAGATAAGAACGTTCATTGATTAAATTCTGTGAATCATCCAGAAGCTTTTGGTAATCTTCTTCTAACTGTTTAATCTCATCATCAGAGTGTGATGAATGTGGAGTATTGTTTTTTCCGACCTCAGAACTCATAGGACTCAAACACTCGTCGTGGCTACAGTTTGTTAAGTCGTCGCTCTTGCAAATTGCTGGCAATACTTCCGAAGCCTTCAAAGACAGTCACCTTGACCACTAAGTGGGACTGAGTACCATGGCTGATTGTGAATTATGTGGTGCAATGAAAGTCAGCGTCCGTCATGTCCAAATGGGAAAGGCAGAAGTTACTGCTTGTGCCCGTTGTTACGAAAAAATGAACCTTGGCCCGAAGGAGACTGCTCCCGGCTTAGCACGTGCTCAAAGTATGAATGCACGCCCTGCCCACCTGACTCCACTTTCTGTCGATTTGATAATATTAACTGTTTCCGCCATTCGTTTGCCGAGT
>JAPKCL010000031.1 GCA_028822955.1 Candidatus Poseidoniaceae archaeon
ACCCGTAGTTTGTCCATCGGACTCGGAATTGTTGAGAAGGCAATGGTACTTGGCGCACCTGGAGTGAAATGCACACATAATGCAACCATGCTTCCGTTGTCGGAAAATACTCAACGGATCTCATTAACCGGTCCGTTAAACGAATGGTCGGATGAGGAAGTCATTCGATGGGAAGATTGGTATGCCAATCATTTAGATATGCCTGAGGTGATACAATGAGCAATGTACGGAAGCCAAAGGATGATGCAGAGAAACAACGCGCTCGTATCGCTATTTCTCAAGGCAAGGGCACCTCATTGGCCGATTTCATAGAAGATATACTTGGAACAATACCCGAGAAGGAATTTGTAAAGGCTGTTCAGAATCGAATCGAACTTGCCCATACTCAAGAAGAGTCGATTGACATTACTACTCTGATCAATGAGATGGCAGCAATACAAAACCAATGGGCCTAATCACACCTTCGAATACGTCGGCTTTCGACCTTCAATTAATGCCGATAACCCTTCAAGTGAATCTTCAGTTGAGAAAATTTCAGTGAGGCGGTCAAGTTCCAATTGCAGTCCTTCTGAAAGGCTCGTGTTTGCACTTTCATCGATTAAGGCACTTGCCATCGACAAAGCAATTGGTGCTGTGCGAGACAGAGATTTGAGTTGACGGCTTACATTTCGGTCTTGTGAATCGAATCCACCTGGACAGTTTCCAAACATCAAATCTGGCATGTTTTCATCAGAGAAAAAGGAAGTGGCAAAGACAGCAACTGCACTGTCAGGTTGTGCTGGGTGACCTGGGTATTTGTTGGCCGGCTTGCCGTTCTTGGCAAGTTCAGCAACACAAGCACTTACGCCAGATACATCGACCAAGTGTGTGAGTAATCCAAGATCTGCAGCGGTAGAAGCATCCATGAAGTTTCCAGCGAGAACTGCCCAACGTGCTGCTGGTATTCCACAGATTCGAGCTGGTCGTTGCGAGCCACCAAGTCCTGGATAGATTCCAATCGAAGTTTCAGGGAATCGGAATTGCGTTCGGCGAGTTCCAATTCGGTAATCGCACGACAAAGCCAATTCTAATCCGCCACCAAGTGCAAGACCGGTTGTCAAAGCAACGGTCGTTTTGGAAGAAGACTCAAGTTTGTCAAGAACGATATGGCCATTGGCTGTAAATTCGACGATATCTGGAATGGCATCTGCACGAATTTTATCGACGAAGAATTTGACATCAGCACCTGCAACGAATGCCTTACCAGCACCATCGAGTACAATCGTATGTACCGAGTCATCAGCATTGACAAGGTCCAATGCATCACCAAGTTGTGAGACAACCGTTTCATTGAGCGCATTCATGGCTTCAGGGCGATTGATTGTGATTGTTGCAATACCCTGTTCAATGGAGGTATCGATGTAAGAGAAGTTCCAGTTCTCATCACCTTGGTCAATAAAGAATTGAGGGACATTCCATGCACGAGAAGGGTCTGATTCAGCAGCCAAGTCAGCATAGGCTTGAGCCATTCGACTCGAGGCTTGAACGCCTACTTTATTCATCAATTCAAACGGTCCACGAGCCCAACGAAGTCCAACCTTGGCTCCGCGGTCCACGTCTTCCATTGAACAAACACCTTCATCAACAATTTGAGCTGCAACTCCGAACACGACACCGTACAAGCGTTCTGAAATAACGGTATATTGTTCATCGGAATAGGATTCATCTCCATCGAGAGTCCATTGTTCATTGGCTTCGATTAAATCTCGGAGGTTTTGAGCGCCGTTGTATCGAGGTGTATGCAACTGTTCTGACAAATAATCAGTCGAGTGAAGGGCAATTGGTGGACCTGTAAGGTTCATCAAACCAAATGGCCCTAGACCAATTCGGAATGCTTTACGAGCGATAGCATCGATTTGAGTCGCCGTAGCAACTCCTTCTTCCATCAGTAAGCAGGCTTCATTTAGCCAAGGAACAAAGAAGCGATTGACGACAAAACCAGGACGGTCTGCACAAACGATGACGACCTTGCCAAGCATCTTACAGTACTGTACGACTTTTTCAACGGTTTCAGGACTTGATGCACGGGCAGGGATTACTTCGACCAAACGGTTCTTTGCAGGATGGAAAAAGAAATGCAAACCGACGAAACGGTCCGCTCGACCTGTTGCTTCAGCCAACGCATTGACCGATAACGAAGATGTGTTTGATGCGAGGATTGTATCTGGACCGCATGCTTTGTCTAATGTTTTGAAGACTGCAGTTTTGATATCAAAGTCCTCAAACACTGCTTCGATCACTAAGTCGGTATCCACTGCTGTGTTCTCGACACCAACAACACCTGTGATTCGACTTTCAATTGCTTCAACCTGAGCAGGTGAGAAAATACGTCGTTCGACGGCTTCAGAAAGGAAGGTCGAGATAATACCTTGACCTCTGTCCACCCATTGTTGTTCTCGGTCTACCATTTGTACATCGAATTCTTCTTGAGCTGTTTTTTGAGCAATGCCGGAACCCATGTTTCCTGCACCGACAATCGCTACGCGCTGAATAGGTTGCATGAACTTGCCAACAAAACGCCATTCAAGAACACTGCGGAGAGAAGTTCTCACTCAGCGGTAGGCATGGAACGACATTCGGCCTTGGTTGATGGTCTGTCGGAACGGACCGCGACCGGTGAACATTCCTTTGATTGAAGAGAATAACCGCAGAGGAAGTGAATAACGAATCCATGGATTCTTTGGATACACAACTTCAACTCGAGAGAAACCTAAATCCTTGAGCATGCCCTTCATTGCACCGACATTTGGAGCCCAGTAGTTGGTATCATCATTGTTGAAAGAATCGCCAGGATAGTAGACCATCGATGGCTTCCAACGATGCAAATCGTCAACTGCAGTTTCGATGATGAGCAGTTCTTTACAGACACTCGCAGCGACACGAAGACCCGCCATTGGGTCTTGCAAATGATACAAAACTCCGAGGAACATGACGATGTCAAATTCTCCAACATTGTCTGGTGAAACATCCATTGCATCAATATCGAGTGATTCGACCTTTGAGTCCAATGCACTATGAGCGAAATTGAAACCATCTTTCGTACCCCATCCAGGGCCGCTCCAACAGAAGTTATCGGTTGCAAGCACCCTTTTCGCTCCTGCTTTTTCTGCTTGGAAAGAGAAAAAACCATCCCAAGCGCCGATATCAAGAACCGTCTTTCCGGTCAAATCTTTCGGAAGGGAAATTTGTTCAAGTTTCGCCATCGAGGCATCGAGGCCAGGAGTTACAATTCCATCTTTTAACGGAATCGAATGAAACCATCTGATTGAATCCATGGTCTGTGGTGAAGTGTCTTCGGCCATATTCTTCGACGCTCTCCAACTACATATGAGCATATTGTTTCAACAATATCTACAATGAATCGTAAACTTCAGCCATTCGAAGACAAAATCGACTTTGGTCGTATCGTGAAGCGAATTCAATCAATCCAGACCGAGGCTGTTGCCAAACATGAGTTTCGTCATTTTTAGTACGGCTCTGCCAATTCGAATAGACTGAGAGGAGTGCGTCTTTCCAAGCGTCTTGATCATCGGCTCGAAGACAGGTTTCTTCAGGCATTAACTCATTGTGCGAGGGAAGGTCTGAACATAAAACCGGCGTGCCACAAGCCATTGCTTCAAGTGGCGGGTAACCAAAACCTTCACTGGCACTTGGGAAAAGTAGAGCTTCACTGGCATGACGGAGGTGCATCAATGCCTCACTGGAAAGTTCACCACCGTGTGAAACCCAACCCTCTACTCCGTACTTTTTACTAAGCGCTGATGCAGAAGGACCACCATAAGGGCACGTTTCATTACCAACATGGTGAACCAAAATATTCTGTTTCACCTCTTCATCGAGGCCGCCTAGAACTTGGCAGAGGAATTGCAATCGCTTACGGGGTGCATGGCTACCCACAATTAACAAGTGGCATTTTTTGACAAAGTGGGATGCTGGTCCAAGGATGTCGGTCTTTTCTTGAGGCTTCGGTTTGAAGGATTTGACGTTTAGCCCAAGAGGTACACAAACTGAATTCACCTTTGGAAAATGCTTCTGGCATGCAGATAAAGTTGCTTGTGAGTCACATACTAAGAGGTCTGCTCGAGCAAGACCTGCCCGTAATTTAGTAAGGTCTCGACGACGAAACCAACCGGGTTGCTGCTCTCCAATTTCGATTGAAGTTTCGCCCACTTTGATTCGCTCGGGGAAGAGATGGAATAAATCATGAACCGTAACAACGACAGGCACTGGACAGTGTTCGGGAATGAGATGTGCTTGCTCTTGGTCCGTCACGTGAAGGATACTGTAATCATGGTCTTTTTTGAGTATTTTACTGACGCGCTTCGGATGCGAATACCATCTTTTCAACACTCTAGAAAGTGGGTTCATCCATTTTGTGATACTGTATTCGCAAGTAGAAGTACTCCCCCAACCTTTGAGTTCACCTTGGGCAAGTGAAGTGGCAAGATTATGATGGGCTCCTCCGATGCCAGTGTTTACTCCAAGGGCGCCGCCACGCACGAGCAACACCTGTTTGGCCATATTCACCCGTAACCGTGAGACTTCTTCAAAGGTGAGATGAAATGATGATGAAATTACTGTTTTGAGCAAAACAACAAGTACGGTGTTAAAATGGAATTAAGTAGTGGTGCTGTTAGCGTCCTAATGAGGAGAATAATTTGCCTACACTACCGCTTAAAGTTTCGCGTGATGATTACAATGTGGTCCGGTCTTCGATTGAATCTGCCATCCAACTTGGAGGCGAAATCCGAACTCTTTTAGGTGCCCAAAAAGATTTGAATCCAATGAATGATTTACATAATGAAGTCTGTAGAGCAGGTGAAGCATTGAGCGTTTTTGGTTCAAGATGGACGATTGAGATTCTTTCTGCCCTCTATATTTCAGGTCCTCGGAGATTTAATCAAATGAAAAATCTACTGGAAGGTATTTCCTCTCGTACGCTTTCTGACAAACTACGCTATCTGGCTGATGAAGGACTTGTTTCACGTCAAGTTTCCGACGGCCCACCGATTCGAGTGACGTACCTTCTGACTGAACATGGACGGACGTGTGGACGCCTACTTTCACCCCTTGTCGCTCATTTGAAGATCCACAGAGGCACCGTTTTAGCCCATGATTGATTTATCTCTTTGCCGATGCGCAGAAGGGATGGATTAAGAAAGGAGAAAAGAAACCCTGTTCTATGCCTCTGCTTGCACAATGGGTCCGTCAACGGCCATGGTTGTCTGCAGGTATTGTTGGTGCCGCTGGAGGAGTTGTGGGGATTGCAAGTGGAGTTGCTGCAGCTGCAACCGCCGTTGGTGCACTCGCCATTGGCAGTGTATCTACGAAAGCGAAAGCGTTTGAACACCCATTAAGGCGACGCATCCTTTCAACACTGGAACTGCACCCAGGATTATGCTATCGTGAATTGCAATCAACCCTTAATGCCGCTAATGGAACGTTACGCCATCACCTTGATGTCTTACAAAGTCGCCGAAGTGTTACGGTGTTGCCAGTAAATGGCCGAACATGCTATTTTGCTGGAGCACCGAGTCAAGTCGAGATCTTACGCGGAATATCTGTTAATGAAGAACGGGCTGCAACCGCTTTGCCAATCGGTTTATCGCTGGTTCAGAAGTTAATCATTGAAGACATCAAAAAAGAAGGTGTTCCGCGCTCACAAGCAGCCCTTGCTCGGCGTATTGGACGTTCTCGAGCGACTGTGCATTCGGCGGTGAAAGTACTCCGCAGAAGAGGAATTCTACGTGAAGACCGTATTGAAATGATGCCGCATATCGACATGGATATTGAGTGGCATGGTTCGAGAGGAGTCGATTACGAATGGAACGACGACCGTCGATAGTGACTCCATTTTTCGTCGCTTGAGAGGCAAATAATACATAGCCTTCAAAGACCCTCGTCCGAAACCAATGTTGAGTAGAATGTTCAGTGTTCGTTTAACCGAGATAGCGTTACCAACAAGTGAACGTGAAATTGACAATTTAGTCGGTTGGTTCATCGACACATTATGCTTGGTTCGAAAGCGCGGTGAAGCAACTGCAGACCAAGGAAGGGCAGGTCCAGTTCATCGACTTTTGAGAGACTATTTGTTTGCTCAACCAGAGGTCAGTTGGGATGCACAGATGTTGGCCGATGAATTGGCACTCACACCAGCTTCATTGAATCACCACCTTACTCGATTAGTAGAGGCTGGAATCATTGGTTTTTCCAATGAAGGAAAGGGTTGGCGGCGATACTTCTTACGCGGTGGTTCGTTAACAAATGCCATTGAATTTTTTAGCCTACAATGTGAAACAATTGTGAAACAACGAATGGCTTTACTCGATTCTAAATGGAACCGCAGTAATCCAAATCTTGGCTCTGAGCCTATCCCGACCGAGACTCCAGCACTTCATATTGGAATTGTAGACCACCGACCTTTGCTCTCAGACAGTGAAGAAAGTCTCTTATCACAATGGATGGGTGACTTTGGATTGCTTGGCGAAAGACCTGGAAAAGAAGCCCATGCAGAATCAATTTCAGTGAAATTGTTTGAATTACTTTTGAACAGGGACTTACCCCTTTCACTGGATGAAGCAAGTGAAATTCTCGATGAAAAAAAGCCCAGAATTGGGCGTATTCTTGAGCGATTTCGAAGTACTGGAATGGTTCAACGCGTCCCCCGTATTGATCGGCTCAATGTCGCTCTGTGGTCTGCAATGACAGCACAGTACCAGCGTCGCGGTGAAGATTGGATGCTGAAAAAAGGCGGTTTTCAACGTCTTCTCAATTCGAAACAACAGTCATCAATACTCTCCAGTCTAAAGAAAGGAAAACTCAAGGTGGAAGAAGTTGAAAAAATAGTCAAAGATATTTCCTCCGATGACCAAATGTTACTGCTCAACCTTCTCGGTGGTAGGCTACCTTTGGGTCATCGAATGGTAGGCTACACCTCTGATGATGTTCACAGAGAGATAAGTTCTCGAATCGACAGAACCCTTCGAAGAATGCGCCGAGTTGCTCAATTGCTTGAACAATCAATGGCATCCTAAGTGACACCCCACTGCAAGAAAGAGCCAACCCTTGAAAAACAAGGATTCTGAGGGATTGGTAATGAGCGAGCATATTGGTGCCAAGCCTGGAGCGTGGGAAGGTGAAGCTCGTCCTCTGTTCCTTGCTCCAATGGCAGGTGTATCAGACCTCCCGTTTCGATTGCTCGCCAAAGATTGTGGAGCAGATGTAACCATTACCGAATTCACCAACAGTACCGCCCTTACCAGAGAGGCTGCCATGTCATGGCGAAAGATGGAGTCTCATGCCACAGAAATTCCATTCATTCCGCAAATATTTGGAGGAGATGCTGGAGATATGGCTACTGCTGCTGAAATGTTAGCCCCTACTGCAGATATCATCGATTTGAATTTTGGTTGCCCAGCACCTAAAGTGACTAAAATTTGCGCTGGTGCTGCTTTGATGGGCGAACCGCATAACCTGGTCTCCATGGTTGATGGGATTATTCAGCGCGTAGATGTACCCGTTACAGCCAAGATGCGATTAGGGACTGGTCAAGGCGCCAACAATGCTTTGGAAATCTGTAAGGAACTCGAAAACATTGGAACCTCACGCCTCTGCATTCATGGCAGGACTCTTCGGCAGCGATACTCTGGCGAAGCCGATTGGAATTCGATTACACGTATTGTCGATGAAGTGGAAGTACCTGTTGTAGCCAATGGGGATGTGAACGATACTGAAAGTGCAAGGCTGTGTTTGGAAACAACAGGAGCCGCAGGCCTAATGATTGGTCGCGGTGCCATTGGACGCCCAGCAATATTTGGAGAGATCAAAGTTGGCTTAGGTTGGATGGCTGAAGAGGAGTTGCCATGGATTAAGGAACTCGGCGAAGATTGGTATGAGCGTTCCGACATAGGACGTGCTTTTGCAACGCGTAAATGGTGTTGGGACAAGTACATCGAACATTCACAGAAAACGATTGGATTGCAACCCCGATGGATGCAACGTCATGCAGTTGCCTTTACCAAAGGGTTACCTGGGGCTAAAAAGATTCGTCACATGATGCATGGCGCACCTACGCCTGAAGATTTTGCAATCGGAATTTCGAACTATTTAGCGCCAAATGCTGAAGATTAAAGAGAAGTACAAACGATTCAAGTGGGGATGAGCACCCTTGAAACAAGTTTTACTTTCTCTCAGTTGTATTCAACAAACTAAAGTGAATGATTTACAAGAGATAGAGGCCTTCAAAGAAAGCCGAAACCGAACAGTTGAACACTTCAGAAAGTGGATTGCCATTCTTCGAGATCTTGAGAAGCAGCCCAATCTTCATCGGTCATCTTCCCTCGAACCTTGAGAACTTCACGGGCGAGGAGCCAGTAAACCAAAGCGAGTGAACGACGACCCTTGTTGTTTGCTGGAAGTGCGATATCGACGTTACGAAGGTTGTTGTTCGCATCGACAATACCGACGATTGGCAAACCGGAGTTGACGGCTTCACGAAGTGCTTGTTGGTCAGCAGCAGGGTCTGTAACGAACAAGATATCTGGTTCTACATAGGAACGGAGAACTGGATTGGTAAGAGAGCCTGGAATAAAGCGGCCTACAGCAGCGTTTGCGCCAATTGCCTCTGAAAAGAGTCGAGCAGGGCGTTGGCCGTATTGACGAGCAGAAACGACCATTATTCGAGAAGGGTCGTACTTGTTAAGGAACTCAGCAATCATGCGAATTCGAGAGTCAGTCATATTGACATCCAAAAGGTACAATCCATCTTCACGGACACGTTCAATGAAGCGAGCCATATCCGCACTCTTTTGTTGAGTACCAATATTGACAGCGTTCTCTTCATAGGATTCAAAGGGTAAGAGTAAGCTCATTTCCTCGGACATGGTAATTCACAGCAGTCTGCCGACTTGGACTCCATATTAAACCGCTTCGTAGAGAGGCGGAATGAATTCACCTCCCACCTCGAGCCAAATTCGATGGGATTACCAAGGAAGAACTCAAATCACAAAAGCCCTGTGTGAAGTTGTAGGGGGGTCGTATTTGGAACAAAAAGTAGAAAAAAACGACTTACTGAGCGCCACACTAGCAGACGACAACTTTTGGCGTGATGCAGAGGGGGTTGCTGTTCCAGTCAGTGCAAGTGATTTGGAACGTCACGAATATTGCCCATTGTCTTGGTCATTATCGCGGGAAGGGAATTCTGGCCAGGGGGAAGCCCTTGTCGCCGGAATCAAAAGACACGCAGAAATTCACAACAAGATGGAGGATTTCAAAACCATCCAAACTGAAATGCGTCGTTCTGTTACGATTTGGACTTGGTGGTTTTCTGTAATCATCGCATTGAGTGTTGACGCTCTTGCTTTCAATTACATCGATGAGATTGGTACCACCTTAGAGATGGCTCGGTACCTCGCTTTGTGGAGTGTTACCACCCTGTTAGTAGGTCTTGTCGCCATTTCTGTTCCATGGCGCTCCTGGATTGGTTTGAGCGAAACAATTCCACGGCAAAAAACTAAATTCTTAGCAGCCACGAACGACTTCACCTATTTTTGGGAACCAAAGGGTTTCATCGGCGGATGGTTTGAAGCAGGACGGGTCGAAGCCAGTTTGCTGTTTGGCTCAATTGTATTGGGATTGCATGCCATTGCCTTAATGGCTGCACAAAACAGAGAACAAGCGACTTTTATCCTCTTCGTCACAGCAATGTCATGGACATTGGCTGCATCTTGGCAACTCCAACGGATGCTCTTATCTGAAAACACTCTTCAATCAATGAAGGAAGATATTAATCTGGAGGAGGAAGTTGAAGTTGCCTATTCAGATGATGATTCAACTTCAAACCTCCTCGTTGACACTCATACAGGTTTGCGAGGTCGGCCCGATCAAATTGTAATCGTCGATGGCGAATTTATTCCAGTCGAGCAAAAGACAGGTAAAGTTCCGTTCAAGCCACACGCATCTCATCGAATGCAGTTGCTTGCCTATTTGCATTTAGTTGAAAAAAGTACAAACAAAAGTTCCCCTTATGGAGTTCTCCGATACGGTAAAGAAAACCTTCACCAAATCCCTTGGAATGATGTTGCCAAGAATGAACTTCAACAAGCGGTTCAGGAAGTCCAACGATTGATGGTTCAAGGTGGTGCTTTACGAAACCACGACCGACCCGGCAAATGCCGAAACTGTTCAAGGCTCTATGCATGCTCTGATTCATTGGCGTGATTAGATACACTGGTCGCCTTCGAGTGGGTAAGTTGTACATGTTCGATGAATGGTAAGGTCAATCTGGAATTGGTCTTGTAGGAATGAACTTTGAGACCCAAGGCCACGAGCGGTAATTACCAATTTCCAGTTGCCGGTTTCAAAAGTAGGTTCGGGTAAGATTTGATCGGTTTTTGCTTCTACATCTTCGCAGACATCGATCGCCCAAACCGATGCTCCAGAAGGACTTAACAGTTCAGCGCGAACATAGCGAGTGAAATCCTCCAAGCAGCCATCTACAAGGCTGGAACCGGTGATTTTCACTTTCTGAAACATCATAATATCAATGACGGATTCATCGATGTAAACCGATGTGGTGTTTTGATATTCCTCCAAGTCTGTTGGGTTATCAAATACCTTGAGGTGAGTAATTTTTATCGTTTCTTTGTTGAGCTTTGGAGCCTCGCGTAAATCTTCCATGGTTTCGCGCATTTGCAAAAGCCCTAAGCAGCCGGATGAACTACTCATGACGATAATCATCATGAGCATGATTGGTAGACCCCAACTCTTCTTCATCGGTTGGCCCTATGTTTGTCCCACATATCAATTCAGTGATGGCGATGCAAGGGTTTGATACCCTCCAGTTCTAGCACAACTTGTCCGAATGACGTAAAGTGGTTGCTGAGCAAATGCGATGACGAACCCTATGAAAGCCGACGGACATCACTCAAACTTTGCACCGCAGGTACCACATTCTGATGCGTCAGCAGCAAGATCCGCACCACAGGCACCACATTCAGCAACATCAGATACTTCTTCTACGGTTTTACGTCGAGTACCTCGTCGGCGGTTGGATTTGACTTTTTCAGGAGATAATTCATCGACGATTGTGATTGGAGTATCATCATCATCATCAGCCATCGAAAAGTCAGAAGTCGTTTCAGAGACTTCATTTCCTGCAAAAGAGGAATCTGTCAATGTTCCAACATGTACCTTGTCTCCAGGCATAGTTCCTTGTTCACCAGTAATTTCAAACAAGCGTCCACGAATATCTGCATCACTGGCTGAGAGTTCTTTACCATCGTCTTTGTGAGAGATAATCTCGCCCTTCGATGCAAGAATTGCATCGATGTCATTACTTTCTTGTCCGAGGTCAGTCATGTTCTTGAGCGTCGTCGTCACCTTGTTTTGGTAGGCTTCAAGTTCTTCCTCAGTCATATCTTCACGCATAACCTCTTCCGCATTTTTGCGGTCGTAGGCGGCTTCCACTTCTGCTTCAGCAGTCAAGATATTTTCATCCCATTCATCGGTGAGTTGATCTTCATCGAACCCAAACTCTTGAGCAGTCTTAGCAAAGTTCTCCGACCCAGTGACGATAGCATCTTCGTCGACTTCTTCAGGGATTTCAACGACGACTTTTGCCACTTTCTCTTTGCGTTCACGTTGTTCAAAGTATGACGATACATCTTGTTCTGCGCCACAGTAGACGCAATTATCAAGCAAGTCAGGTATAGATTCACCACATTCATCACAATCGTGGAATTGACTGCGGGCTTTCTTAAGATTAAACGAACAATGTGGGCAACGGTTCTCATCACCCTCTAATTCACCATCACAAGACGGACAATATTCGAAGATATCACGTTCAACTTCTTCTTCTGTTTCACGAGTGAGGAACACCGATATCGCAAGTATTCCAATTAATGCAAAAGCTCCAATTGCCATAAGGGTGAAGGTTCCGAACTCCGAGTTTGAATTCAATTCCTCAAGGTCTTGGTCGCTCATGATCGTAGTAAAGGTTCGAGTAAAAGTACTGGATATTGTGGAATCAGAAGGGATAAGTCGTACGACGGTTGAAGGGGCGGTCGCATTAAATTCACATTCAATTGTCACCTTTTGGCCAAGGCTGGTTACTTCAGCATAAACGGTGGAAAGAATTGCATCACTTCCATCGAGACAATCGTATGTCAAATTCCCAGTTTCAATACTTGTCAAATCGACTTGAAGTGTATACGATTCTCCTTGCGTCATAGGTAGGATAAGTGCACTTCCGTCAGAACCTGTAACTTCAAGGGTCGAAAGAGCCCATGTCAATCGTAATTCTGCTTCTACGGAGACGGCGCCGGATGCAACGCTGTTGGTTGGATTCGAATCCCAACTGTTGGTCGAAGCAACCCATTGTGATTCAAACGCAGCAGTGTGAGCACCGATGGCAGTTGTCAATTCCACGGACCATGTGTAATCTTGTCCGGAGTCGAGATAGATGATTGGTGAGGTTGCTTCAACCCCTTCCCAAGTATAGTGTAATTTTCCAGAAACACGAATGTCGCCGGTGTTAATCATACTTACACTCCAAACGACCGAATCTCCTGAATTGACGGATGGTGAAGATGCAATCGCATTCAAATCCATGAAGACATCTGGAACTGCGAATTTTGAGAGTTGAGCAGATATGACGTCATTCGAAGTAGATTCTTGAATGAACCCACCATTTGCGAAAGGGTCGATTTTTGCCGACAACATATGGAGCCCTACAGGTAATGCATCCAAGACTGAAGAGGTGATTTCATGACTCCATTGGGTTTCTGCATAACCTGTACCTGTAAGGTTAACATTGAACGGGGCAGTCGTAACTAATCCACCAGAAGGTGTAGGAATCTGCAACCAAAGCGGTACCGATGTGAGGCCAGTGCCGTTCGAGCGACCAATTTTACCCGTGATTACCCAAGGACCTTCGAGAGCGCCTGCTTCAAGTTCAACGGTTAAGTCACCAATGTGATACAAGTCCATTCGGGTATCAACAACAAATGGAACTTCAACCATTTTATTCGATTCGGAAGATTCGTGAACTGCATTTTGGTAATCTGGTGTAATCATCAAAGAGTGAGAACCACTTTCGGGTGCAGTAAAGGTCGTGTTAACCCATTGAGTTGAACCTGCAGAAATTGAAGGTGTGGGGACATCAATATCGGTTGAACCAAGGTCAATGTGGAGAGTGCTCGCATCGGCAGGTTCGCTACCGAGGTTACGGACCAATGAAGAAAGTTGTACTGTATCACCGGCAAATATTCCAGATGAAGGCGAGAGTTGCGTTTCAGTCACTTTCAAATTCGGTAGGCCAGTCACCGTAAATTCAACATAAAAGTCAACTTCATTACCAGAATTACGGGGGTGCTCAAAGGTGATATGGACTTCATGATCACCTTCGGTGAGGCCATTCCATACCGCAGAAACTTCTTCTGACTCTCCGCTATCAATATCGATAGTTGAAGATTCAATGAGTTTGCTTTGGCCAATTCCGTCACGGTAAAAGGCATACTCAACGTCTGTAGCATACGTCCCACTGTTCGATAGTGTGAGGTAAATCGTAACTGAACCACCGGCTTCTGGTGCTGCTGGAAGAAGTGCAACAGTGTTCTCGGAAGCCTGAATTGAGCCACTCTGTTCAGCTGAAATTGTCATCGGCATAGCCGCGATACAGAGAAGAAGTATCGCAATTACCGGCTTCCACGCACTCGCCATGTAGGTAATCGACTACTTGCGAAGCACTTGAACCCATCTCACAAGACGAGAATAATTGACCCGACAAAGGTACTTTTCTGCATCTCGGTAAGCCTGTAAAATCGTTCAATCGCAACGTCGATGCCATCACGAATATTCTATGAAAGGATAGAGAAGAAGGGGAGCATTGAAGGATAACAGCACCCGTCATGACTTCATGGGCAGAACTTGGTCGAGCGCGATTCTCGTAGTTCTTCTCCTCGGCCTGAGTTCAGCCCCAATGATAGAGAATCATTTCGATGAACTCGACCATGTCAGTTTCTCATCTTCGAACTTAGTACTCACCTTCACCAATGGCCCAACTGCCAATCAAGACATTACTGGCCTTCACAGCCTCACTTTCGGAATGTCTGGCGATGCTAATATCTCGTCGTTACTGATTGAGATATCGGCTGATGGAACGACTTGGACCAGTGTAAATAACATTACTTCGGCTCCATGGGCAGCCTACTTTGATTCAACTGCCTACACCAATGACTCCTATACACTTCGAGCGACTGCTTGGGACGATGATGTCAATGAAGCAGTTGTAGCCTCTTCTGGAACATTCAATGTTGTGAACCAAGTACCAGTGATCACCATTTTCACCGTATTGAATGCTGCAATTGGAACGGGTGATTCTGCTTCGGACCGTGCATGGTTTGGAATTGACACGGATGGAACCCTAGCATACCGTTGGGGTGCAAGTGATGATGACATCAGTCATGCTTCAATCAGTGTCGTCCCTGGACCCGGAGCACCTCCGAATGATGGCCCAAACAGTCTTTCCTATGGATGGGACTGGAGCAGTGGTGCAATGTCCGAAGGAACATGGAATTCTCGAATCACGGTATATGATGGTTCAAGTCTTTCAGCATCGAAAACCCATTTCATTGGAATCGACCGCACCGGCCCAACACTTTCGAGTGTGACTGTTGGTGACGGGAACACATGGCAGAAATCCACTCAAGTCACTTTTAGTGGTTTAATGAACAATGCAGATGATGGTCAAGGGAGTGGAGTCTCTCTTGCAGAATATTCGCTTGATGGAACCACTTGGAACTCGACTTCTTCTGATTCATTAACACTGAACCTCGCTGAAGGAACCCATACAGTGTCAGTTCGCTCTATTGACCGAGTTGGGAATACTGGAGCTACAATTCAAGTGACTGTTCAAATCGATGAAACCCTTCCAAATGCAGCTGGGTGGACGGTCGATGAATTAACAACAAGTCGCGTAGGACCCGCAAACGTCAGTTTCAGTGCCATCGATGATGGTTCAGGGATTGACTTGACAAATTCGTACATTCAGTTTGGATTTGATTCCAATGGCGTTGGTCAAACACCTGACCTTTCAAGCAATTGGATGCAACTCGGAACTTCTGGGTTAACAGGTACTATTGGACTTGCCAGTTGGGCAACAAAGTCCCGTCAGTACTTGATGTTCCAAGCGGTAGTAGTGGATAACGCTGGAAATCAATACACTTCAAGTCCGAGTTCGTTCCAAATCCTTCCTGGATTGGATTTGTATTGGAATGCCACCCAAACAAACCTCGACCGCCTCATCGTACGACCAGGAGAAACCGATGGGAACATCACCATCACCAGCATGCTTGAGTCCAATCAAAACTACGGCGGTAGCGTTGTCGTACGCCTTGAATCTGCACCTGCTGATCGCACCTCAACGGTTAGTTGGACCATTATGGAATCTCGCACACTGGATTCAGGTTCATTGGGAGATGGCCAAGAAGAATTGATTTGGAATTATACCGTGCCAAAAACTGGACAGTTCGATTTACGCCTGGTTATCGATTATGTCAACGTCATCGATGAATACGATGAAGGAAATAATTATAATCACATGGTCGTCACTGGAGCAGCCATCGGTTCTCCAGGATTAGTGCCTTCATTTGCCCCTTCAATAGTGCTGTTAATCTTGACTGGATTTGCAATCACCATACTACAACGACGAACAAGAGATTGAAAAGAGGTCGGCCGTAGGATTGGTCATGCGCCAACCGCTACCCCGAGTACCGATGAATCGTATTGCGGTTCTTATTGGAGTCAAAGGAGCGACTGCAAAGTCGTTGAGGTATGCTGCAGGGTGTAAAGAATTCAATATCGATTCGGAGACCGGAGATGTCGAAGTTCTGTGGGGCGAACCGGGAACCTATGACCCAGTAAAAGCAATGAAACTTCCAAATGTCATTAAAGCAATTGGACGTGGAATGGCACCAAAAGCAGCGATTCAGTTACTTGATGACCACCATTTCTTTGAATTGGTAGATATCCGGAAGTTTGTCGGTAAAAAATCGAACCAGCAACGCCGAATTCGAGGACGTATCATCGGAAGCGATGGCAAAATCCGAAAATTGATTGAAGGACTCACAGATACTCAAATTACAATTTACAATTCAACCGTGGTCTTGGTTGGAGAAGAAGAAGGATTGTCGGCTGCTCGACAAGCAGTCGAAATGATTGCTGGTGGAGCAGAGCATGGAACTGTCTTGAACTTCCTTGAACGAGATCGACGCCGTTCTCG
>JAPKCL010000032.1 GCA_028822955.1 Candidatus Poseidoniaceae archaeon
TATCATGGTAAGCAGTAACTCTTGGGAACTAGACTTTACTGCTGAAAATGATCAAAGAACCATGGATGTTTGCTGAGATTGATTGAAACTGATCCTGTAATGGTCTCAGTCTTCCTCTTCTTGTTCTGCAGATGCCTCGGCGTCATTTCCTAAGTGCTCTTGAGATATCTTCTTGTTTGCATTTCGTGCAAACAAAGTACTTGCGATAATGATGATTACACCTAGAATCGCATAGACTATGTACGGTTGGTCTTCAGTTTCTTCACCAATGTACCATCCAACTTCTTGCGAGTTTCCACCTTCAACATTGGTTACATCACTGGCGATTGCTTTCAATACATCAGGAATGAGGGTTCGGCAATTGAGGATTTGAGGCCCGTCAGTGTTTGCCCACCATGAAACAGGAAGTACCTTTTCTTCATCGGCTGCAAGTGTCGTAGTGAGTGTAGTCGTATCGGTTTGATTTCCGTCAACATAGCACCAGATATTGACCGTAGCAGGCGCATCGCCAGTATTCCGAACAGTGACCATAGCGCCAATCTTTTTGTTGACCTCCGCAGTTGTATCTTCAGCATCAATGGAAACGACTTCGATGTATGGCAATGGGATATTGATGACAGCCGTAGGGGTTTGTGGTGCAGGCACGGTAGCGGAGAAGTCACCCCACCCAGTACTGAGAGTTAACACAAGTTCCGAATCTTCCGAATGATACACTCCGTTTTGGTCGACCCATTCCACGATTCGCTTCCATTCGCTTCCTCCAATGTCAATCAATCCATTTGAATCGGTAAAATCGTCGCGAGTCGAACTTCCGTATCCAATTCCAGTTTGGTGAACAGTAATTCCACCAGCATTGGTTTGGATTTGACGTTGAGATAACAATCGAATCCAGCCATCGGTCACACCGCCAGTCCCTTCATTATCGGTGTAGATAATTTCCGCAAGGTCATGAACAATGATATCTTCATCAGTACGGCTTCCTTGTATTGAACTGGAAGTCACCATGATACTTGCCCCGTCCTCAACATTGAGTGGTGCGCTACCGATTAAGGTACTGGACTGTATTTGGCACTCGTTGTAGCAGGTCATATTCGCACCATAGATTGTGGCGCTGTCCAAGTGGAGCACACCTTCAACCTCGAGCGAGAAAGAAGCACTGTTCCAAATAAGACTTCCAGCGGTGTGGTTGAGTTGATTAGCCGTAAGAATTGGAGATTGGCCACTGCCAGAATGAAGTGCTTGAATAGAGATGATTTGAATTTCAAAGGCATAGTAGATGTGGAAATCTGCAAGTAAGTCACTACCATTGAGAGGTACATCGATGAATATGTGGTCTTTACCAGCTGCATCAACTGTTTGGTCGCCAATCGTCATGTTGAATATCGCTGATGTTGGGATTGTCTGATCAAAGTTTATTCTCAATTGACCATTTTCAGCCAAATCACCGAAGTTTAAGTGTAATTGAGTGCTGTTAAAGACAGCAAGTCCCGAATTTAGTTCTTCTCCAAGTAGCGAGCCTGTCACCACCAAAGTCGCTCCTTGTTCAACAAGAATCGAACTGTTGGTTGCAATCGTGACTTCACTGGTAATCGTCAAAGTGGAGCCACTTGAAACAATGAGGTTCCCATCCATGGTTGTAGTTTCATTCCATGTTTCATCAGCAGTAATCAATACGGTGGAACCATTACTTGGCGCCTCAGCATGAACTCCAGCTAGCGTACTCAGTGAGGTGAGAATCAAGAGTATTGTGAAGGAAAGGGCGGTTCGCATGTTACATGGTAGAGTAAAACCCCATTATAGGCTTCGCTCCGGTCAATACGGTACGTCTTTCCAGCCCATCTTGTAACCAAGAACATTGAATGAACGGTGTAATACCGGGGTGAAAGCGACCAATGCGAGCATTGGCAGTCGTAGTTCAGAATCTGCCAAAACAGAAGTTCCAAGGAAGAGTTGACCCGCTAAAAACACCATGATGGCAAACGGTAGGGTATCGAGAAGGGGCGCTTTCGACGAGATTTCACCTTCACGCTTGAGGCCACGACGACGCTTGACAAAAGAGCCAGTACTGTCTCCTACGAGACAAAAGAAACCGAGGAAAGAACCCAAGATAAAGGCGGTAAGCATGTCGCCCCCAATGGAGAACCAAACATCTTCTGCCCCTTGCAATGGATGAGCAAAGACTCCGTTTTCACCGATCACTGCATCTGTTGCAGGCACTTCGCCGAAGGAAGCCACAATAAGCATTGACAAGAGTCCAGAAGTCAAGGAACCTCCAATGAGGCCGTTCCATGTTTTTCCATCTCCGAGTATTCGATTACCATCGCTGAGTGTTCTTCCGCCATCGATGGGCCAAGGTCCATATCCGGTTTTAGGTAGCCATTTGCCCCACATCATGGCAAAGGTATTTGCCAAAAATCCAGGTAAGTAAAGCCAAAGCGTCAACACACAGAGTCCAAGAAAATTCATTTTCATCACCAAAGGCTCACACCTTAACTGCGTGGCTTGGAGGACGGTCTTTGAAGCATCCCCCTCTGAAACTGCCCGGGGTGGTGAACTGTCTGTATCTCGACGCGATGGGATTATGAGATGGCGGCGACCAACACAGTCTATGGCAGACAAAGTCGTACTCGTTATCGGTGGAGGCGGACGAGAACATGCCTTATGCATGGAATTGAGTCAATCCAAGCATGTCGCAGAACTCCATTGTGCACCAGGAAACGCTGGAACATCTTTTCTGGCACAAAACCACTCAATTTCAGCGACAGATATCGAAGGGCTGTTGGAATTGGCAAATACACTCGATGCTGATTTGGTTGTCGTAGGGCCGGAAGCGCCACTGTGTGCAGAACTTGCTGACCGTTTGTCAGATATTGAGGTCCCTTGTTTTGGTCCAATTGGAATTCTTGCTCATCTTGAAGGTTCAAAATTACATGCAAAGCAAGTCATGCAAGATGCGAACGTCCCAACTGCGGCGTTCCATGTCTTGTCAAAATCAAGTAATATTGAGGCTGCATTAGATGATTTTGCAGGGAATCCATGGGTCGTAAAGCGTGATGTTTTAGCCGGCGGAAAAGGCGTTGTTGTTACTTCCCAACGTGATGAGGCACGTTCATTTATTGAACAATCAATCCATACCGATGGTCAAGTGTTACTGGAAGAGTTTTTGCCAGGTGAAGAGGCAAGTATGCTGGTCATTATGGATGGCTCAGGGTATGTTTGTTTGCCAGCAAGTCAAGACCACAAGCGTGCTTTCAATGGCGATGAAGGGCCGAACACTGGTGGGATGGGTGCCTATTGCCCTGCTCCAGTTGTGACCGAGGCTGTACGCCAGAGAACAATTGAAACGATTATTGAACCAATGCACAGATACCTTGTTGCGTCTGGAACTCCATACCGAGGTGTTCTGTATGTCGGATTGATGATTCCAGAATCTGGTGAGCCAAATGTGGTTGAATTCAACGTTCGATTTGGGGACCCTGAATGCCAAATCACACTCCCATTAATCAAAACAGATGTCTTCGAAATTCTAGAAGCTGCAGCGACTGATCGACTGGCAGAACTCGATATTGAGTTCCACAATCTCTTTGCTACCAGTGTTGTTCTTGCCGCAGAGGGATACCCGCAATCTCCTGTTAAAGGGCGATTGATTCAGGGGGTTTCTCAAGAGGCAATACACGCTGATGGAGCGACTGCCTGGGTCAATCATGCAGGGACTGGTTTCAACGCTGAGGGGGATCTCATCTCAACCGGGGGTCGAGTCCTTTCTTGCAGTGCGTCTGGGCCGACGCTTGAGGCATCGGTGAAATTAGCATATGCGCTCATCGAAACCATTGAATTGGAAGGTTCTCACTATCGAACTGATATTGCATTTCGGGCCCTTTAAAGGGTTTTTAATTGTTCAAAAACGGCTAAAATCAAAGGTTCGAAGGCACCTGTGAAATGAGGTGCAGCGGGGCTTTAATATGTCGTTCTTAGACAGTCACCATTAAAAGAGGCTCTTCAGTGGCGAAGACGCTTCAGCCTTGCTGCTGTCGCGCAAACACCTTTGAGGGATAAAATATGGAACAAAAAACTGGCACAACACGCACCGCGCCAGCAGCACCGCTGGGATGGCTTATCGCCCCCCTTGCAGTTCTGCTCGCCATCGCAGCCATCAAGCTCGCTGGAGTCACCTTCGCGCTTGATGTAGACAACCTGACACCGATGCTTTTCATCGTTGTTGCAAGCATCTTGGGACTTCTCCCATCAATGCTCGAAAAGTCCAATTCCGCAAACCTCTCAAAAGCCACAATTTCCCTCTTAACATTGGCTACTGCCCTAATCGGCGCGGAAATCCTTTACATGCAGGGTTACGGTGCATTCGCCGGACTCTTATTCGCTCTCGTCACTTTCGGCGTTCACTTCATGACTACTCGTGGTCGTCATGAACTTGCAACCATCATCATCTTCATGGCCGTTGGTGTCAATCTCGGAATGGTTATGGCTGGAGATGCTCTTAGTGGACTCCCTGTGGTTTACAACATGGCTAGCCCTGAAGAACAGGCAAGTTTCGTATCGACTTTGAATTTGAAGTACCAGGCTGTTGGATACCAATTCTTCTCGTATCTTACGCTCTTCACGCTCGTTGGAGCACTTGTTGCCACTTTCATTCGTGGAATTTTGACACCGGTCGGCGAAGTTGGCTGGTTCGGTTACATGAACAATGAAACCACTTCAGCATTCAACAAAAAGAATCTACCTCTTCAAATCGCTCTCGGTGTTTGGGCCCTTGCCCACATCGGAAGTCTTTGGCACTTCCATGACGTGTCTATGGCTGACAAACTTGGGATCACAACTGTTGAAGGCTACCATGGTCACTTTGGCTACTGGTCTGCCTTCTTCACCGGCATGGTTGCAATGATTGTTGCAGGTATGTTCTCTGAGCGCTGGCACACTCGCGCTATGACCCTCGGGTCGATGTGGACCTTGTACTTGGTATCCACATGGTATGACGCAGGTATGTTTTCCATCGATATGCTGAACGGTAACTGGGGCAGTTTAATCTGGCTCGGTGTCACCTTCTTTATTGGCGTGGCCATTTACTCTATCTCGACCCATGATTCATGGGGCGGATGGGTGAACCGTGAAGACCACGAATCATCTGGTGGCCGCCAATTCTGGAATCAGCATTGGGCAGGCGTTATGATTGGACTTGCTTTCTTCTTCGGTCTTGTTATTCGAACACAATGGTATGTTGTGCCTTCGATGAATGCATTCGGAACTGGAAACTGGGACATGACCGGTGGTTCTGACCCTTGGTACATGAAGCGGGTTGTTGATTACATTCTTGCAAACAATGCCCACATGATTGTTGATGCTGACCGTTTCTACCCTGTTGGTGGAATCAACCCTCGACCTCCATTGTTTACCTGGTCAATTGCCGTGGTTGCAATGTTGCTTGAGCCGTTCTTTGCGAATGGCGATGCAGTTTGGTGGGCTATTCTTTCCCTACCTGCTGTTTACGGCGCTCTTACCATCTTGCCTGTTGCAACCATTGCACGAGAGCATATTGGTCCAAAAGCGGCTGTAATTGCAGCATGGCTTCTCGCCTTCATGCCTGCGCACGTCAGCCACACAACTTGGGCTCTTGCTGATCACGATGGTTTCATCATGCTTTTCATCACCCTCGGATTCATGTTTTGGTTACGAGCAGTCAAGTATGCAGGGACAGAGCGATTGATTCGCAATTCCTCTGCTACACCAATGGCTTTCATCGCATCAATCTCTGCGGTTATCGAACAGCGAAAAGCCGCTTTTGCCGCTGCAGTTTTGGCAGGTGTAAGCTTCGGTATAGTTTCACTCGGTTGGAAAGGTTTCGTAGTAGGACCATCGATTCTCTTCTTGGCATATGCTGCACAAATTGCTTTGAACATGTTCCGTCGTCGTGACTCGACCACTCTGAATGTCTTGTTCTTGACCATGCTTTCGATCAATCTTTTGATGGCTCTTCCTTTCTATGGCCATCCACAAATTGATCTTATCCTCAATGGAACAGGTCTCCAACCGTTCTTGTTTATCATCGGATTTACTTTGGCAATTAGCTTTGTAACAACCGGATTCCGTGACAAGCCTTGGTTGCTTATTTTGGGCGTACTTGCGAGCGCTGGTGTTGTGTTCTTCTTGGCACTCTGGCTCCTCAAGCAAGCGAACCTCTCAAACGCATGGGATGTCCTGTTTACAGGTAGTGGCTATTTCACCAAGACAAAGATTTTCGGAACAGTTGCTGAAGCAAACGCACCAGACCGCGGGCAACTCTTTGCTCAATTTGGTCCGATTACTTTCGTTCTCTCTTTGATTATGGGTGTTCTCTGTCTTTGGTCTGCCCTCCGAGAACGTAAGCAAACAAAACTTGTGTTCGGAGTTTGGATTCTTGCAGCCTCCTTTATGGCTTGGACTGCGGCACGATTCATGTTCAACGCTACACCAGCAATCGCCGTTCTCGGTGCTTGGGGAATTGTATCTCTCTGGAAGTGGGCAAACTGGGGCGGTTTGGTGAAGACTTGGAAGAAACTTGGTATCCGTTCACCTGAAGACCGTATCCGTGGTGCTCGAATTGCAGTATGGCGTACACCTTCATTCTCAGCAATCATGCTCGTCATGATCATGCTCCTCGGCCAACAATTCACCTATGGTCTTGATGCTGCAATTCCTGGCAGTAACAATGCTGAAGATGAAATCGATGAAGTAATCTACAACATAATTCCTGACGCATTCCGTTGGGAAGTAGGTGGATTTTCACTTCTTGATGACGGTGGCTATGATGGCAATTGGTATTTGGGCTCATTCGGTTCCGGATTCAATGACAACGGTTGGAATACTGCCTATGAATGGCTTGCGGCCCAAGATGCTGATGAAGCGTATTCGGACCGTCCAGCGTTCGTTTCTTGGTGGGACTATGGTTTCCAAGCTCTTGATACCGGAGAACACCCATCCGTTTCTGATAACTTCCAATCTGGAATCCCTGCAACTGGTAACATGTTGCTTGCTCGTAGCCAAGAGGACCTCGTTTCAATGTTCATCTGGCAACTCGGTCAAGGTGACTTTGAATACAACAAGGCAAACACTGGAAGTTCAACTTTCACCTCCGGTTACAGCAACATCGTCGATAAATATCTCGACGATGACCAAATGGAACTCTTTACGACCATCTCTACGAACCCTAACAACGACCAAATGATTACATTGGCAGAACTCAGCAGTTTCGAAGTGTTCCAAACCAATGACGATGTTACTATGGCAGTCGGCCACCACCAAACCGATGGTATCTTTGACGCATCGACTCAGTATTGGCGTATTTACGAGGATGGAGAACGTTTGCTCTGTACCGATACTCTCTCAGCCACTTGTGTTGACGGGGACTGGTCTGAACAATCTGAAGCCAACCGGACCTTCACAAACAATATTCGAACAGGTGCTGACAATGTGTATGAAACAACCCATTACATCGTTGGAGATTACTGGTACACGGCTGATTTGATTGAAGAATACGATTCAGTTGCAACCCATATTCACCGCAAGAATACTCGTCTTTCCTTGACTGTTCAATTAATTACAAACAGTCTTGATGACGGTCAGATCGTTGACCTGTATGACGACTTGATTAATCTTGAAGGATATTACTCAGTTCAAGATTACGAAGGTGCTCCAGGTGACATGATTGAACGTGACCATGAAATCCGATACTTTGCAATCGACAACCGATTGTACCCTCGTGCCGGCCGTTATACTCAGGATATGAATTACAACCAAGGACAACCTATGGGTATCTTCGGTGCTCCAACCATCTTGAGTGGACAAGATATCTCCACTTACATGGATGAGGTTTACGAAACTATGCGTGGCGAATTCCCAGATGAAATGTCCCGTGTGGAAGTCGACCAAGCAATTACAGAGGATTTCCTTAACCAACAATCGGGTGCAGATATTGACCCATTGCAAGTTCAAGATGTCCGTGTTGACCATAACGCTGCATTCTTTGATACAATGCTTGCACGAACATATGTTGGATATGGGGCATCATCACTTGGAATTGATTCAGGTTCATCGAACCCACAACCTGCGCAACATTTCGGTCAATCCGGAAGCCCAGGTAGTATTCTTACCCAAGCTCTACCACTGCCAGGTGCTATGCAAAACCACTTTGTTATCGCAAATTGGTATTCACCTGAAGCAAACAGTTCAGTGACTGCAGAACAACAATTCTCCAGTATCTCATCAACCAACACACTTGTGAAGATTCTCAAGTATTACTCCGGTGCAGAAATCTCTGGTCAAGTCACAATGAGTGATAATGGTCAAGGCCTACCTGGCGTTCGATTGTTGATTGAACGTGACGCCTTCTCTGGCGAAGGTGTTGAAGATCTCGATCCGGATACTTACTGGGTTCCAATTGGTTTCACAGATGCTGATGAAAATGGCCATTGGTCATTCGATGCACCTGCCGGTCGAATTCGTGTGAGCGCATATGCTGGTGATTACAATCCAATCACTGCCCAAGACAACATTCGTTCTGGTGCATTCTCGCAAGGACTCGGAGATATCCTCACAGAGAACAACGATGACCGTGTAACAAACGACATCACTGCGATTCTCGGCGAGGTTGCCAACATGAGTTGGCTCGGTGAGTCTCAACTCAACGTAACTGCAGAACAAGCAGACCGATTTGTTGATGTCACGACACCATTCGATATCGCTGTTGAAAGCAGTGGTGTTTCTGGTCAAGTCACATGGACTGGTCATGAATCATTTAACGGTGATGCACTTGTCAGTACTGATTTCATTTTGCGTAACATTTGGTCAATGACTGAAAACTACACGCTCACAACAACCAATGGTTCATTCTCGTCTGAAGACACCCGTATCCTACAAGGAACTGGTGAAGTAACCTTCACTGAAAATGGAACTTTTGAAAGTAGCGGTGTTGCCTTTGCTGATGACTTTACTGGAACCTTTACTCGTTCGATTGCAGATAACCGTGTTTACACGAGTAATGGAACTTGGAACGGAAAGGGATCTCTTGTTGCATCATGGGTTGCGAACCAAAGTGTTGTTTCTTGTCTCGATAACGAAACAGCTCCAATGCCTGCGAATGAAACGCTCTGTATCCAAGATGCTACAGCCTCACCAATGGTCTACCTTCTCGATGGTGAAGTAGAAGCAAACGGCCGTCTCACCTCTGACGGAATCTCAACATTAGTTACCGAACACTCAGGTGACTCGTTTGAAGCTACAGGTTCCTTTGAAGGAATTGGAACACTCAACGGTACTGGACTGTTTGTCGGTCCTGGTGATTTCTCTGGACCAATGGTTCAGGCAGGTTCATTCTACATCACTGGATTGATTCCTGGTGTTTACAACATGATTGCTCAGTTGGAGAATGGTAAGGAAGTTCTCTTGCCAGACCCAGTGAACGTCGAAATATCTCCTTCGTATGATTTAGCTATGACTATGCCAGGTTCTATCTTTGAAGATATCCTCGATGATTTCTTTGACCAACCATTCTCGAACGAAACCATTGAGTTAATCGATGTCGATTTGGGTCATGATGAAATTATGGAAATCCTAACCGATGAAAATGGTAGCTTCTCGTACGGTCCTATGGCTGCAGGAGAGTACTACTACCGAGTGGACGTTGACAACGATGGCTGGTATGAATTGAATGAAACCTTCACGGTTCGAGATTCATCAGAAAACATTTCGTTGTCGATGAGTGTCCCTGAGATGCACGATGTATCTCTTCAACTCACTTCTCCAGTTGACGCACAAACCCAAGAGGCATTTGCTGATGTATCTGGACGTGTTGTCACCTTTACGAACGACGATCCATTGTTTGGACCAGTTAACTCAACTTCGGATGAAAATGGACTTGTTTACATTGAATTACCGATGGGTGCCTACACAGTTTCTGATGAAACAGGGAACAATTACATTTTGTTCGACCATATCGTGCTTGAAACAGAAGATATCTCAATGACCAGTGCTTATGCAATTGGAACCTGGGTCAACGGTAGTATCCGTGTTATTGATGGCGGTCTCGAGGGATCTTATGCCGAATGGGCTGCTGAAGGGGAATCTGCTAAATTGGAACAAAGTCAGCCTGCTTCGGGCATTGTAATCGACTTCATCTCCAGTGACTTGTCCTTCTCGACGACTGTGGAAACCGACGGTAACTACAGTATTCGACTACCAAGTGGTAATGATTTCCACATGACAACTTTCAGTATTGCTTCACAGATGTCTGGCGGTAAATTGCTAGTACTCACTGGTGATGAAGAACTCGATAATGGTCTTATGTACCTTGAACCAACTGTTTCCACAACAGGATTTGTTTATCTTTACGAGAACACTTCACGTTGGGATGGACTTGTTCCAGGCTACAGCGCTCAAACAGTTGTTGCAACAAATGCAGACGGACTCGAATGGAAGACCACAATTGCTGATACAGGTGATTTCGAATTCCATCTTGCCACAGGAGAATGGGATTTCACAGTTGAGGACGCTGCATTGAACTCTTCCAGTATCGAGAATTACAATATCATTGTTGAACCTGATTCATTCCCAAGTGCGATTGAATTGTTTGTCTCTCCAGACTATCTGACAATTGAATTGAATATCTTCATGGATGAAGGTGCTGATGGCGTCTTTGCAAACGGAACACTTGTGAGTCCTTCATTCACTCTGATGCCTCTTAACGTTCACGGCCAACAGCACAATTACACAGCTGCAGACTACACCTCTGCTGGAAACATTACCGTTGTACTTGAGCCTGGAATCTACAGTCTTCAATTCAACACAACACAGGCTGCTGATGAAAATGCATCTGACTACCAACTCATTGGTACTCAGGCGTTTGACCCAATTCTTGTTGGAATCGAAGCGTATGAAGAAGCAATTGCATTCCCGCTACGTAACGATTACTTGGTCACTGGAGAACTCACCAACATGAGTGGTGGCGCTGTTGAGAAGCAATTCCTACTGCGAAATGAAGCCGATGATTTGTGGTTTAACATGGTCTCCGATTCCGATGGTAATTTCAGTTCCTACGTTCCTGCAGGAGATTGGGTCGCAATTGTGGCTCCATTCTTGGCAGATAACGACAGTACTGAAACACTTCGCTATCCATTCACGGTTGGCGAAGATTCATCTGTTCGAACCGGCTTGAGTCTGTCATCTTCTGATGTTATTGAAATGAAGTTCCAACTTCAAGAATTCAATACTGAGGACAACATGTCCGGAATTCGTGTGACTCTCGTGAGTCATGATGGATTTGGCAATGTTACTCTTTCAAAGTCTGATGTAAGTGGAAATGTTAGCGAACAATTGATGCCAGGTAACTGGAGTTTGTTCCTAAACGAGACCTCACCTCAACAACATTGGACTCTTGACACATCTTCTACACCATTCACGACTGAATCAGCCGTTGATGGTATCATCGATCTCGGACTCATCACAGCAGAACTTGAAGTCCAAATTGGTGGAAAGGTCTTCTGGGATCTGAATGATGATGACATTCCTGATGGAACTGAGGGTGTTGCAAACACAACCGTAACAATTCTTGGAATGAATAATTCTGAGATTGATACCAACGTAACAACCAATGAATTCGGTGTTTGGTCTCTGTTTGTCCCAATTCAAGATGAATATCAAGTTTCAGTGAGCAAGGAAGGTTTCAGTACCGAAGTCTACAATGTCTCGAACACGAGTGCCTACCCTGTTCACTCTGAACCGGAATCCTACGATATAGAAATGACCGCAGGAAATGTAAGTGTTTCAGGTAATGTTACCGATATTAACGATGCAACTCGATTGAATGGATCGACTGTTGTTCTTTACCCTGCAAGTGGTATGGCTGGCGAATCTCAATCGATTACTCCAGTGTTTGACAATGACCAACTCAGTTGGTCTGCAGTCATTGCACCTGGTAAGTGGATCGTTGTCGTCACAGAAGCAAATGCTGGAGAAAACGGCGGCGGTGTTGCTGTAGGCGTTCTCGATGCAAGTATTTCTGATGGAGCAACCCTCGATCTAGAGATGTCTCTTGGTGGATGGATTGACTTGACAACTTCATGGACCGATATTGACTTGGTTGAACACCATGCAGGTTCTGCTGATAATGGCTCGTCAATGCTCAATGAAACCGTATTGATTACTTTCGCTCTTGGCTCCGACATCGAATGGGATCTTGAAGTTGCTAGCGATGGTGGCATTAGCATCCTTGTACCTGCGGGACAAGTGGAAATGGATTCTTCCTTCATTACGCTTCAACATGAATTGAACCTTGAGATGGGATACATCGGCGGTACTGTGACTCAGGTTGCAGAAGGCCGTTCTCCAGTTACTCTTTCGTTTACACGTACAATCAACTCCGATACCACAATTACACTGGTTGAAGGAAGTATGGTTAACGCAACATCATTAGATGATTCAGACCTTGCATTATTAGCAATCGCTGAAGGAGAAGGTTACCAATCTATTGAATTCGATTTGGATATTGATTACGAAGGAACAGAAACTGTTCAAGTGTTTGATGTTCTCGGACAAATTGGTGTTTCACCCGATGAAGCGGACTGGAATGTTCAATTCTGGAACGGAACTGCGTTTGTCGATTCATATGAACTTTCACTCGGAATTGGAAACAGCTCCGGTGATACAAGTGTTGATTCTTCAGCAGTTCTCCGAGTACGTATTCTAACAGCAAACCAATCCGAAGCCTGGCATTTGGAAGACCCGCATATGCTCAAGGTTCGCTTGATTACCGATTCAACACCATCCAGTGAAATTGCAATCACCGTTCAAGTGCCTCAAATCTATGGGTTTGATTTCAGTGACGTTGTCACCGAAGTTGGTATTGGAACTGGCGGCAGTAGTTCATTCGGATTTATGCTTGAAAACACAGGAAACGGTGATGATAGTTTTACCATTGAACTTGTTGATAACATTCCAGAAGGTTGGGAAGTAACTCCTATGAATTCAGTCATAAGCATTGCAAAGGGCGACAGTCGCTCACAATTGTTTACTGCGTATTCTTCTGACGACTTCACCTCTGGTAGCAAGACAGTTACTGTTCGAGTCACCAGTGAAGATGGAGTTTTCACCGATTCCTTCGATGTCGAGATCACGAAAGCGAGCATTAAACTTGACATTAATCAAGGTGCAATTGTAACCCTTTCAGATAACGTTGCTGACAAAGCGGGTAAACTTGTGATTCCAGTCACAAACCTCGGTTTATTGGGAAGTGATGATGTTTCAGTCACTGCGAGTATCCAAGGTGGTAAATCATTAGGTACTCAGACGATTACTCTTAATCCAAATGGTACAACGAATGCTGAATTTGATTTGACTGCAGATGATGCTTCTGGCACTGTTCGGTTTGAAGTTCGTGTTGAGGTTCTTGGAGACGATAGTTCTCAAGTAACTCAAGAAATTGGTATCGAAGATGGAGAACAAACCATTGACTTTTCGATTGAATATTACATTCAAACAAGCGATGCAGACAAAGCAGATACTTGGTTCGTTGCAGCAATCGCCTTACTCGGTATCCTTGTGATTTATGCTGGTTTCAGAATTGCTCGCTCAAAGTCTTCATCAACTCGATTCTGATTTGAGACAACACATTATATCCAGAGTTACTTAGGTAACTCTGTCGATGTGATACCATGGGTGTGGAACTATGAAGGGTCTGGAACATTTGGACTTGCTTCCAGAACCAGAGGATTCTCGAATTCTTTCGGCCATTGACCCTGCAGCAGTAGGGTTCCAAGATGGCTGGCGTGCCGAAGTCACCGGATGGGCTCCTTTGGATGCCGTTCCAGTTGCTCGTGTACGTCGTAAGCGAATGCTGGCCACGAACGGCACTGTATTTGCGATACTTGTGATTATCTTACTCGTTGTTTGGGATTCAGGTCTTCTGTTTCTGGAACTTTCTCCACCGAAGTCTGAATGGGCGAATGAACAATCGCAACTCGATGAGTTCTCTGAACTTGGACTCACGGGGTCTGGAGTTCGAGTTTGCATGGTTGATACTGGAATCGACCTGAGCAATCCTGCATTTTCTGAACTCGAAGTTACGTTTAAAGATATGATTGGGACTTCAAGCTCCCCGATTGATTATGGATTTATTTCTCATGGAACACTCATGGCAGGCATATTGGTTTCTGGTAGCCACCAAACTGGTGTTGCCCCTAATATCACACTGGCCATGGTTGCTGCCCTCGGTGCTGATGAGAACGATATGAACAGTGGTTCAGAACAAACTGTCGCCAATGCTATTTCTTGGTGCCAAGATAATTTCCAAGCAGATATCATTTCTCTTTCTCTCGGTGGGGAGCAGAACATCGAAATGCAAACCGAGGGCGTAAGCGTCTCTGCTGTTCGAAGAGCAGTCGACTCGGGAATCTTCGTAGTTGCTGCTGCAGGCAATGATGGTGGAGGGGCTGACGATGGTTTGGTTTCAGTACCGGGTAATGTCCCTCGTGTGATCACCGTAGGCGCATCGACTCGAGACCAAGCAGTATGGGCAAACTCTTCTGCAGGTTCACAAGTTCTTTCAGATGGAACTCTTCGACAGAACCCTCACATGAAACCTGAAGTTATTGCACCTGGCCAGAACATCATTAGTACTGGGGTCGGGGATAGTTGGTATTCGAGTAGTGGTACTTCTGATTCGACTGTTTTCGTCACTGGAGCCTTATCATTACTTCTCGAAGCATTTCCAGAATACAAACCAACGTCATCATCGAATGGTGATTGTATTGACCAAGTAAAACTCTCACTGATGAATTCCTCGTTAAAATATGAGGATTTGGTTGCACATGACGATCATTGGGGATATGGCCAACTCCAAGCCATGGATTGGTATCTTGATTTGGCAATTCAGGTTCCTGCCTGCTGAGTCTGACAATACTGGGCAATCTTAACTTTCATTGTTGAAAGGGCCACTTCGTACCGTTCGGTAGATTTTATGTTTTGAGAAAATGATATTTTTAAGTTAAAGTGATACAAAAAACCACTAAATATTGATATTTTTGATTCAAATTGATATTTATAAAGTGACAATAGAGGCGCAGTATTATATTCGAGGTAGATATGGGACAAAGGAAGAGGTGTCTATTTTGAATAATTCTACATCACGCAAAAGCATATCGTTGGTTGCACTCTTGTTGCTTTCCATATTAACTGGATTAATTACAATACCAGCAGCGTCTGCTGTGAACGAAACAAAGTCGGGGATCATCTCCGGTACTGAAACTTGGACAGGCACTGTGAATCTTAACGGTGACGTTACAATTGCTGAGGGTGCTAAGCTCATTGTCAATGCTGGAACGACCATTAATCTCCCACCTGGGACATTTATCGACGTTGAAGGCGCCATTTGTATCGGAGACAGTTCATGCGGTGCAAGTTCGGGCTCGGCCGGTAACCAAGCTCGATTTATTTGGTCAACTCCTACTGATTATACCGTCACCGGTCGCTGTTATTCGAATAACAGTAATGATCCGAATTACAACGGTGATTCCGGCTGCGGTTCGGGTATGATTATCCGTTCAACGATTGACCAAGCGATTACTTCAATCAACTATGCACACTTTGAAAATGCATACGGTGTTCCTTTTGATACCAACCAAGTCAGTGGTAAGCAATACGGTGTCTTGGTGTTTGACGGCTCGTCAACGACTGCTACTGGCCTCACGTTCGCGGACATCAATACCTCAAACATCATTGCGCTTGATTTAGCCTCTCCTTTGATTAAAGATTCAACTTTCACACTCGGGACTGATGGCAATGGCTACGATGCAGCAGCCGTTCGTGCCTATGGCGCAGGTGCTGGAATCCTTGGTACAATGCGTATTCAAAATTCTGAATTTACTGGCAATACCGAAGCAGATTGTGGTCAACAAGGTGGCGGTCGCAGTCTTATTTATGTCGAAAGCTCATACATCGATCTCTCGTTCCTTGACATCAAAGACAATGCATATGGCTTGTTCTTGAAACAAAGTTCAGGTTCTCTTACTGACTCCACAATCAATGTCAAGTGCAGTGGTATTGACACCAACTCTCACAAGGTTACTGGGACAATCAATCATACTCTCACTATCAACGACAATACCATTGTCACTGCAGATGGTTCTGGAATTACCGCTTACGACGGAGCTATTGTTGAAGCAAACCGTAACACAATATCAGGGGCAGCAGAAGGTTCC
>JAPKCL010000033.1 GCA_028822955.1 Candidatus Poseidoniaceae archaeon
GTTGAAATCGGTGAGATGAGTGTTTCAAGTGCTTGAAGCGCATCCGATTGAGAGAATTGTTGTTCTGTGTCTGCTGAATGTTCGGATTGTATGATTACAGAGTGAACGAGTAAAGCTCCGTCGATTTCTGGGTGAGTGGCACGAAGTGCGTCAACCAATCCCGTCATGTGAGAGAGATGTTGTTGGAGTGCATCGACTTCAGTATTCAGATGAGTGAAATGCGCCGCTTGCCCTTCTTGAAGAACAATGGCTGTTTCTGATAGCCTTTGAAGCCGTTCGTCTGCCTTTTTGAGCCAAAATCCAGCACCCCCTCCAACACCAATACAAGCGAGTCCAAATACGGCAGTTAGAGGGTCCATTGCAGTCCACCCGAACTTTGCCCCTTTATGGTCTGCGGAGGATTTGAGCATTGAGGAGGGGTTTTAGACACCCTCGTGTTTTTACCGACAACTGGGGAATTCTTCCTATGGTTCGTCGTTTTGAGTGATTAAACCCCTCTCTTCTGGGCGATTCTTTGCTCACATTGAAAGGCTCTCGGAGTTCATGAGCGTTTGGGGTCACAGGCATGGATGGAGTTGATGACGATTCAAACAGCCCTTGGTACCATGAAAGATTGAGAGATTTAGAACTCGAAGGATGGGTCATTGATTCCATTGAAGAGTACCTTACCGAAGATGAAAGTTTAGCCAGTGAACGACTGGTGTACGTTGATTTCGTTGTCGAACTCGCTCAAGAATTATTAGAACGAACTGGTTATCTTGGTGATTCTGTCGATCACCGTTCGCTGAATCAAAGTGAACTCTGGGAACAAGAGTTGCGAAATCCAATGAATGCAGAACAGGTACTCATAGAATACCGGGCTTGGGCGAAGGATTGGCGACCTTGGGAATTAATTCTCCACAGTGCGGAAGAAGACTGGCGAGATGCGGGTCAGGAAGAAGCATACGCCTCTTTCCTTGCACGCTTTGATGCTTTGGACGTCTCTTCATTACCTTCAACTGCCATCATCTCTCCTTTGCTTGCATCACCTGTAGATGTGGATGAAATCGATCAGGCCCTGTCGTTGCTTGAAGAGGATGAGCGCCGGCAAAGAACTGCAATCATCAATGCTGCCACTCTACTGGATGGCGCAGGTTTTGATGTCGGCGGTATTGAAACGATGACAATCATTGAAGGGCTGGATTGGATTGCTAAATTACATGATTTGCATGATTTACATGAAGAACTAAGGCTACTCATCATCGAGCGAATTACTCATTTTGATCCTGAATTAGCCGACCATCATGAACAACGAAGGCAGGCGCTGCTCAGTGAAAACTCACATGCAGAATTGAGGAATTTCCGCTTACAAATTGATGCAATTGCAGACAATCTCTACCAACGCCTTGCCAAACTCAATGATTTGTTAAATGGGTGGAGAGAGAAGGGTATTCAGTTCCCCCATAATGACAGCGTCCGCCCGATTGAATTACTGGAGTGGGAAACAAATCTTCCCGAAATCGAGATTTCTATTCACAACCACTTGAATGCTCTTGAACGATGGAATCAGATCATTCCACTCTGGGGTGCTGGTGAAAATTCTGGCGCTCAAGATGCCGGTGTGCTTGAACGGACTGAGCAATTTATTGACCATGTAGACCGTTTAGATCAACAATGGAAACAATATGAATTGGAAGCAATGATGCTTGTTGAACGATACCAAGGCATGGGTATTGTGATGAGTGACTGGAGTGATGAAATTCTTCGAGATCCAAGAAGTGCATTACAGCAACTGAAAAAGAATGAACATCGATTCAAACAACGTCTTGACTGTATCAAAGATTTGTTAAACCTTGATGTTTCATTCGAAGGAAGAGAAGAAGTCGATGCACGTGTTGAAGTGATGAAAGAAATCGATGTTGACTTAGATGTTCTACAAAATACTCGCGAAATGATTGATACATTGGCTAAACGAGGAGCCCGTCATCGTCGGATGTTAGAACAGGATTGGCGCCAATTAGTCGCTCAAGGAAAAGCGGATGATGCCATTCCCACTTCGAGTTTCACACTGCAAGAATTTGAAAATGAAATAGGAAACATTCGTCGTTTAGGGGCCTCTATTTCTGCGCCCGGGGTTGGAGCATCTCTTGTAGCAGGGGAGATTCACCAACGATTGAAAATTCGAGCTCGGCAAGAGTTAGCAATCTTAGAATCTTCAGGTTGGGCCGTGCATCAACTTCTCAGAGATATTGAAACAGATTTGATTTCAACAGTACAAAAAATCAATGCGTTGCGACCGCATGTGAGTTCATATGCTCGGCTTGTACGTCGCCTTTCGCCATTACCGTGGCATAGAGATGTAACATTGGCGCTTGAGATTCAAGAACAATTACGTGACCCTACACAGCTGAGTTCGCTCTCCGAAAAAATACCTCTGTTGAGTCAACACCTCGCTACGCAAAAAGGTGAAAATGAAGCTTTTGTCTTCGAAGCTTGGTCGCCTGCACCAATTCGACAAACGCTGATGCCGGTTCCGGAAAGTTACATTCGACATACAATGGTTCCAAAGGACGCTTTGGGCGATGCGCATGAAGCGATGCTTGAAGCGATGGAGCCTGAAATTGAATCGTATGAACCGATCCTTGAAACCGTGGAAGCCGAGGTTGAACCTGTAGAAGTGGTGGAAGAACAAGAAGTGGAAGTGAAGGACCCTCATCCAGAAGTGACTGTCGATATCAAAGAGAAGCCAATGGATGAAATTTCCATACCAGCAAAGAAAGAGCCACCAGCAAAACCTGTAGAAGTAGGTGGTGCTAAAGTGCAATCACCTCAGATAAAGAATACTGTTAACCCAGTAATCTACACGAATATTAGTCAATTCCTTGAGGCGATGAATCTCGACGATTTAGTCGATGATTTAACACTCAATGGCGCTGATTCATTGCCGAATGTTCGTCGTCGGTTGGCTAAACATGTCGGTGTTGCTCCGCGCGATACTCGTGTAGATCGAATACTGAGGTTAGCGCTCCGGTTGTTACCTCAAGGCGATACAAACGATCTGTTCAAATCTGAACTCTTAGCAGAAATCGGCGGGAATACGAAGACGATGAAACTATGGATGAGAGCTCGGCTTGAAAATCGACACTCTGGTTCAACCGATGTGTTTCTTGAAGACGCTTTCGATCTTGGAAAGGCACTTCAACGAATACCTGGGCCCGGATATCCTATCTCTCTCGCAAGTGATGAATATGAATTGCCAGACCCTAATGATATCAAAGAATTAGAAGGAGAAGTCAATCAACTCATCGGACACATGAATCTTCCCTCAGCGGGTGGAATCATAGTAGAATCATGAGAGTTCACTTAGAAGTTCACTCTGCTCTTTTTCGCTCAATGTCTCTTCGACTGGTGAGCCAACTACTGCAATTTCTGGAGCGTTCGGAAGAGGGGCGTCGAGAGGCAAGGGTGCGCCAGGCAAACCAAACGGCGCTGGTAGAGGCATTGCTGTAGCAGCACCCAATGGCGGCAGAGGAGCTGGTAGAGGCAACGGTGTCGGCACTGGCGCAGTTGGAAGCGCCAAAGGTACCGGAAGTGGTGCTGCAAGAGCCACGGGTGGACCCGCTAACGATGGAGGGGCAACGGGAATTGTTTGCGGGGGTGCTGGTATTTGCATTGGTGGAGGAACTGGCATTGGTAGGGGCGGGATTGTGATGGGTGTCACCAATACTTGTGGTTCGATCGGTGTTTGAGGTGTTTGGACCGGCAATGGAATAGGAACTGGCACCGGTGCAGGCGCTGGAGCTGCTAGAGAAGTATGGAGTTGGTCGAGCGTTTCAGTTTCAAGTACTCCAGTTCTCAATAATCCTGCCATTTCTGAACCAAGTAAAGCCATACTCGCTCTGAAAAACGGACGGTTCGTTCCGTAACCATGCAAGGTACACACATGGATTCCGCCTGAATTAGAAAACTCAAGATGGTGGGTTTCAAGATGCATGAGAGACCCATACCTTATGCTTAGAGCAACTAAAATTACGCCGATGAAATTGAATATAGCTGGAGGGAGTAACAAAAATACGATTCCAGAAATAAACATGCCAAGCCAAAGAAATTGATGCTTATGCATCAATTCATTATGACGGTGTTTGAAACCAGTAATTTCTCTTTTCATGGAAAGAGATACTTTCAATCTACGTTGCCCGTCATCGTCGAGTCTTGATTCTATGATTCGAAGCAAGTCGTCATCAATTACAAGAGAAGTGGTTTTTCGACCATCAACTGATTGCTGAAGAGGGAATTCTGTTACCGTTTCATTATGAAATTGTTGAAGAAGGGGTGCTGCTCGAATTGGCAGGCTCCATTCGCCTGTTTCGTTAGCCGTTTCAGAATTCTCTTCCGACACTACTTCTGAGCCTTCACTTTCTTCAAGTTCTACTTTATGTTCATCTTCGGGCTTTACTAAACCTTCAGGCTCTTTTTCTAACGAGGGATTATCCTTTGACCCCACGTCAGTGAAAGGGTCTGTGTTGTCGTCTGGCCACTCAGCAGATTCACCTTCGCCCATAAGAGAGACGAGAGTTGAACCATTAGATGAAGGTAGTCGTCTTCAACGGTGGATTTCAGCTAACCAGGATTGAACATCTTCGCGTTCAACATATCCTTTGCCTGCTTTTGTTCCAATTACAGTTGCAATAGCTGATTCAGATGCAATCTCAAGAGTTCGGTCGCTCAATGGTCCATTGAATACAATGGCTACTGCGCCGTCTGCACTTCCTGCTGCTTTCGAGAGCGTTGCAGGTCCGACAGGTTCCGAAACAGTTCCATCAACCATAATGAAAACGGCCTTGTTCTTGTCAAGGTTATCGAGGTGGTCAAACATTTCTTGGACTTCAGCTGGAGCTTCAGGTGCTTCGTACACTTCTTCCATTCCTTCTGACCAATTTTTATCTTGAACGCCTGCTTTTTCATCATCTTCAGCATGTTTCTTACCAAGTGTGTGAGCAAATTTCTTTGCTTCTACTTTCATCGAAAGGCACTTTGTAACGGTCTTTTGTGGGAGAAGTTCCCATTCTTGACCAACAGGTGCTTGAGCAACGAAATCAACTTGCAAAGTTTCCATCAATTGGCTGAACAACATTTCGCCACCACGGTCACCATCAATTGCAAGGATCACGGTTTCTTTGCCATTGGCAAGATCGATGAGTTCCTGTTTAATTGTTCCAGCGCCATCAGCACTGATGGCATTCTTAACGCCACAATTCAAAAGATTACGAACATCGTTTCGGCCTTCAACAATAATGAGTGATGAAGAGGATTCGATGTTTGGTCCACATGTGAGTCCGTGGAACACTGTTGCTGTTCCAGTGGTCATCACTGAGCGAACTTCTTCGATAATTGTTTTTGATGCTGCTTCGCCTGAGTTAACCATAGTGAGTAACAGTTCTTTTGCACGGTCGACAACTGCAGTGCGCTTTGATGCACGGATGTCTTGAATTTCAACAACTGTAATGATTGAGCTGCATGGACCGATTCTGTCAATTGTTTCAAGCGCTGAAGCGATAATTGCTGTTTCAACATTATCCAAACTGCTTGGAATCAAGATGAGTCCATGCACTTTTCCGCCTTTCGATTCGATTTCTACATCAACGTGTCCGATACGAGCTGTGCGTTGTAATTTACGCAATTCCAGTTCGTCTCCGAGCAAACCTTCTGTTTGCCCCATGATCGCGCCAATGATGTCTTTTCGTTGGACTGTTCCATTTACTTTAATATCGGCACGGATTTGATATTTCATTGCCTTGCCTTGCTTGGAGCCGCCTGGGCGGCCTCCTGTGTGTGGTTTTCGAGCCATTTTAATTTCTCCTTCTATCGACATCCCATTGCAAGATGATTGGCCGGAGCCAATCGCTCATTTGCTGCAAGAGTGAACGAATTCACACTGCGTGAAAGGGAGGTGGATGATTACCCCACTGGCCGACTCCTTTTGAATCCTCTTACTCTTTTCGGGCTTAAACTCTTTATTCCCCATACAAGAGTTTGAAGAACAGAGGCGTCTTCCCACTACTCGTGACGACCTCCACTTCTCGAAACTTGGATGTATTTCGAAGCACAGTCGAAGTCATGCTCGCCGATGGCCGGCTCACGAGAGAAGAGAAGCGCCTCACCATCAAACTCGCCAGTGCATTGGAGTTGACTGAAGAACAACCAGCACTCATTTACGAAGCCATTCAGAACAAAACGGAAACAGACCCTGGCGAACTTGTATCAATGGAAAAGGCTCGTGAAATATATACCAAAGTGTTTGAAGTCGCTATTGTAAATGCATCTCTATCACGTGATGAGTTTCGAGTTCTTGCCCATCTACGCGCCGAATTTGAAATCGATGATGATGAGCATCAGAGCATTGAGACGTTGTTGCGTGAAATTGTTAAAGAAAAATTCGAGGACCCGAGTGTTGTCGACAAAATGCTCCATACCCTCCGCGATTCGGTAGGTCTTGTCGGCGATATTTTTGATACCGTTCGAAAGAAGACCTCCGATGGTGGTCGAAGTGAATGAAAAATTAGCGCATTACCTCGGTGAGCCGCAACCAAAACTGCTTCGATCACATCGTAAGATGTTGAAGTTTCTCAAAGGCGCCTACGACTCTGGCGTCCCTGGCATGATGACGAAACCGTCAACTGACCTATTGGCCCACTCTGGAGGATATGCGTTTCACTGCGGTTGCCCAAATCCTGAAATGCGTGATATCGCATCTTGGATTCTTACCAGTGGTGAAGAGAATACTCGCCGTATCGCAAAACTGATTCCTTCACTGTGGAAGCGCCACGGGCAAGAAGACCTTGTCTTGACTGGGCTTTTGCTTGCGAATATGTCTGAAGAAGAGTTAGGAGAATCGCCATGGATGGCATTTATTCATCTCTTCAAAAAACAAGAACCGTTAGGTGCTTTACTTGAAATCGGCGAGGAGTTGATTCGCGGAGGGCATGAAGTCCCCGATGATGCGTGGCTTATTGCAATGGCTGGGCAGAGCAAACTTTGGCATCAGGTGGCGGTGTTGTTCCTCTCATTAAGAAAAGAAGAGGTGGGCGAGGTTCGCGGCCTTGTAACGGCCGCCCCTGCAGGTGGAGAATTGTTTGAAAGGATTCGAAACCGTGTTCTTTCACAGGAGAATTGAAGCCCTTGCTCGGACGCCGTGTATGTATGAGTGAACGATTTCTCCCCACGGATGACCCGGTGCTTGAGGCTGTGCTTCAATGGACGGTTGCACGTGATGCGCAAGATGTTCGCCGTTTACTGGAGTGGTTGCCTGAAGCACGTTCAAGCCGAGAACGTAAAGCATTACTCGACCGCGTGAGAGGACTGTTAGCAGAACTTGAGTCGGCATTAGATGGGCTTGAAGACCTCACCTAAGGTGATTTAATGGTAACTGTAATATTACTCGCAGGTGGAAAAAGTAGCCGAATGGGCCAAGATAAAGCAAAGATGGAAGGGGGGGTCGAGCGCCTACATTCACTTGCCACCCAATGCGGTGTTGAGCGGATCATTACTCTCTGCGGTGATGTGTCTCGCCAATCTATGTTTGAGGGGGAAACCTGGCCAGACCCGCCTTCATGTACCTCCTTGTCCGAAATATTAGAATGGGCATTCGGCAGAATCGATGGACCGATTCAATTAATTTCATGCGACTCGTTTCAATTAGAGCGTGGAGGAATGGAGTTCTTGTTAACCTGCGGTGGAGGGGTTCCTTTAGACGAGAATGGGGTTCGCCAACCATTGCTTGCTAATAGCCCGTCAGAGTGGAAACTGAGCCCTTCTAAAGGAAGAGTGTCTTCCCTTTTTTCCAATTATCGGTCTCTTGAAGTTGGCGAGTTCGCTGGCCAAATGAAAAATTTCAACACGCCGCTTGACTGAGTTCAAATTACGAAACAATTCGATCAATGACTTCAGGATACAATTGATGCTCCTCAATTTTCACTCGGTCAGCAAGAGATGATTCTTCATCATCGGAGAAGACTGGAACTCGGCGCTGTCCAAGTATTTCCCCGGAATCCATTCCTGCATCGACGTAGTGGACTGTACAGCCCGACACTTCAACACCAGCAGTAAGCACATCACGGTGTGCATGCGCCCCCGGGAATGCGGGAAGAAGAGAAGGGTGGATATTGATGATGCGAGGAGCCCAAACGTCAACAAAATTCGCTGATACAAGGCGCATATAACCGCTGAGAAGAATTAATTCAATTTGGTGCTCTTGTAGAAGATCTTGTATCTGCTGTTCGTGGAGATGGCGGCGAAGTGTACGGTCTGCCTCTTGGGGCAATACAATACAATGCGCCGATATTCCGAGTATCTCAGCTTTCAGGAGGCCGGTTGCCTCCGGATTATCTGAAATTACCAATTCGGTTCGATGTCCACAATCAAGTTGTGTTTGTTGATGGATGACCATCGCTTGCATACCAGAGCCTGATCCTGAAATCAGAATTGCACAACGAATAGGGTCCAAAGCAGAACCGGTTCGAAGTGGACCCATCTCGTTGGCCATAACATGGGCTGCCGTGTAAATGTCTTGAGCCCTTCGGAAAAGCGCGCCCATCACTTTTTGTGGGCCTCTCCTTACGGTTAAGCGAGGAGCATGGTTGAAAAGGTCGCATCAAATTCTTCAAAGGAAACCGAAGAAGGTGGAGAGGGCTCTCAAAATCCGTTTCTTTATTTGGCCGAAGAAGAGATTATTCAACGTGTTCTTGGTGAACACAAACCTTCAACTAATCCATTTGTCCGAGGGATATGGATTGTTATCGGAAGTCTTGCAGTTGTCTTTGCCGTAATTGGTATATTCGTACCAGGATGGCCAACAACCTCTTGGCTGGTACTTTCAGCATATTGTTATGCTCGCTCAAGTCAGAAAATGTTCAAATGGTTGCTCACAAATAGAATATTTGGTGCTGGGCTTTTAGAATATTACCGAACTGGAAGGTCACTACCATTCCACTCTAAAGTGGTCATTGGAGGTATTATTTGTATCGCTTCAATCGCCTCAATTTGGATTATTACCAAAGCAGGCGACCCTGGTTTTGGTCAAACGCTAATTGTGCTTGTTGCCATCATCGGAGTATGGTGGGTAGGATGGAAAGTTCCGACCACTGCCTAATCTTCGGTCGGTGGTCCTTCGTACTTCTCAACTGTTGAATGCCCTGCTTCTGTATCAAAATTTGGAAGAAGACCGTGAATGATGAGGCGAAGGCTTCCAAACCCGAACCAAAAGGCCATTCGCCATGCTCCAACGAGATGTTGGAAATATGTTTTTTGAATATCCTTGAGATGGCTCATGCTTGAAGCCGCAAGTTTCTGGACTTAAACAATCGGGGTGATATTCCGAAATAAGCGTTCAATGGCGGAAAAGACGGTGTCCCGTGAACAACATCGAAAGACCTCGCTCATCAGCAGCATCGATGACTTCTTGATCCCGAATGGAACCACCTGGTTGAACAATTGATGCCGCTCCAGCATCTGCAGCTTGCTCAAGACCGTCTTTGAACGGGAAGAATGCATCGGATGCAAGAACGCAACCTTTGGCCCTCTCACCTGCACGTCGGGCAGCTATTCGAACCGCTTCTACACGACTCGTTTGGCCCGGCCCAATGCCGACTGTGGCGGTTCCTTGAACCATAACGATGGCGTTTGACTTCACTTGTTCACAAATTCGAACTGCAAATTTCATACTTGCTATTTCATCTTCACTTGGCGACTTTTTCGTGACTACCTTCGCCTTGTCCCAGTCGATAACTGGTGCTTCTTCGGTTTGAACAAGCCATCCTCCTTCGATTGGCTTACGAACGAGAATCCGCTCAAGGGACGCCAAGCGGTTTCCAGGAGATTCGATGGTGAGGATTCGGCGGTTTTTCTTTTGCATGACGATTGCTTTCGCTTCATCGTTGTATGCTGGAGCCATGAGCACTTCGATAAAGAGCGCCTCCATTGCTTTGGCCGTGTCGACTTCAAGTGGTTCATTGTAACAGATAATTGACCCGAATGCAGATTCAGGGTCACTTGCTAATGCCGCTTCATAGGCCTCTTTCTGAGTAGCACCCAGAGCCGCTCCACAAGGATTGTTGTGTTTGACAATTACACAAACATGTGGAGTGTTTGGCCATTCATCGGTCGAAAGAGCGCGGCAGAGGCGAAGTGTGGCGTCTGCATCGGAATAATTGTTGTATGACATATCTTTTTCGCCTTCGACATGTGCAGTTACAAGCGTAGAATGATTACCAAACTCACGCGGGTCAGTATACATTGCAGCAGCTTGGTGGCTGTTTTCACCATATCGCAGTGGATGGGTTTTGACAGCGGATGCAAGAAGGGTCGAGGGGAGGCGTTCGGTCTGTTCAGCCGTAACATCACTCAGTTCAGGCCGACCAATCCAACGAGCATGAAGTTCGTCTGCAATGGCTGAGTCATAGGCTGCAGTATGTTCGTATGCATCTAATGCTAAACTTCGGCGTAAGTCCATTCCAACAGATTCAACCGATGATGACGAATGAAGTGCAGATACAATTTCATCATAACGTGATGGGTTACACGCAATGATGACGTTTCGGTGGTTTTTTGCCGAAGCGCGAACCATCGTTGGCCCGCCGATATCAATCATTTCGAGGAGTGCTGGGTCTTCCAATGGCGGTTGCTGTGCTGCTGCTGCGGAAAAGGGATAGAGGTTACATGCCACGATTTGAATTGGTAGATATCCAAGTTCTGCCAAGCCTTTCAGGTCTTCTTCAGATTCGAGACGGGCGAGTAGTGGACCGTGGATTGCAGGGTGGAGTGACTTGACGCGACCATCAAAGATTTCTGGATGACCAGTTACATCTGAAACGCCGATAACTTCGAGGCCTGCTGCACGAAGAGTACGAGCTGTACCTCCTGTCGATACGAGTTGGAAGCCGTGTTGTGACAAGGAGGTTGCAAATTCTACAATTCCTGTTTTGTCATAAACGCTGAGTAAGGCACGTGGTTGCGGGGTTGAGGTTGCGCTCATCGAAGATTCCCGTTATCGAATGCATTGGTCCGATGATATTGAACATAGCGCCGCAGAAAATTGAAAATTCTGTCGGATTAGTCGCCACGGGCTGAGATTACTTGGTCGACTCGCAAGAGGCCACAAGCCGTATCACAAGCTGCTTCCAATCCATGTGCGAGTGTTTCTGCGCTAGACCATGCTTGTTCAATAGGCTCACAAAGACCCGTTTCAGCTACGCCGAAAGTAGAATTTCCTTGACGGTGTTGAGATCGGAGTTCGAGCAAACAATCAAGTTGGTCGTTACCCGAATTTGAAATCAAGACTGATGGAATGGCCTCGAGTGCTCGGGCGAATGCTTCCATGGCCAGACGTTCTCGGCCACCGTGTTGTTCAGCAGCCTCTTTGATTGCCAGACTGGCAGCAATGTGTAAACTTCCACCACCCAACAGAACCTCACCTGTTTCCATTGCACTTGTTACCGAACATAATGCATCGTACAATCCACGAATGATTTCTTCAGTTGCAACACCATCGCCGCCGCCGACATCAACGGTAGCAAGGCCGGAATTCTTACCGAAATCAAGATGGATACGCTCTCTTCGGGCATCATCGCCTTCAAAAATTTCAACATTCATTGATTCAAAAGTGCCGAGAGCCGACGCTGTGAGGTCATCGAGGTGGTCAATGAGTTGTGCGCCTGAAGCCTTTGCTACATCTTCTGCACCCGCTCGTTCAAAACTACCGAGAACAAACAACCCGGCATCGACGAAGCGGTGAAGGGCGCGTGGATCTATTTCTTCAGCACAAACAACAACAGTTGCCCCACTTTCAAGAATTTGCTGTGCTTTCTTTTCGAGGATGCGTTCCTCCGCTTCCATGAAGGCGACCCATTCATCAGGGGATGAGATTTCAATTTCTGCCTCTCGAGAGCTTTGTTCAAGGGCGATAGGGCAGGAAAGTACTGCCACTCTACCTGACGGTAGGTGGCGAGGCATCCGATCGAGTTCGAATCGGCGTTCTAAAACCAAACCTTGTAGGAGAGATGTGTCAGAAAGGGTTCCTTCACCACGCTTTGTCATTCGAACATCTTCGGTTCGGACATGGAGAACTCCGTTACTTTCTCCAGCAACAGTTTGGGCTGCATCGACAATGCAGCGTGCCAAATGTTCGCTACCAGATTCTGCCGCGGTTCCCGTCATTGAGGTTTTGGCAACCAAAAGAAGTCGCTCGATATCGGTCGGGGATATTCGCTCAACCCGTTGGTCCAAGACTTCGAGTGTCGTTGCAAGTGCTGCTTGATAGCCTTTCACCGCCAACAATGGATGAAGGCCTCTTTCCAAAAGGCGTCCTGCTTCACGCATAAGTTCACTGGCCAGAATGAGGCACCCTGTCACGCCATCACCGCAAGCATTTTCTTGGGATTCAGCGAGTTGTACAAAGGCCTTAGCCGCTGGATGTTTGACCAAAAGTTCGGCAACTATTTTTGCACCATCATTGGTTACCGCAGTCTCACCACTGGTTTTGTACATCATTTTGTCAAGGCCGTTGGGGCCAAATGTTCCTTTGAGTAGATTACCAAAGGCAACAGAGGCGTTCACCAATTTTTGAGTGACAGCAGGCCCACTTGTCACCGAAGTGGTTGGGCGGACAATCGCAACGGGTGCGCGTCCTGAACCGTCATTGGGGTGAGCCATCAATGAAGCGGCGGTGAAGCGCATAGATGAACCCTTTCTCTTGGCTTAGCGCATTTAACAAAACGCTCGATACACCATCAGAGATAATGACGAAGTTCTTGGATGATTTCGGTGGAGGTATTATCGGGATTTTAACCAGATCTGCCATTACCACAAGCGGCGGAATCTTAGCCATGTTTGTCTGGTCGAATCTCGGGGAGAAAATAAAATCGAGAACTGACGAGCCGGCGTTTGTCAAAAAAGCGTTCACAATTTTAGGAAGTTTACTTTTAATATTGGCGATATTAATCTCAATCAGAGGATTCTGATTGAGACGTTTGTTGGCCCAAGAATTCTTTAGCGCACTTACTAGGAATTCGTATTCATCGCCGATTATTCTTGCCTTTACGAGGTTTTGAACCACGCCCTTGGTTTTCCCAAGAACGACTCCCTTTGCTACGGCGATCTGACTCGTCGTCCTCCCAGTGGGCTTTCTTAGGGGCCCTCAGGCCTTCGGGCATGTCTTCAAACGATTCGATATTGAGGTGCATGCCTCCTAATTCTTCTTGCAGTTGACGAACGTTTTCACCGCCTTTACCAATGAGGGTGGAAATCATGTTTTGGGGTGCGTAAATTGTCGCGCTCGTTTCGCCTTTGAATTGAACTTGGCATTGGACGCCGACCCATTGTTGAATCATATGGACCAGTTGGTCTCTTGCGAGGGCCTTGAGCGGCGATACACCAACAGCAGCGCGCCCTTCGACGGGTACAACGGCAATTTCAGAACCGAATGCGAACATTTCATGAGTGATTTTACCGCTTGGGAATTCAACGACTTCAATCACCGGTCGAGCAAGTTCTTCTTGCATTCCTGTTGGAGGTTTTACTGTCATTCGTAATTCAAGAACTTGTTGAATTTGACCTGCTTCAACGTGAATGATCGTATCGAGCACTTGGCTTACAAGACCCAATTCGACTTTTCCAATCAGGCGTTGAATCGCTTCGAGTGCGGAATTGGCGTGTGTTACGCCAAGAAGGCCAACCCCCGCAAGACGAACGTCTGCAAAAATTTCGAAATCTCGGGCACGGCGGACTTCATCAAAAATTACGAAGTCTGGGCGAACGAGGAAAATGATTTCTGCAGTCTTCTCAAGGTCTCCCTCAAGAGGGGCATACTGAGTTATTCGGTCGGCTAATTGCAAGTCACGAGGCGCTTCCATGGTCTTGACCATTGCACCGATCTTGGTGTCGAGATATTCTGCAATTGCTTGAGCGAGTGTTGTTTTCCCTGAACCCGGCCGGCCACAAATGAAGACGCCGCGGTGATGATCGGCTAAGCGCTCGATGAGCCGCTCATCCAATTCGTAATGGTCCAAAGAAAGTTTAGCAACAGGTCGGACAATGGTGATTTCGCGCGCATCAGCAAAAGGAGGCCACGCACAAGCAATCCGCAAATCTCCAAGTTGAATCACTTTGCAGCCTTTGCGGTCAATTTCAAGGAAGCAATCGCTCCGATGGCGGTTATCTTCAACCAATTCAGCAAGTTCATCTTGTAATGCCTCCATACGTAATGTATCCCAGTTTTGTTCGGATTCCACTTCGATTAACTTGAGGTCACCGATGGAGCCTTGCTTTACCCTGGGTGGGCAATCTGCTTTGAGAAATACAGTGTGAACGAGGTCCATCAACAAGTCTTCAATTGGTTGTGGGAGGGAGGGGTGGTCGCCGAACTTAGCCATTGCAATCGGTCATGGTCGGTACGAGGAGCATTTCACCCTTCGCATCAAAAAACAGCCGAAAGTCAGTTGATTTTGGGTTGGATGAGTGCGCCAGTCCACCAAAAGGAGCCGATGAAAAACAGCGAGAGGCCGTAGGAGCCCACAACTGGGAAATCAAATACGCCGATGCAGATTTGAGCAAAGATAGCAATTGATGCGAGAAAACTGAAAATGACCAGAATACCTTCAGCGTTAAGGCCAAGTGCTTCGGAAGTGAGGTCTTTTTCAGACAAACCCCAGGTAATTCCCGTGAGGGCTGATAGCCCAATGAAGGCCAGTGTGGCATCCATGAGGTTACCTTGGAGAATCCATGTAATGAAAGAGACAATAAAACTCCCGAGGAACATGCGTTGAACGGTCACAAAGGAAAGGCCCATGTCACTGGCGAAGCGCCTTTGATTCTTGAAGACTCGCAAGAGGAGGTTTCAATTCTCTCTGTTCTGGAGATGATATTGGTGGGTAAGTGATGTCGCTTTATCCAGCAGAGAGGCTGTACGAAGGTGTTCATCAGTACTTTCAAGGGGCGTATTGCGGTTTGAAAGAATGTGTTTGTATTGGGCTTCGAGTGGGGGAGTCGAATGAAGAGTTAGAAGTGTCTTGTATCCTGTTCTTAGCGACCCGCATTCTATCGAGTTGTGTTCTCTAAAATCGAGGCGTATGTGCTGTTTTGTTCCTTCAATTGTGAGGCGGTTTCTGTCTGCTTGCCCCCATCCAACATGTACTTCCGCTTCGGTGCTCGGACGCGTACCTTTGCCCGGGTAGACCATCTGGAATTGCGCTCGAGATGCGGTAGACATGGGTGCCGGCCTACCGTCTTCAAGCGCTATTGCAACAGAAAAGAGTGGAGAGGATTCGGAATCAAGAAGTGAAGGGATGAGAGCAAATGCATGTGATGCTAAATTCTCAATAACATTGCCGTTTGCTGGTTTATGACGTGAAGAATATTTCGTGAACCTGATGGATTTGACTTGCCCTATAACATGCTCTTTGATGAGCTGCTTAGCATATTCTATTCCAGGGTGGTAGCGTAAAAGATACCCTGAATGGAGAGTGCCCGTACTTTTTTGGGCAGCATCGCATAGAAGCTTAACCTCATCAAAAGACGGTCCGAGGGGTTTCTCGACCAGAACATGAAGACCTTGTTGTAACATGGCGATTCCAAGTAGAGAATGAGTCGCATTTGGAGTCGCAACAGAAATCAAATCAAGTTTGACGGATTCATGCATTTCCATCCAGTTTTGAAATACCCCGTCAATTGATGGATGTATCGCCTCTAAACGATTTGAGTTGGTGTCGCAAGCATATATTCTGTCAACGAAACCTTGGCTTTTTAGTTTTACAAGTGTTTCAAGATGCTGTGCGCCCCAACGGCCACAACCTACTACGCCGACATTGTATGACATCGTAACCAAATCATTCGTAGGGCCGAGGTTTGAGCGTTTTACCCTGTTCATCATGTGTTGCGAATTCATACTGGGTGACGGCTACCGTGAATTTGGACAAGTCTTGTGTGTTTTGATTTTCAAAACCAAAATCAGCATACAATTTTGGAGAGAATGAAAACCCTTCTACCCCGATGTATTCTGCACGCGAGACACGCGTTGTGATACGTCCAAATCCATGGTGCCATAGGGCAAGAGCCGTGATGGCGTCTTGACTTGTTGGAGACTTACGTGGAATTCGCGGGAAGGGGGGCGTTAAGCAATCATCCGGGATGAGGTTCTTTCCTGG
>JAPKCL010000127.1 GCA_028822955.1 Candidatus Poseidoniaceae archaeon
AAAAGCGGACGAGGACCTGCCGACAACGTTGGGTCAAAGGCATGTGCAATGCATCCTTCAATGGGCATTACACTTGTTGGAAGTCGATTCAAACCACTGGTAAGGTAATGTTCAGCCTTGAGCGAATTGGTCAACAAGTGATTGTAATGTGCTCGGTTGTAAGGTGTAACTTCTGGACAGGTATCTTGTAGAATCACGGCACCTGCACTTTCAAGCAGATCAATACTGCCATCAGCCAATGCGAGTTCGTAATTTTCCCCACTCGTGAACACCCAAAGTCGTTGGTCTGGAATTCTATCACCCATCTCGGCATGGGACCGGACCGCTGCTGCCGTAATCCTAATTTCTTCAAGACTCGCTTGCGGACAACCAATCACAATCAAATCCACTTGCCCCATCGGCGCTAAATCATCATACCGTGCCTGTAAATCAGCAGCGGTAAAAACTAATTCACCTTGCCAGCCAACCGTTGGTGCAATCCATTCACCGTCTTCTCCACGTGCTAACGGTGGGTCTGCTGAGAGGCCTTCTGCCCAAAGCATTGGTGAACCATAATTTGCTGCAGCTGCAGTGAGGGCCTTTTTTCGAGCAAAACTCGCTCGAGATGGAAGCCCTTGGATAAACGGCATTGGACCCCAAGGTACATCCCAGCCAGGAAGTACTTGTTTGCCAATCCAATCACCAAGCACTGACCAATCAGAAAGTGTATGAAGTTCACATTCGACCTTCACGTGGATATTCGGTTGACGGTTCTTTTCAAGATGAAGCCCCCATCGAGGAGCAAAACCTGTGAGTGCTGTGGCAAGTGCAGAAAGGCCTGATTCGCGATTCGTGATTAACGAAGTCCAGGTATTTGAAAAGCACACTGCATTCGATTCAGCCCATGATGCGATTCCACTTTCGTCAACGATTCCTCGGTCATAAGGAGTGCAGGAAAGAGTTGCTTGAATACCGAGATCTGAATAGGCTTCAACAATTTCAAACTGTTGCTCCAAAAAGTCAGGCCAATCGATGTTCATTTCTTTCATTTTCTCTTTATCGCAACCTGCTGAATTCAAAGTAGTTGGAATCGAAACCTTGCCATCTCCTGAACTGGAAAGGTCAGATAAAAAACGGCGTAAGCCATGACCACCGGTGATGACTGAAACGCCAGATACGTGGGCGTGGTCGACTTTGACAAAGCCTTCAGCCTCGGCTGTAACCGCCAAGTCGACGACCAAACGTGCTGCTTTTTGTCGTGTTGGACCTTCTTCACCAGCCAATTGGGCAGAAAGACGTTCTGGGAGGTCCATGTATCTGTGCAGGAAAAGGACGCCCTTGAACTCACCCCCTTCAAAAAAAGACTTAGGAACATAGAAAACCACTAAATTACGCCTGAACCGAAGGTTTTGATACCCTTGACTGTTTTTAGTCAATTCATGTCAACCCCCCCAACAATGGATGTCGGCGCCACTATTGCAGGAGAACCTGCACCCAAGCAAAGCCACAAGAATGTGCCACTACTCAATGTAAGGCAACAGCCAAAACCGAATTCAAAACCTCAAGTAAAGCCCAAGAGAAAGTTAATGTTCACTTTTATCCAAACTTTTCTCTTGGTACTTGCACTTACTTTTTCGACCTATTCAGTTGTTCAACTTGATTCACTCTCATTACAGGATAATACTGGTGGCGATGCTCAAGAAATCTTGGTACGAACCGAAGGGCGGGTCGCAGATTCGATCTGTACAGAAGGCGGAGTTGAAATTTATATCGGCAATGACCTCAATTCAGATGGTTTTCTCGATGAAGATGAAGTAACTTCTTCGACAAAGGTGTGCCATGGAAAGGAAGGACTCTCAGGACCGCAAGGTAATCCAGGCACCACGCTACAACCCGATTTGAGTCGGATTGAAATTGAAGAGTTGGAGGTCGGTAACCTCACCTGTCCAATGGGAGGTATCCTGATTCACAGTGGGCTGGATGCAGATGGTGATGGACAACTCAATCAAGATGAAAGAGAAGCGAGTGAGGCATTGTGCGATGGTTTAATCGGAAGCAATGGTAACAATGGACAATCGGGTATGAACGGTGCTCAAGGTGATGCTGGAAGCCATGGAGCACCGGCTTTAGTCGAACATCTCCAACCGTCTCCGGCCGTGTGCTCATCTGGGCTCATACTTCGATTTGGAGTCGATGATGGAGTTGGCGAAGGTGTTGCATTTGATGAACAATTACACGATGATGAGGTGCGAAGCAGCATTCAAATCTGCAGTTCAGCACTCCTCTATGGTCCAATTTCAGATTTCGCAACAGGTGTAGCAAATGGATTGACGACCAATTGCGATGCAATGGTTTGGATGGTTGAACAACAACGCCTTTTGACTGCTGGCGTCAATGGAATTGATGGATGTGAACTTTGGATCAGTGAAGGAATGGAAGCTTCAACAGAATTACTGCTCGACATCAATCCGAATGGTGATGCTTTACCTGGACAATACATTGGACTGAATTCAGTTCAAACAGGATACGGCGAACGGGTGTTCTTCGATGCCGATGATGGAGTGAATGGTCGTGAATTATGGGTCAGCGATGCAACAGTAACCGGAACCAAAAGAGTCGCAGATAACGGCGATTCGTTACCACTTGGCAATTCGGCTAAACTGGTTAAATGGGGCCAAGGGGTAGTGTTTAACACCGCCAATGATGCTTTGGTTTGGAGCGACGGTGTGACCACCACGACTGTCTTTTCACATCCATCATACTCGTCGTCACAACAACAAAGTCTCGATACGCTTTCATTTGGAATGGCAACGTTCGCTACCGAAATGCTGCATGCGAATTCCACCCACTTATGGTTCTCTGCTAAAGCAGGAAATGATATCGAACCCTATCTGCTTACTCTGGATGCTGAATTACAAAGTTGGGACCTTAACCCAACGGGTGCAAGTCGCCCAAATGCGCCATTGATAATTGAAGATGGTTTAGTAGCAGTAGCAGAAGCACAAAATGGTCGACAATTAGTCCGGCTCTTGAATGATGGGAGTATGAGTTGGATCACCACTTTACAGCATCAAGGAACTGGAAACCCGACGACTCATGTTGGAGAGTATCTCGGGATTCATCAACTTGGGGACCTCCTTGTGTTTGATGCCTTAACTTCAGGAGTGGACCCCCAAGTTTGGTCGCATAACCTCTCTTCTGGTCAAAATCAGATTTTGTCAACCTCCATCGTTGCACCCGGTGATTGGGCAGGTGGTCTTGTTCATCAGCAGCGCCTTTGGTTCGATTGCGTCGCACCGAACGTAGCGCATGAGGTTTGTTCGACCGATGGAACGGTTAGCGGTACACAAGTGGAAACCGATTTACGAGCAGGGATGGCCAGTTCGAATATTCTCGGTTTTGCATCGCATGGAGAGCATTTATTCTTCCTTGCATCGGGTCAAATCGATGGAATAGAGAGTGGTTCTTCTCTATGGCATATACAACAGAATGAGACGCCTACCTTAGCCTACGATCCGTGGCCAGGAATGAATAATAACTCTGCTTCGGGAACATACGGCGAACTTTTGCTAACGGAACATCATTTGGTTTTCATATCCCACGATGGAATTCGTGGCCATGAGATTCACGTATGGAGCCATGGCGAGCGAACCGATGATTGGCTGATTTGGTTATAATCATCGTAAATGGATACAATGAGGACAGGATACTTCGATAACGTATTCTGCTGATTGTTGTTCCTCAACTGTCACGGGTTGACGGCAAGCAAAGCATTGCACCACTTCGGTTTGTTCAAGTTCTGAACTGAGGGCGACGCGATGGTCGAATACGAAACAATCACCGTCCCAATGGTCTCCACCAACTTCTTCGAAATATCCGAGAATTCCACCTCTGAGTTGTTTGACATTGGTAAACCCAGCATCCATCATGACGACACTGGCTTTCTCACATCGGATTCCGCCGGTGCAGAACATTACAACTGGAGTGTCCTTCATGGATTCAGGAAGAGATTTGATGGCTTTCGGGAAAGCTCGAAACGATTTGATGTTTAAGTCGAGAGCGTTGTCAAAAGTGCCCAATCGAATTTCATAATCGTTACGAGTATCGATGATAGCGACTTCTCGACCCTCATCCATCCACTGCTTGAATTCTGTTGGTGTGATCTCTTCTCCAGTGCGCTCTGCAGGCTTGACGTGGTCAAGACCCAAGGAAATTATTTCCTTTTTGAGACGGACATTCATTCGATTGAAAGGTTGATATTCGGTAAATGAGTATTTGAGACGCATTTGAGAAAAACGTGAATCTTCTTCCAAAAACTCGAGGTATTGGTCAACTGAAGATTGCGTACCAGCCAAGAAGAAATTAATTCCTTCAAATGAAAGTAAAATTGTTCCTTTGAGTCCTACTTTTTTACAAAGAGCACGGAAGGGTTCTCGTAAAGCATCACGGTCAGGAAGGTCAACAAAACGGTATCCTGCAATAT
>JAPKCL010000128.1 GCA_028822955.1 Candidatus Poseidoniaceae archaeon
TGAAGAATACGATTCAGAGGGCCCAACAGGTGTCATTTCCCCTCAAATTCAAACAGGCTTCGGTGCTTTTGAAATTCTTTCTGATGGAAGGATTGTTATCGGAGCCTATGATAAGAAAGTTCACGTTTCTTCGAACGATGGAGTTGCTCTGACAAACTTAGCAGAATCTTCAGCAATCGTCAATGTAGTCATGGAAGACCATGATGGGAATTTACTTGTAGGGACTGCCAATGGTAATCTGTACCGCTATGACACCGTTACTTGGGCAGTTGAAACCCTTTCATTATCGCATGGAAGTTCTATTGTTTCATTAGAGGAATACGACAATTCAACCTATCATGTCGGAACTCAAAATGGTAAGTTGACACAAGTTGATGTCACGGGGTTCACCGAAGGAGGTACTTTTGTATCATCTGGTAAGGTGATTGGTTCAAAAGAGGCATTCACTGGAGAAATTTACATTGTCACCTCTACTGCAACCACATCCAAAATCCGACTGTATGATATTGATACGGATGGAGACGGCATTACCGATCAAATCGACGCGTTTCCAATGGAGTTTACTCAATGGGCTGACGCTGATGGAGATGGTTATGGTGATAACCCCAACGGCTACCTTGGAGATATGTTTCCATCCGAACCCTCTCAATGGGCTGATGCAGATGCTGATGGCTATGGAGACAATGTAGACGGCGTAAACGGTGATGCTTTCCCGAGCAACAATGAACAATGGTCCGACTCTGATGGCGATGGCTATGGCGACAATGCAAATGGCCTTGAAGGTGATAAATTCAAAAACGAACAAACACAATGGTATGATTCGGACCAGGATGGTTACGGGGATAATCCAAACGGTATCACTCCAGACGCATGCCCGAACACGAACGGATTCTCTAAACAAGACCGCTTTGGCTGCCTTGATTCTGATCTCGATGGCTATTCAAATCCCTCTGCTGATTGGACAACTGCACAGGGTGCAGACGCTCTACCTCAGCAAGGTACCCAATGGAGAGACGGTGATGGTGATGGTTACGGTGACAACATCACCGGGGCGTCTCCTGATGATTGCAATTGGAAGGCAGGTAATTCGACCAAAGCTTGGATTGTCAATACTTCTTCAGCCATCGGTTACATTGAAGTTCCATCGTATGGATGTGAAGACACTGATGGAGATGGCTGGGTTGATGTAACAGAGTCACAAAACATGGAGAATGACCCGAATGAATATTTCGATGGTGACAATGACGGTGTAGGTTCAAACAGTGATTATGACGACACTCGACCTCTTGTTCAAACCGAAGAAGACCATTGCATGCTTAACTTCGATGACCTCTCACTTCCTTGCCAAGGGTGGCGTAGCGCTGAATATCAGACCTATCTCACACGAGATAAGGCTGAAAGTGATTCAGATTTGAGTTTCGCTGCCTGGAATGCCAGCAAAAATGCCGGATTACTCGATACAAACCAAGTTGATTCGAATATCGTTAAACAAGTGGTCATGTGGGGCGGTAGTGCATTTGTTCTTCTTTCAGTTGTGATTCTTATTGTAGGCGTAATCATGAAACGTCGAAAAACCAGTTCACTTGTCAAGATGTATGGGGTTCCGTATATTCCAGAAGAAAACAAATCTGCCGAAAACGAAGCGCTCGAAGGTACCGCAGGTCTTTCGGCCCAAGGCGGGGTTGAGTCAGATTCTGCTTGGGATGATGATGTGGCAAGTCTTGACTTCACGTATGATGAAGATGGTTTGTCTGAAGAGGAAACACAGTCAAACACGATTGATGCTGCAAGTTTGTATGGTGATGAAGACAGCCTGGAATCAATTGCAGGTATTGAAACAACTGCGCCTACCCTTGCGCCTGAAGCGGTGGACACGCCATCACAAGGGCCGCCATTGCCAAGCAGTGGCCTCCCAGAAGGTTGGACAATGGATCAATGGAAATGGTATGGGCAAGAATGGCTCAACAAAAACCAATGAAATCGCGTTCTTACCGAATGGAGAACTAAACCGGTTTGAAGGTTAACGCCAAACAATGGGCAAAGATTCTCGCAGTTTTCCAAGTTCTTCTCCAGTATAGACTGGTTTTCCATCTTGCTTTAGCGTGTTCATTATCAGCCACAAGACACCATTCCAAGCACCCGAACGAGCAAAGATTTCAACATAGCCACATGCAGCAGCTTCGAGTAATTTACCTTCATCAGTTTCTTCACTGAATAAGGCCCGTACCAGGTTTTTGGTATCGAATTCATAGCCCTTTGGGCGCCATTCCATCATGAAAATCAGACCTTAAATGGAGCGAGATTTAGTCGGTCAACGAGGTGTTCAATGTCGACATCAGCAACAGCCTTCATCCGTTCTCGTAGCGTCTCAATTTCGCCGTTCATCATCGAAATTTTATGTGCCCGTACCACGTCTGTAAGCAGTTCATTGACACTTTTGTGTCCACTCATCGTTCGCATTGTGTTGAGTTGTCTTCGAACTTCGTAACTCACACTGACCGAGGTCATCCCTTCACCTGTCATGACTATCCCGAACCCTCTTTGTTCTATAGCCTACTTAACCTGTCCGAACAGTTGATGCAATGAAACATCGTTTTCAAGGGGTAATGTGCTTCTTCAAACAGTACTTCAGCGGTTTTTCCGGTCGAGTAAAAGCCTCGGATCTTCATTGACACCAAATTCTCGTCGCATTTCGATTACGCGCTGATGAAATTCTTTGGATAAGGTCCAGTATTCCAAAGACCCAGCCCCTGCACCAGAATTCGTTGGCTTGTTGAGTAAGACCGTCGGTGCTCCACTCCATGGTGCCTCTGCGACTTTTACCAAGCGTCGTACCGTGGTTTTGAATAATTTATTTGGCATCTTCCGATTGACTTCATCGCACACATGCCGGCTTAGTTTTGAGCGTGCATCGACCATGGTCATCGCAATCCCGAAAATTTTCAAGTTCCGATTAATACGTCGTTGAATCATTTTTATTGAATTCATCAACATACTGAAGCCTTCAAGGGCATAATACTCTGCTTGAACTGGCACCATGACCCAGTTCGCTGCACACATAGCGTTAATTGAAAGTAAACCCAAGGAAGGTGGTGTGTCAATAATGATGTAATCGAATTGGTCGATGATTGGCATCAAGGCTTCTCGTAATCGAGTTTCACGACCGATTTTGTGACTCAGTTCGATTTCAGCTCCAGAAAGGTGGATGTCACTGGGTAAAAGCCACAAATGTCCAACAGAGAGGTTGTCAGGCGCCTTCTTGTTATTATTACGAAGACTCCAAGCATCTCGCATTGATTGAGTTAATTCTTCTGGTCCAATGAGGTATTCTTCCATCAAGGGCAAATCTTCGCCAGAGTCATTAGCAAGTAGATCATATGCCGTTTTTTTGATATTCTTTTTTTCTACACCAAATGATGTTGCGCAATTACCTTGGGGGTCAAGGTCGATGAGGAGTACTTTTGCTTTCGGAAGTCCTTGGCGAGGTGAGCCTTTGGCTAATGCCGCAGCGATATTCACAGCAGTGGTGGTTTTTGCACACCCACCCTTCTGATTTGCGACTGCAACGACCATCTTGTATGGATTCAACTTAACACCTCCTCCGACAATTTGTAGAAGAATGGTCTTCCCCTTTCAATGCAGGCCCTCTGTAGTGAATATCAAACAGGTTGAATGACAGGTACGGGGACTTCGGAGAGAATTTTCCGAACAATATGCATGCCAGTAATCCCTCGGATTTTTGCTTCAGGCTTCATGTTAATACGGTGTGAGATAATTTGCAAAGCAATATCTTTGATATCGTCAGGAATGACATAGTTTCGTCCAGCAATCGCAGCAGCGGCTCGTCCAGTCTTGAACAAGGCTTGTGAAGCACGAGGTGATGCCCCATTGGTAACTCGGTGATCTTCTCGAGTGCATTGAACGATTTCAACAATGTAGGAGAGAATTGCAGGGTCTACATGGACCGTTTCCAATGCTTTCTGCATGGCTACGACCTTCTTTGGAGAAGTGATTTGTTCAATATCGTGTCCATCCTTTCCACGGAGTTTACGTCGAGCGAGAATTGCCTTTTCTTGTGGACGGTCAGGGTACCCCATACTCATCTTCATCAAGAATCGGTCCATTTGTGCCTCAGGTAGAGGATAAGTCCCTTCTTGTTCGATTGGATTTTGAGTTGCCAATACGACGAATGGTGCCGGAAGTTTGTGCGTGATGCCTTCAATGGTCACTTGCTTTTCTTCCATTGCTTCTAACAATGCTGCTTGAGTCTTAGGAGGTGCTCGATTAATCTCGTCAGCGAGTAGAATGTTGGAAAAGAGTGGACCTGCTCGCAATTTGAATTCACCGGATTTTTGGTCATACATGTAGGTCCCCATAACGTCAGACGGAAGTAAATCAGGCGTGAATTGAACTCGCTTGAATTTACATCCAAGTGCTCGTGCAAACGTATTTGCAA
>JAPKCL010000129.1 GCA_028822955.1 Candidatus Poseidoniaceae archaeon
TACGGGTATCGGTCCCAGACCAATAAGCAGCAAATCCAGGATGTGTATGTACCCAGAGTTTGAACGGAGCAATACAGCCAACTGGCGGAGCGAGTTGGACTTGTCCTGAAGTTCCCCAGTCAATGGAGATGACATTTTCTGCATCGATGAGTACTGATGTCTCAAGACCAGCGAGGTAAGAGATGGCATAGACGACATCCCAACGGCCTTTTTTTGAAGCACGGTGTTGGACATCGAGGAGCATTTCATCATCGATTTGACGTTGTTGTGCTTTTTCGGTAACATGTGCCCACACGTCTTCTGTGATTTCGAGTTGTTCTAAAGCAGGAATCAAGATCATGCCTTCACCTCCAGTGAATTCTTTTTTATTTGAGGAAACTCGAAGCTTCCATAGGTCAGGCTTCCAATCGATTGAACGGGGCCACGTCTTTCACGTAGTTTCTGGACGAGCCACTGAGCGCCAAAGGTACCAGCAACTGAAAACCCAAACTCGAGGTTTCCAGCATCCAACGCCCCCTTGACTTGACAACTCATCGGTTCATGGTCGGGAGTCATTTGTTCAACCAGTGCAGCATCGGAATCTGAAGAAAGAATCATCCAACCATCGGCCGAACAACGAAGGTCAATCCAGGGCACATCGAGCGAATGAACCAATCTCCTAGGTTCCGGCCTGTCAACACAAACGACAACGAAATCATAGTTTTCAAGTTGTTCTGCATTTCTCAAGTTCTCGTTGACAGCCGTGAGTTCAACATATTCCGTTATTTCAGAATAACGATTGAAAAGGGCGTTCACTTTGTGGATGCCTACATTCTCTTGAGAGAAGCGTTGGTGGCCAAGGTTGGTCGTTTCGACAACATCCCCATCCATCAGCGTAATATTCGTATTCAATTGTATGCGTTCTAATGCAGGTACAAGTAAGTCGACAAGCGTAGTTCCGATACCGCCGGCACCGATGATAAGCACGTTTTTGACATTCTTTCTTTCGTTCACACTAAGAAAGAATTCAACCCTTAATAAGAATAGTAGATTGCTTAAAGCACCAACATTCTCTCAAGAGCAGTAATTTGAACTTCTAAGGTGAAATTCTTCTCGACATAGGGCCGTCCAGCCTTTGCCCAAGTGTCTCGTAGAGCAGGATCTTTGGCATCCAAGTAGGCTGCTTTCCAAGCACTGATGTCATGTCGAGGTAACAACTGTCCAGAATCGACTGGCGACATTGTGCATGCGAATCCTCCTTCATCAACCATAAGTGCAGGAACACCGATGGCCATAGCCTCGATTGGCGTGAGTCCAAATGGCTCATGGTATGCGTGACTCACCATTGCTCGTGCTCCACGAATCAAGGCGCACAACTGCGTTTGAGAAAGACGCGGCATACAGATGACTTCGACTCCAATTCGCTTTCCTTCAACCAATAGTGCTGCTTTGTCAGCTTCGTCTCCACCTCCAACTTGAACCAAAGCAAGTTGAGTATTTGCCAAAGATTGCAATGTATCCCATGTTCCTTTCACATGGGAAATGCGGCCGACTGTAACGACATACTGTTCAGGAATATTTTCAACACTTTTGAGCGACGTAGTCTCTTTTTTTGTTGGTTGTTCCGGCCACAGTTCCCAGTCGATAACGTGCATGACATGGGTGGCTTCGGTCGGACAACCATTGCCATCACGCTTTGGTGGCTCGCCGTTTTCTTTGGAAGAATCACATGCTAAGCCATAGACGGTGTTGAGTCGCTTTTGGATCCACATAGAATTCCCTGAAATTGAAGACTTAGGCCGTTGGATGAGTTTTTTGACATAGGCCCTGTCTCGCTTACGTTGACGGGTAAACAACATTTTTGTCAGCCATAATGGTCGTTTTGGCGTACCATCAATATGTCGATGAAGCACATCTTCATACAACCATCTTGGAGGTTCTAAGCAGTGATAATGTACGGGGAGGTGGGCGGGAATTAAGGGTAGAATTTCAAGGGAGCCTCGACAAACGGAGATGTGAACAGCATCAAATTCGTCCCAAGGAATCTCTATGCTTTTCCACATTTTTTCAGCCGATATACTTGCTTTTGCCATGACTTCAGCAACTGCACCATTCGGCCATTGAATGGGCTTTTCCGGTAAGAGTAGACTTATTGCAGCATCATCGAGTAACGCTTTGGCATCTTCCGTGAAATCAAGACTCGCCAAACTTACTTCCCAGCGTTGTGATGTTGCTCGAATGAGTTGAAGCAGTTCGCGTTCAGCACCGCCCAGTGAAGCGAATGAACCACGAACGATGAGGACGCGTAGACCGCTCTTCTCCTCATCCGTTGAAGCAGCCATTGACATCGACACCCGGCGACTCACCTTCAAATCCTCCCTTGACAGGTTGAATTGTTATACAGTTTGGATATGCGAACACGCGACCGATTGAAAAAGGGAGGCGCCTACGGTAAGTCATGAGCGGAAAGACAGCCATGGTCACCGGTATCACTGGGCAAGACGGTTCGTACCTCGCAGAATTGTTGTTGGAAAAGGGTTACACCGTCTATGGTTTGGTTCGTCGAGTCTCTCAACCTACCTCCGGCCGAAGTCTCATTAATCACTTGATGGTCAACGAAAATTTCAATTTAGTCAACGGAGATCTTGCTGACCAAAACTCAATTGACAATGCAGTGGTTTTGGCTCAACCTGATGAATTTTACAATCTCGGTGCAATGTCCTTTGTCCCCGAATCTTGGCGCTCGCCAATGATGACTGCAGACATTACTGGTTTGGGTGCACTTCGTTGCCTTGAAGCCATTCGAAAGCATGCTCCAAAGTGCCGTTTCTATCAAGCAGGTTCATCTGAACAATACGGTAAAGTTCGAGACGTCCCTCAAACTGAAGACACCCCCTTCCACCCACGTTCACCGTATGGATGCGCTAAGGTGTTCGCCTTCGAAATTACCCGTAACTACCGTGAATCCTACGACATGTTTGCTTGTACTGGTATTCTTTTCAATCACGAAAGCCCACGCCGTGGACTTGAATTTGTAACACGTAAGGTCACCATGACCGCTGCACGTATCGCTCATGGATTCGATGAATGCCTTTGGATTGGCAATGTTGATGCCAAGCGTGATTGGGGCTTTGCAGGAGACTATGTCGAAATGCAATGGCGTATGTTACAACAAGACACGCCTGGTGACTTTGTGGTTGCAACAGGAAGAACTCACAGTGTTCGAGACATGATTACTCTTGGTTTCTCCCATGTTGGTATGAATCTCATATGGTCGGGCGACGGTGTTGATACCATCGCAACCGACCAAAACGGAAACATTCGTGTTCGTACCAATCCCAAATTCTTCCGACCTGCTGAAGTTGACTTGTTGATCGGAGACCCTGCCCTTGCTCAGAAAGAACTTGGTTGGGTTCCAGGGACTACCTTTGAAGAATTGGTTCAGATGATGGTTGATTCCGACATGGCTCTTGTCCAAGAAGCCGTGAAGGGTGGCTACGCTCCTCCAATTCCACCAGAGTGATGTGGAGGCCATTCAATGGCTCAGCAACAACCCATACTCTACTCGTTTCGACGGTGTCCCTACGCAATGCGTGCTCGAATGTCCATCGTTCGAACGGGCTATCAAGTCGAACATCGAGAAGTCATATTACGAGACCGTCCAGAACACATGATGGAAATCTCTCCGAAAGGAACCGTTCCTATCCTTCTTCTCCAGGATGGAACTGTGATTGAAGAGAGCCTTGAGATTATGCAATCCGTACTCAGTTGGGAATTGAGTGAAGTAGAGTCTCATTGGATTTCGCGTAACGATGATGAATTCAAGTTCCATTTGGACCGATACAAATACCCAAACCGCTACGAGAATGTTGACGAGATTGAGCAACGTATTGCAGCATCTGGGTACTTACATGACCTTAACACCCTTCTTGGTCAAGATGAAGCGATTGACACCAATCTCAGTGACGCCTTATTCCCCTTTGTTCGACAATTTGCTAATCACGACCGAGATTGGTTCGATGCCCAAGATTGGGGCAATGTTCACTCATGGCTTGGAGAGAACCTCGAAAGCGATGCGTTCAAAGTGTGCATGAAGAAACACAAACAATGGGTCTCCTCTGATTAGATAGTTGAGCAAGGGGTACGGTTGGAAAATTGTAACTCATCTTTTAATTCGAATGTGAACCGATTTGAGCAATCTCTTCGGGAGAGACCGTATCCTTTCCTCTTTGAAGGATTTTTTTACTGACATGGTCGATTAAGAACCAATGAACAGAGTTGTCATCGG
>JAPKCL010000130.1 GCA_028822955.1 Candidatus Poseidoniaceae archaeon
ACCACCACTGGTTGGCATGTTCGAATCTCCTCTTTCTGCATTGAACCTCGCCAGCATTACTGAATCCGACTGAAATACCATGGGTGGTTATGTCGCATAATGTATGTTATACGACATTGGCCCAAAAAGCGAATTATTAGCGATTGATGGTTGATGTGGAACTGGCCCCCAGTACACTCTTTCCGCATAAGTCACTGAAAAAAGAAGTCAACTTTTCGTGTTTATCGGCGCAAAGTAGGGGGTCGGAGGGGCAAAAATTGAAGATTCCATGTATTGGAGAAAAATATTGACGTTTGCGAAGAATCTAAGACGAACCACTCTGTGGGAAGAACGATTCTCATGGATGTTGTTGAAGGATTCTGCCTAAAGTGCAAAACGTATGGGCCGATTAAAGATGGTCAGCTCATAAAAATGAAAAATGGTAGAACGCGAATGGGCGGTGTTTGCTCACAGCCTGGATGTACCGGTAAGATTTCCAAGATCGTGAGTTGAATTCACCTGCCCACACCGATGTGGTTTAATACACCGTTTCAGTGGACAGGCTACCTAGGGGCTCGTGGTCTAGGGGTTATGACGTTGCCTTGACATGGCAAAGATCGAGAGTTCAATTCTCTCCGAGCCCACCATTCGAATACCACAGTTGTATGATTTCTTCCTTTTAGTATTTTGAATGTCAATTAATTTATTGCATTCTCAAAAGTTAATAATGTAGAAGTCAATCTACGAGTGATTCAGGTTCTGGAAGTTCAAGTTCGTCTTGGTCAATCTTTGACAATGGCTTCTCTTCCTCATCAGACATCGTGAAGTCTGTAGACCCACCCGACCATGATGAAATCTTCTCACTCTCTTCAAAATCTTCCTCGGGTATAGCGTGCTGGTTTGAAAGTGAATAGAGTGAAGGGTCGATTACTTCACGTTCTGGGGTAGAATTAGGGGCAGGTGCTTCGCGCTCTTCGAGGTGTATTCCAGAATGGAAAGTACCACATTCTGAACAGCGTATGCTGCCAGTCTGCTCTATACAACCGCAAACTGGACAAGATGATTTACCTTTCAATGACTCGAGTTTGTCGTGAGAGGTCATCCTTTCACTCCACAAACATGTCTTCTTGATATCCGGTGACAAGGTCCCCAGTACCATCTTCCTTGATAGTTACCGTCTCTTCTTCATCGTCAAATTCAATGATGACTCCAAAGACTTCCTCATCATCGAGTGCCAAACCTACATGTGAGCCGACGTCGATATCGTCATCATTTCCATCTCCTTCCACATCATCCTGATCTTCGGAATCTGCATCGGAATCGACATCGGAATCTTCGTCAAGTTCATCGTCGTTTTCACTCTCAGAATCATTTTCATTCAACTCGTCTTCAAGCTCTTCGTCTGATTCTTCTGAACGCGCTTCATCAGTATCATCTTCTACTTCTTTCATTGCTTTGGTACGTGCTCGCCAACCTGGGACGATAGCAAGGTGAGTACCAAGTGAAGCGATGAGTCCAATTGCTCCGAGGACCATCATGAGGATTCCATCCCAATAGAATCCAGCAGGCATTGATGATGCATCTCCCGAGAGAGGTGTGAGTGAGTTTTTACATTCTCCGACTTGAACTGCAGGATCACAAGGGTATATGTCCCCTTCATTCAAACCATCAAAGCCTATTTCATAAGCCGTTTCAAGAGCAATATTTCCACCAGTTCCATCAACTCCAAGTGGTCCGATACCGCCCAATCCGTTGATGAGCCACGCTGCGATAAACAGTCCAAAGGCCAAGTGGATGAGTGGCCAAACAATGTCATTCCATTGCTTACCCATCATTCTTCGTTGCATTTCAGTCGGGAAGGGTTTGTCTACCTTTTTCGAAAGTCTGGCTTCGTCACCGACCGCTTCATCCGCATCCTCTAAAGATTCGAGTGCAGCAACGAATTCTATTATGTCGATTACGCCATCGTCGTCGTCGTCAGCGTTTACCAAGAATGATTCGATATCTTTTGACGTCACTTCAGTATCAATAAGTTCTTCAATTGCACTGGTGAATTCTTCTACAGATACATTGCCGTCGCCATCTTTGTCGAGTATATTGAAAAATTTGAACGGAGTATCTCCTGATTCATCCATTGCATCGGATATGAGATTTAAAATTGAAATTGGTTCGGCAACTTCATACTCTTCAACTTCTTCATTTTCGATATCATCGAGAACATCGTCCATTTCTTCAAGGTCAGCGTCTTCAATTCCGCCATCGTCATCTGACTCTTCTTCTTCAATTTCAGACTCCTCATCATCGGCGTCATCAAGTTCAGGTTCCGATTCTTCATCTTCCTCCTCAACAGCGGCTATATCTGATGTATCATCTTCTGATGCATCTTCCAGTTCCTCTTGTTCGGGTTCATCTTCTGATGTATCTTCCTCGACTACCTCAGTAGGTGTCGCGTCTTCACTTGCAACTTCAGAGTATACTTCGCCAGTAATTGTTTCATGTAATTCACCGAGATCAATTTGACCGTCTCCGTCTTCATCAATGGTTTCGATTAAACGGTCAACTTGTGAAGGTGGTAGGTCTGCCAACTTTAGGCTAAGTAGTCCAGATTTAAGTTCAGCAGAATCGATTTGACCGTCTCCATCCTTATCGAACTTTTTGAAGAGAATCGGTATTGAAATCCCAGTTTCAGCAAGCCACTTTCTCAAGACATCAACAACATCATCTGCGACAAAGATAGTGCCGCAGTGAGTGCATTTAGTGGAGTCCAAAGGAACTAAACCTTGACATGCACCACATTCTCCAAGTGATTCATCGGATACGCCGGAAAAAGAAATATTGCATTCTGGGCAATTATCGGAATTAAGCGGTACGATGGCTCTGCAAGCCCCACATTCGGCCATTGCAATTTCTTCTTTGGTTTCGTCAGCCATTACCACACCTGTTCCTCCCATGGCATCTTCGGATACAATGATTCATAGACTTTGAACGATGAACCCGTAATACGAGCAGTCGTATGCGCGGGGTGAGAACATCGAAAAAGGCCGAATATTTACTACAGAATTCATCAGTGACGACGAAACTCTTGGCTGGGTTGACCGTGAAAGTCAATCAAGTGAAGAACACATACTCTTGTTCTCAAGATTGCCGCACCGTCGTTTACTTGAGCACCTTGACATAAATTCCGTCGAAGCATATTGGCTTACAGAAAGGGCAACTGAAGGGGCGATTCGCCCAGACATAAGTGAAATCCGCAACCACATATTACGGCATCTATCAAACCATGCAGGCATTGTAATTCTTGAGGGGCTTGAATGGCTTATGACTATCAACGGTGAAGATGCTGTACTTTCATTCGTTCGTGAGTTGCGAGAATCTGTGTATAGGACTCAATGGACAATTCTTTTACCAATACGTTCGCTAGCTTTTGAATCACTTTGGCTAGCACGACTACGGCGTGAAGCTCCAGCAGTTGACCTCAGTTCGCCAAAGACGGATAATGAAAATGTGAGTAGCAGCGATCCTGAATTGGTTGAAGTCACCGATACCGAACTTGAATTCGACACATTAGAAGTATTGGAAGATGGTTCACCTCAATTGATGATGTTGTCAAGATTACCATCGACAGGTTTCACGTTGTCACTTCTGCGCAAACGCATTCTTCAATGGAGGAGGATGGGTCTGGATGTGTCTGAAGCAGAGGCAGCGTTAAGTTACAAACTTGATGAAGCCTATACATTGTATGCTGCCGTTGAAGAAAAGGTTCGTAGGGCAGTGGAATTAGAACAATACCTCAATATCAATTCGTCTGTATTTTCCGCAACTGATGAGGCAACTGCGCGTTTTAGAATCCGGCAACTGACTGGACTTGATGAACTCGAGAATCAATTCTTTGATGATTAACGTGGTAGGCGTCCTACTTCGGCTTCAACCCGTGCCAACCATTTCCCATCGAGAAGTTCGTTCGCAACAGCAATAATGTCAGCACTCGTACTTCGGTCCCCTTCCAATGGTTCGACGACTGTTCTAATTCGTTGTTTCATGGCAACGATCACCTTTGATGGTTGTACTTCATTGAATTCTAATGCTTGACATGCAACGATGAATTCACAAGCCAAAACCTCTGAGAGGCGGTTAGTGGCTTGAAGTAGATTCCAACATGCAGTTGCACCCATGCTCACATGGTCTTCTTGCCCTGCCGAGGTTGAAGTTGAAAAGATAGAACGAGGCGCTGCATGCCCGTGAAGTTCACCGAGTGAGGCGCCAGCAACATATTGAACAATCAT
>JAPKCL010000034.1 GCA_028822955.1 Candidatus Poseidoniaceae archaeon
AATATTTGCGCCAATGATGATTGTACAGATATTGAATCCGACTGGGCGACCTCGACAACTGACCGAGACTTCTATGGATGGACTGTAACCAATGCAGCAGAAGTTGCTAACGGCAGCGCTCCAACCCATGAAAAGATTGGACCGGTCACCTACACCATCACTTCTGACCGAACTTTTACTTCTCACAATTCAACCGCAGGAACAATCACTTACCACGAGAATACTTCCTATGCATGCTCTGTTGATACCGTCGTTCCTTGTGATGTTGAAATCACGCAACTTAACATTGGTTTCACCCCTCAAGTGATTGGAGCAACCGGATTGGCCGTCAATGGAATCATGGAATTGACCAAAGTTGGCTTTTCAGCTGGAATGTTAGGCAATGATCTTGAAAACATGCAAGCAGGTGCTGCAACAGCCACAACCATCTCAGCACAAATCGCAGGTGCCTCGGCACAAATGCAATCAATGGGAATGCCTGAAGCAAACGCAGCTGCAGCTGCACCAGCAGCAGTTGCCAATGGATGGTTTAGTGCGTTTGATATATATTTCGCAGCAATCAATGGTTCTCAAATGAATAACATGACAGGTAATGGTGAGACAATCACTTATTCACAAGCAACTGGTCAAACAGCGGATTTCACAAATGTATCAACAGCTATGGATACAGCAATGATGCCAACAGGTGAATCTGCAGCATTGACTGGCGAACTTGGTGTTCTTCTCTTTGCAGGACATTGCGCCGCATACTCTACTGCCAACTCCACCGAAATAATGGCAGACGCTGCGAATGGATTTGCCAATGTCGGCACAATGCAACGTGCAACCATTTGGGGATACATGGCAATGGCAAATGCAACAACTCCAGACTTCGAAACAACAATTGCTAGAGACCACGCAGCATGCTACGGTGTTGGCGGAACATTCCTTACCTACGGTGGCGGCGATGCAACTTGGTTTGCTACACCTACAACCTCTGTGAATGCATCATCTCGGTTTGCAAATCTCGGTATTACGATTGACAACACGGTTGCCATGAACCTCCTCTTTGCAGGAGATGATACAGATGCTCCAACAGGTCTTCTTGCTTCAAATGCTGATAGCACTGCTTTCGGACTTGCAACATTCATGCAGATGGATCCTGCTTCAGCCATGACTGCATTCGGTCTTGATGCAACTCAATACGGAGCAATTGCAATGTGGGCTGGTGCTTGGCTAACTGATGCCAAGAGTTTGCCTATGGTTTTGAAAGGCGGAACAGGGGATATGACTGCCTCCCTTTTCGTTAACACCACCTTTGGTTCAGCTGACTCACTTAACGGCGGCTATCTCTCCAACAGCCTCAACATGGGCGGTGCATGGGGAGCAGGTCTTATCCCAGGACATTCCGATGCAACAGCAATTTCAATCACTCCAGAACAAGCAGGGAACATCTTGTATGGTCCTCTCGGATTGACTACCTCAGCTGGAGCAACTCTCTTCATGTATGGTGAATTGAGTGGAATGACTCCTCCAATCAACTTCGTTACAATGGAAGCAGGAACGCCAATGACTTGGAATGCTACGACTATTTCGATGTTGTATGGTATTGATGCGAATGCTGCAGAGGCATTGAGTTTCTTTGTTGCATCTCCAATCTTTGCAGAATTTGTCCCGGGATTCTTGGTGAGTTCATTCGGTACAACTCCCTACCTCACTCAAGAATTCAATAACTGGTTGCTCGGATGGCACGACCCCGTTGTCGCTTTCTTGGCATCAGGAAATCCAATGGATATGACCGTTGGATGGACAAGCCTTGAATCCAATTCAACATACTACGGCTCTGGCGGAATTGTCAGTGACACAGGAACAGATTACACCATCTGTACAGGAGAGGTCTCTTCTTGCGATAAAGGCGAGATGATGGCTGTTGACGGAAGTGAATACTTCGCATGGAAAGATGATGTCAAGATGGCCGCTACATACGGCCTTATCACTGCAGAATCCCGTATTGGAACCACAGGTGGATTCCTTACAATGGATGGCGACATGGTCGACCTCTCTGGATATGCAACTGCAGAAATCGCATGCACAGGTACCTCCACTCTCAAGAACATCGCAGTTGATGACTGTTCAGCATCTCTTGACCCATTGACACGTCCGATTCAAGCGAAACTCTTGAACACCGGTACATTGCTTGACGCAATGCCTGGTGCTCTACCAGTTTACTTCGGTAGTGAAGTGACTCTTCAAGCAGAACAACTCAGTGGTGCAATTATCGCAGGTTCTTCGGAATCCACTTTCTGGTTGGACATGCGCCCAATTACCGAGCAACACACCGCACCAAATGCATCGAATTTGCAAGCAGTGTTCTCGATCGAATCAAGTTCTGAGATTGGAGATGCAGATGCAGAAGACCTTTCATCAAAGGTTACAACAAACCAAGAAGCACTCACCTACTGGACAAACTTCGACGTCCCAACAGACTACTTGGCACCACTTCTTTACCTCGGTGCAATTGTCTGTTTAGTGATGGCAGCTCGTAAGAACGAATGAAATATACGTTCATCGAACGATGAATTGAGTGCGTAAGCGCTCAAGGATTCGACGTGTTCAACGACGTGAGTGACTTTGTGACTTTAGCCTTCAATGGCCGATAACTTGGTGCCTACCACGGTAAAGTGACGGCACTTAGTAGTGCGAGAATTCGACGCCTTCAAGGGCGTGGGTGACTTTGTGACCTTGGTCATTGACAGATCCGATTATTCTGGTGCCGACCATACGCTCTTTCAACCAAGCACAGATTGTTTCTGCGTGTTGCTTTGATACGGCAAGAATCATTCCAGTACCCATGTTGAAGGTTCGATACATCTCACGAGTCTCGATGCCACCGACTTCTTGTAACCATTCAAATTCTGGATGAGGGGCGAGAGGTGAATCAATGTGCCAGCCCAAAGAGCCATGGAGACGGAGAAGATTAGAGAGGCCACCGCCAGTTACGTGACAGATAGCACGGATATCGGAAAGTGCGAACTCGGATTCAGCAACTTCAGCGTACTTCAACAGATCAACTATTGGGTCGCAATAAATTCGTGTTGGATTAAGGAACACTTCACCAAGGGTGAATGGTGCATCATCGTTCCCTTCGAAATGCATGACACTACGGCCAATGCTGGCAACATTGAACGGTGCATCATCGGTATATTGGTGTCCAGCATGCTCCATGACTCGACGAACCAAAGAATAGCCATTTGAGTGCACGCCCGATGAAGGAAGGCCAATGAGCACGTCTCCCGATTCCAAATGTTCACCGGTGATTGCATTGCCTTTCTTAACGTAGCCAAGTGCAGTTCCTGAAAGGTCAAGTTCTGTTACTATGCCAGGCAAAGATGCAGTTTCTCCTCCTGCCAAAGTCACTCTTGCCAATCGGCAAGCCTCAGCCAGTGATGCTCCAAGAGCCGCATGAGTTTCAGGGTCGGGTTTTGGCACAGCCACGTAATCAACGAAAGCAATTGGTTCAGCACCAACACACAGTAAATCATTGACGTTCATGGCCATACAATCAATTCCAACGCCACCCCATTGTTTGAGTAAAGATGCGATTTGTAATTTGCTTCCAACCCCGTCAGTAGCAAGAGCGAGGAGTGAATCGCCGAATTCGATTAATCCACCAAAACCACCTGGGAGGTCAACAGGTGCTCCAGGTGTTCCTGCAGGACGGCTAGATGCGCTCAGTGATGCGATGAGAGAGGCGACAGCGGCCCCTTCAAGGTCAATATCGACACCAGCACTGGCATAGTCCATGGGTTCGGCCATACCACCTTCAAAAGAAGGCGTTTGAAGAACTCACCGCCTCGGTAATGTGTTGAAATTATGACAATACATTGGATAATTTGGCAAAACTTGCGTCCAATCGGTAGTCAATTCCTGAATGGGTTCCATCAAATTCTTCCCACTGGTGAGGGACTTCAAGTGCAGTTAATCGTTCGACAAACCGTCGGCTTCCATATTGAATGTGATATTGATCTCTGTTGCCACAATCAATGAATAAGCACTTCAACTGAGCAAGAGAATCATGTTTTGATTCAATCAGAGTTAGAGGGTCATACTTCATCCAGCGCGACCATGCTTCTTCTTCAACAACTGCCGTATTTTCGTTAAGAGGTAATGCAATGCCAAGCGGATTGTCTTCAGTTGGTGGTTGTGGGTCATATGAAGCAGCCATTGCACAAATCATCAAGGAGTGAAAATCAGGGCCTGAAAGCGAAGCAGCATCTCGAATATGTTGGACGTATCCAGCAACACCGCCAAACCGTTGTACGTGCGTTAATGTTTCAGCAAAAGTTGGTAAAAACATGGTTTCAAAACCAACATCTCCTGAGTGACAAGCGATTGCATCCCATGCCCCCGGTTGTAGCATTACGTTCATCAATGCCCCATAACCTCCCGAAGATTTCCCAATCAAACCGAAATTTCCATTGGTCAAATACCGCGATTCAATTGCAGGCTTTAGAGCCTCAGATAGCCATGTTGACCATCGGCCAAGAACAGGTGAATCAACGAATTGATTTCCACCAAGCGAGGTGAATGTATCAGGCATTACCAAAATTACAGGAGCCATCTCTCCAGATTTTACCAATCGCTCATGTCGTTGCGGCAATGTTTCGCCGAATGCCTTCCATCCAGCTCGTGCAGGGCCAGACGAGGTAAAGGGAGCCAAATACATCAACACCGGCAAAGGTGTTCCCTGCTCCATTAATTTAATTCCTTCAGGTGAAACATGAGTAAGAATCTCACGTTCAGTGGGGTCGCCCAATCGATTTTCTAAGAGAGGAGAATCCAATACCCACCGTTGAAAACGACCATTGGTAGGGGCAAACGCATGCTTCGGCATGGTTCAAGCGACGGCCTCCTTCCTCATCTTATCTGCGGTTGTGGCCCTTTGGCAGTGGACATGAATTTCCAGTGTAAACGATGGCCGTCATAGCCCTCCTCCTCCAGTGGAAATAAGGGGGTAGGGTTTTCGCGAGGCTATGGCTAAATACGGTAGGCAATAATGTTTGGAAGTCGGGACCCAATCCCGCAATTCATAGGTGACCAAAATGCTTCAAGAATTCGACCTTCCTGCACGCTGGACTTCTTTGATTCAAGACCACTTTGCAGAGTCGGTACACAACCTTGCTCAAATGTGGCCTGATGAGCAATCGCTTGAAGTGTCGTATCGGGTTATCGAAGGTTTTGACCATGAATTCGCACACGATATCGTCCAACACCCAGAACTTCACTTTCATGCATCAAACCAAGCCCTACGCCAATTTCTTATGGATGCAGGCCACAGTACAATGTATCCTTTTGTTCGAATTATTCATCTTCCAGTTGATCAAGTTCGGACCGTCTCGCAGTTGCGAGCCGATGATATCGGAATTATGCTTGCAATCGATGCAGTAACGACTAAAATTTCTGGAGTTCGGCCACGAATTTATGCAGCTACATTCGAATGTGTTGCTTGTGGCCATTCTATGGTAATCAATCAGCCTAATGAGCAAGAATTAATCGAACCGATTGAATGTCAACAATTAGATGGTGGATGCGGCAGAGCAAAACGTCAAACTCGGTTTGAGTTGAATCAGAAAGATTCAATCCTCATCAATTCACAATTTATGGAATTACAGGAATTACCTGAGCAAATGAAAGGTGGAATTCAACCAGAACGAATCACCTGTATTGCAGAACATGACCTCGCTGGTAAACTCAATCCTGGAGACCGTGTCAAGGCCAACGGAGTTTTATTCATTCGTTCACAAAGAAAAGGAGGAAAAGATACTCCGGTATTCGATATTTTCCTTCGCATTCACTCACTTGAACGACAAAACATTCCCCTTGAAGAAATTGTCATTACCGAAGATGAAGAATTAGAAATCAAAGAATTGGCGCGTCGACCGGACATTTTCGAACTTTTCACCAACAGTATTGCTCCTTCAATTTTTGGAATGGAATCTGTAAAACAGTCGCTAGCGTTACAATTGTTTGGTGGTGTCGCACGACTTAATTCAGATGGAACTCGGAATCGTGGCGACATCCATATTTTACTCATGGGCGACCCCGGTGTGGCGAAATCACAATTACTCAATTACATGTCAAAAATATCACCGCGTGGGCGATTTACTTCGGGCCAATCAGCATCCGCTGCTGGTTTAACGGCAGCTGCCGTTCAGGACCCTGCTGCTGATGGGCGATGGACATTGGAGGCTGGAGCACTGGTTCTTGCCGACCTTGGGTTAGCCGCTATTGACGAATTCGACAAAATGAATGAAGGCGATCGTTCGAGTATGCACGAAGCCATGGAACAACAGAAGATTTCGATATCCAAGGCAGGAATCAACGCCAGCCTACGCACTCGGTGTGCTGTTTTGGCTGCTGCAAACCCAAAGAACGGCCGTTTTGAGCCTGTGTCGGAAGTTCCATTCACTGCTCAAATAAATCTCGCTCCACCTCTGGTTTCTCGTTTCGACATCATTTGGCTTTTGACCGACTCCCCAGAACTGGAAAAAGATGCAAAGATTGCTCACCACATCATCAGTAATCGTTTACAGGGCGTTAGTGAATTATTGGTCAATGAAGGTAGTGCACCGGACCCGACTAAAGGCTCGTCCCGTTCAGGTGTCGAGGAGAATGCCGAACACGGAGAAGTACTTACTCGTGATTTAATTCGGAAATATATTGCGTATTCCAAGCGAACAGTTCACCCCCATCTCGAACAAAAGGCGCGAGATGCGATTGTCAATTTCTATGTTGATACCAGGAAACAAATCGGTGATTCGAACGACAGTGTCGCCATTACGGCCCGTTCTCTTGAGGCTTTGGCCCGTTTAGCAGAAGCCAGCGCGCGTATTCGTTTATCTCAAGTAGCTACACTTGAAGATGCAGAAAGGGCAGTAAGAATGACTCGACTTTGGCGAGAAGAACTCATGGGCGGAAACTTCGATGAAACAACGCTTGTAACTGGTAAGAAGGGAAAAGTCCGTAACCGAGAGAAAGCCATTATGGAAATCGTCGCCTCCTTGGCAGCAAACGGTGGCGGAATTGCTCAATTGCTTGATGTCTTCAATGAAGCAGAACGATACGACATCGACCGAACAACTGCGGAAGACGTTATCGAAAAACTCTGTCAACATGGACGAATGCTTCGACCGTCTGGTTACGATACTTTACAAATTGCTTGAATGTGAAGGGTTGTAGTCTTGAAGGATGAACGACTCCGGCATAATATGGCCGACCCAATTCGCACTGAGCCAATCGGTGATGTCGAGGATGCCTCTGCACTTGAGCCGTTCCAATTGGGCTTCATGTGCGGTATTGAAGTCCACCAACAACTCGCTACAGGCAAACTTCATTCTCGCCAACCAGGCGTTCTTTACGACGTTACAATCGATACTGTACCTGAACAGTGGAACCGTTACCAGCGCCGCTTAAGGGCGGCTCGTGGTGAAGGGGGGGCAATCGATATTGCTGCTCGATTTGAATCACGACGCAACCGTTCTTTTGTCTATGTCCAATCTCCAAACTCCGGCTTGATTGAACTGGATGAACAACCACCTCTTCCACTCGATAAACAGGCGGTTTCGATTGCATTAACGGTCTCTGCACTCCTTGAGGCAAAGCCAGTCTCTCTTCTCCAAACGATGAGAAAAACCGTCGTCGATGGTTCGAATACCAGTGGTTTTCAACGCACTTCTTTAGTGTCAACCGACGGCGTTCTTCAAACCGAAACTGGACCAGTTGGAGTTGATGTATTGTGCTTGGAAGAAGACAGTGCGCGTAAACTCGATACAATCTCAACAGGCAATGGAGAGCAAGTCATCTACAATTTAGACCGTTTAGGTTTGCCATTGATTGAGATTGCAACTGCGCCGGATGTCCAGACTCCAGAACATGCAAAAGAAACTTCGATGGCACTCGGAAGATGCTTGCGTCAAACCCGTCAAGTTCGTAGAGGACTTGGTAGCATTCGTCAAGATCTCAATGTTTCTTTGGCTTGCGGCGACCGTGTCGAGATCAAAGGCTGTCAAGATTTATCATGGATTCCACGAATCATTCGCCTTGAAATGGCTCGCCAATTACATTTCTACCGGCTTGCGAATGAATTGCGTTCCCATCTTTCCTTGCCAGCGCTCCCTCCCGACCGTAGAAGCGACGATGCAGGTCTCGAAACTGAAGTTGCACAAGCAGTCGAGGAATATCTTCCTCTTGTTTTAGTCGATGTGAGTGAATGTTTCACGTCATGTGAATCAAAAATGGTTCAGACGGGTTTGAAGCAAGGCTCCACTATGCTAGCACTCCCCCTTCCTGGTCTTGCTGGGAAGTTCGGTAGCAAAACTTCCGACAAAGAAGGTGCTCAAATGCCTCGACTGGGTCGAGAATTGGCAGGTGCTGCTAAACTCGCAGGAGTCAAAGGGGTATTCCATTCTGATGAATTACCTGCATACGGAATTGAAGCGGAACACGTTGCTGCAGTTCGAGCACACCTCTCAATTGAGTCAAGTGATGGTTTTATCTTGTGCTTAGCCCCTCAATGGCAGGCTGAATTGGCACTTGAAAGCGTACTGTCCCGAACGCGTATGGCATGGCATCGAATCGCGCAAGAAGTTCGGAATGTTGTTGTTAAGAAAGGTGCACCAGAAGACGGTACAACAACGCCTATGCGTCCCTTGCCTGGTGGCGCTCGCATGTACCCAGAGACCGACGTACCCGTATTCATTCTCAGCAAAGAACGGTGGCAAGAAACACTTGACTCTCTACCGATGACAGACAGTGAACGTCAAGAGCGAATTTCTGAATATGATATTTCTGACGACCAAGCAAGTCAATTATTGGCAAGAGAGTTGGATGACTTTTTCGTTGAATATGCTTCTCAATTACCTCACAAAGGCTGGGCAAGTGTACTCATGGAAAACGACACAGCAAACCCAGAACTTTGTGCCAACGTCATGGCTGTTAAGGAAGCGGGTCTCATTACCCGTGAGTCAATGAATGAAATCATTGAACATTTCAAAGATTTGAATCCAACCAATGAACAAATCGCTGAGTATGGCGAATCGCATGGCTTCAAACCCGCAGATGAAGGAGATTTAGGGGCGGTCATCGAAGGTATTGTCGCTGAACGGGCAGACTTCGTCAAAGAGCGAGGTATGGCGGCCATGGGTCCTTTGATGGGCGTTGTTATGCAGACGGTTGGTGCTGCTGATGGTAAAGTCGTCAGTGCTCTTCTGCGACAAGCAATCCTGAAGATTTCGGAGTGATTATCGTGTTTCGACGCTTGATGGCGTTACTGTTTGCCAGCCTTTTTCTTGTGCCTGCAATCCTTGCCGAGGCCCCCTCAACACCTTGGGAAGAAACACATTCCTTTTCGTGGGAATATAATTTTGAAACGGGGTTTATCTCGACATCCCCTTTGTTTACCGGTGAACAACTTCTTGTTCGAACTTCTGGGCATGCTGAACCTTCAGTGACTGCTTTTGATTTATCTGGGGCTAAAATTTGGGAACATACGAACCCAGAATCAACCAATAACGACATGTCCCCACTTCTTCATGTTCCAGCAGGCCAAGGCCAATGTGGCTCATGGCCAGAGATGGTTTTGGTCGGATGGACCAGTGGCCTTGTTGAAGCCCTCAACCCTTCTGACGGCGAACTCCTTTGGTCGACACAATCCGAAGTTGTCGGTTGGGGAGTAACTGGGGAACTTGCACTGGATGGAGCGTTTGTTATGATTCCAACACGCCAAGGTATCGGCCAATACTGCCTTGCTGACGGTCAGCAACAATGGTGGACTGAAACCGGATTAGGATGGAGAAATGGAGTTGCCGTGGATGAAACAGGATATTTCATGGGCGATGAAGCCGGTCAACTTTGGCATATTAATCGGACAGGGGCCGCAACATCTCATGCCCTTCAACTCGGCAAAATTCGCCATGCCCCTTTGTTTACCGATGCGGGGATACTCATTCATGCACAGGCAGATTCAGGCAGTACGATAGGGATTTTCAATTCAACAAATGCTACACTTACTCAGCAGTTCCCGGCAGGTTTCTCTCCAGCAATACCTGTTTTACAAGGTGAATACATCGTAACAGGGGATTCTTCCAATATGCGCATGCTTCATTGTTCAAGTGTATGCGTCGTTCTCGACGAGATTCCTTTCCATACGAATGGCGAAATCGGGTGGTTTGACAATGGTCAGATTTTCGCACCATCCAACCTCCCAGACTCAAACTGGGGATTTTTTACTTTTGATGATGAGAATAACTTGACGTATTCGTCTATTGAAGTGGGATTGCATGGCTATGGTACTGCTTCACCAATCCAGTTTTCAGATGGAGTTACTACGTTTACTGCATTTGGGAACGATCAAGCAATTCTACGAGTCTACAGCAATTTTGAGGAGAATACAACACTCTCCACCAGCAATCTCGATTTGGGTGCACAATTACTTCTCTTCGGAATGTTTGTCTTACTGGGATTCTCGAGTGCTTTCCTGTTGAATGGAAAACGAGAATGGTTTTTGCGAACTTCAAGTTTGTTCGCCCTTGTCCTCGTCGTACTTCTCCTGCCAGATTTATCCTCACAGTGGTCTAAATCCTTTGATGAACAATTTTCAGAACCAGCATCACCAGAGGAATGGAATGAACAGTGGCCCGATGCATGGCTTGGTACACAAATCATCATCTTTGAGATCGATGGTAAAGAGTATTCAGCCGGCGGCTTCGTCGGCCATACAGATGTTTTATCATTGACGCAAGTAGCTTGTGAAGCATTAGATTTCGAACTTTCAGGCGAATCGACAGAATTGGGTTGGTATATCGATTCAATCAACGGCATCGAAGGGAAAGGCTGGGAATTCTCAGTCGATGGCTCAAAAGGCATCATCTCTGTTGACCAATCAATGGTCTTCTCCACTTCAATAGTTCGTTGGACCCCTGTATAACTTAGGTAAGCCTCAAATCATCAACCCTCTTGGGTCGAATCATGTTCCAAGCAATGGGCGCACACGGCCCTACCCTCTCACCTCTTACGAGTGTGTTACTGGATGTTGTTTTGCTTGGCTGTGCCTTTTGGTTATTGGCCAAGCCAACCAAGCGACCAATTTTCGATTCATTATTCATGCTGACTTTGGTTCTTTCAGTCTCTTTAATCCGAGTGGTAATGCAACCAATTCCAAATGTTCAACCTGTTACAGTTGCAGCCCTTTTGGTAGGAGCGCAATTGGGTGCCCGTCGCGGTGCAGCATTTGCAGTGCTTGTCGCGATGATTTCTAATATCTTCATGGGCGATGGTTGGTGGACTGTTTTCCAAGCAGCAGGGTGGGCAAGTATTGCAATTGCTGGGTCCAGATTGTCACTTGTGACCTCGACAGGCTTCAATCTCGGCCGTGCATGCATGGCGTCAATTGTCGCCGCATTTTGGTTCGATTTAATCGTCTCATTCTCAATCCTCGATGGCACCATCGGTTTTACTGAATTTATCGTGTATCTCGGACACGGCCTACCGTTTGATTTCCTTCACATGATTGGTAATTTGACCTTTGCCATTTGGATGGGTGGCTGGTTTACCCGACTTCTTGAGGAAGATCCAAGTCTTGAGGAAATCGAATTTGCGGTGGTGAATGGCCATGGTATCGACGGTTGATGAACCATCGATGGTTTTCATCGCACGACATGATTTGAAAATGTCAGCAGGAAAACTCGCCGTCCAATGTTCTCACGCTGCAGTTTCTTGTACCTTGAATGCGCGTAAAACGCATGCTCGTCTTGTTGAACGATGGAGAAATGCTGGTGCTCGAAAGATTTGCTTACGTGCTGATGATTTGGCAACCTTGCAACGGCTTGCAGGTCAAGCCCAAGCAGCTGGCCTTGTCACGTATTTAGTGAAAGATGCAGGACATACCGAAGTTCCACCAGGGACCGTTACAGTACTGGGCATTGGACCTGCTCCCCGCCGAGCAATCGATGCACTTGTATCAGAATTGAAACCATATTAGGTGGTCGCATGGGTATTCGTTCTTTCTTACATCGAATCACTGCTCCACCACTTTCTGGAGAACGAATTGACGAACCATGTAAAATGGTCTGTATCGTGAATCAAAGTTTGAAAATGGGTAAAGGAAAGATTGCGGCCCAAGTCGGTCACGGTGCCGTCATGGCGACTATGAAAGCGGGCATGGAAAAGCCAATCAATCTCGAGCAATGGTTCACGACAGGTCAAAAGAAAGTTTGTCTTAAAGGACGAGATGCGGAGCATCTTCTCGAACTTGAGCAACAAGCAAAAGCAGCAGGGGTATTGACCACTTTAGTTCATGATGCTGGGCATACTCAAATCCCGAGTGGCTCGCTTACAGTATTGGCCCTCGGCCCCGAAATCGAAGCAACTTTAGAAGAGATTACTGGTGAATTGAAATTACTCTAAGACCACTCCATCGATTTGATGAAGAGAGCCGTTCTGCGAGTGATATGCGTGACTATCCTTCTGACCGCGTCGACCTCCGTTCCGATACGGTAACCCAACCGACACCGTCGATGCGTGAAGCGATGAACCGAGCTGTTGTCGGCGACGATGTTCTTGGCGATGATCCAACGGTCACACAATTAGAACAACGCCTTGCGGCTTTATGCGGCAAAGAGGCGGGGCTGTTCGTACCTTCAGGTACGATGTCGAATGCCATTGCCCTTCGAGCCCATACCTCCCCAGGTGACGAAATAATCACGGCTAAAAACAGTCATATCTATCTCTACGAAGGAGGTGGTTACGCTGCATTATGCGGAGCATCCATCGCTTTAGTGGATGTTCACGGTGGTTTGATGCGAGTCGAAGATGTTGAACGAGCAATTCGAAAACAAGCGGGCTCTCTTTCCCACTATCCAGACGGCTCTCTTGTCTGTGTTGAAAATACTTCGAACAGGGGAGGGGGTGCCTGTTATCCCCAAGAAACACTCGATGCAATTGCTGCTCTTGCCAAGGAAAACGATTGTGCCACTCATATGGACGGTGCCAGAATTTTCAATGCTGCAGTTGCTACAAACACTTCAGTCGCCCGTATGGTCCGGGATTATGATTCAATTTCTATTTGTTTTTCCAAAGGGCTAGGGGCGCCAGTCGGTTCGGTTCTGATCGGTTCTACAGCCTTTATTGCACGCGCTCATCGATGGAGAAAGATGTTCGGTGGCGGTATGCGCCAAGCCGGCATCCTTGCAGCAGCATGCTTGTACGCACTTGACAACAATATCGACCGTCTTGAAGACGACCATCGCAGAACGAGGGTATTGGCGGAAGCAATTGACCAACTTGAAGGATTTGAAGTGGAAATGCACACCGTAGAAACGAACATGGTATATTTCCAATCGAAGGTGCCGGCAACTCAGGTTATGGAGCAACTGCAAACATCAGGTATTGATGTCATGGACATTCAACCTCATGCATGCCGGATTGTTGTTCATTTACACATAACCGATGAAGATATTCAACGGATATTAGATACATTTGCCGCTTTTTGAGATATTATATATCGTAGAATGCCAATCCCTGTATGCGGGGACAGAATCACAACCTCGTATGTTCGGTATGTGAGCGCCAATCTTCAGTTAGCCCGTGTCGCCTTTGTTCCTCGTTAATCGTGAGTAAAAAAGGTCAGAAATGGACGCATAAAATTGATTTTTCTCATCATGGCCAAGCGCAAGAACTCCTTGGTGGGCCAAATAAAACGGCACAACAACGGTGGAAAAATTTACGAAGGAACTCCAACCATCTCAAGGATGTTCAATGGGCAAGATTGGCGGATGATACGCTTGACCCCGTCTTAACAACACCTTGTAGCGATGATGAATTACATGAAATCATCCAACGGATTTCTGATGGTATTCGTCTTGAAACATTACAACGACTTCATCTGCATGGAGGGTTTGTACTCCATGATGGTGTCCGAATTTCGTTCATTGGAGGGCGCTTGCTTGTCAACGGCAGAACCATGCCCGCAGAAGTTCCCATTGTGTCGCTCCTCAATGTGCTTTCCTCGAAGTCCGCTCGAAGAGGTTGGGATTTGACGAAATTATTGGTAGCGTTCGGCTCACTCAATATCAACAACATCGAACCTCTCAACCCATTGCAGGTCCCTCCTCGAGTCTTACGTCGTCGACGCCTTCGTGCTCCACTTCAGATACCTGGTGCTTCAGTTCTGTTCACTTGGATCGAATGGATGGCTGAAGAACATCTAACTCCCCCTGAACATTATTCTCTAAACCCAGTCGGAGTTTGGGCTCGTGATGTCCGTTTGCGGCTAGGGACGTCGGATCGGAGAAAGTTCGACCAAAATATAGTGGAAGCCTTCAAACATCATCCAAAAGGCCTCGATGAGTTGAATGAATACCCTTGGGTTGAACGATGGCATGGGTATTTACCAAACACGCAATTAGACTCTAAACGCTCTTGGCCATTTGCTATTGTAGAGAAACGACTCAAATTCATGGTTCGTAGTAAAAACGACGCTTCGAGAAGAACACCAGTCCCCGATGAACCTGGAATTTGGGCCTTCTTGCTCTCCAGCGTCTTTTCACCGATTACCTCGAATGCAGGGGAATTACTCTATGCTTTACAATACAATTGGACCAGTCAAAACATCGAAAATCAAGAAATCGCCGCACCATTACTTCGCTCAATACAATTTTTACGAGAAGTAATTGATGGAAACGCTGACCGAGTTTTTATCCATGATGAGCGTCTTTTGGTGATTGGTAGAATTGGACATTTCTACGAAGTCCGCGTTGGTCGAGGGGCGCATGGTGCTCCATTCATCATTGATTCAATCGATTCACTCGAGTCGCGTCACACACATCCAATTTGTATCCATGACGGTACTTTTCACTCAACCGTACCTTTGGGTGACACTCTTGTTTCCGTTCTTCTTGCTCTGCTTGATGACATCAATACATCGGCAGAAATTGATAGCCTACTGCATCATGTTTCACACTATTCACCGTTAGGATTCCCATCAAGAATTACCGAAAAACATCTTCGATTCTTCAACAGTAAAGCCCTTCAAAAATTGAAAGAGGTTGTTGCAAAACACTCAGCTACTGGCATTATTGGAATTGACTGGTTACCCGCACCGCCTGTGCATGAGCGAGGTATTGAGTATCAGGGCAATCAAAACATGCGGAATTTGTTTCGAAGGAACCTTGCATACAATCGGAGAAGGTGGCAGATTGAAGAGAACGCTTCAGTTCAAACATTCCGAACACAGTTGTTGATTGAACACGCTTTGGCGGCAGATGCAGTCCTCCCACACCCGCAATTTATCGAATTCTGGCACAA
>JAPKCL010000131.1 GCA_028822955.1 Candidatus Poseidoniaceae archaeon
AAAGTATTGTCTTCGCGAGGAATTGATTCTGCAATTGCCTCAATGTAGTGTGCTGGTTGCTCACCACGAGATTCACGGGCAGCGTCGACACGCTTCTTTGCTACTTTCAACATTTCAGATGAAGGATCCAGACAGGTCACATCAAGACCGACTAGGTCTTCAGCGAATGAACCAGGTCCGCAACCCACTTCAAGAACTTTCATCCCTGCCGTGGCATGGTCTCGAACATTTTTCCGCCATCGTTTGTCTTGACCAAATGTCATCAAACGATTGACACGGTCATAATTTGGAATGGTTTCTTCAAGCTGTTTTTCCAGTTTCTCCCAAGCACCAATATCAATACCAGAAGGGTCGTAACCGCCAGTTGCCTCTCGGTCGCCCATGATGGTTCGGTACACCCGACCTCTTTGGATATGTCGCCAAAAAGCACCATGCAATGTATCAGGTTTGAGCCCGAATAATCCGGTGCATCAAGCGATACGTTCAACGGTTTCTGGAGTGATTCCTTCTTCTGGAGTCACACGGAATACGAGAACTTTCAAGTTTTCAGGTGCGTTTCGGAACTTCGAAACGATCATTGAAGTTTCGAAGTCTGTACCAATCGTTCGTACTTGGAAAGAGAGAACCATGTCAGCGATTGAGGACAATTCTTGCTTGACAAGTGGGTCAAGACCAGTGGTTGAGACCGAAATGAGCATCAATCCTCGATTCAATTGTGCATGCGCTTGAAGCATACGTACCATTGCAACAACACGCGCAGGGTCTTCTCTTTGTAAAAAGAAATCAAGGCTGTCAATAACTGCTCTAAAATAAGGACCCAACGCCATAACTTCATTGGTAACTTCAGTCAAATAATCTTGCGTATTATCATCGACAAACCGGGTTTGAGCGAGGCGTCGGATATCATCGAGTCGGAAGCCTTCCAATCGGTATCGGCTGGCCAAAAGCTCACGTTCCAAAACAGTCGAGTTGTATTCTTCACCAATGGTTCGAACACTGATGTCGAGTGGCCAATCGTATTTTTGGAAAATTCGAATGATTTCTTGTTGCCCTTCATTGGTTGAAATGTAGAGGGTATTATCTGATTCTTCAGCCGGTGAGGTGAATTGCTTTGCGAATAACTCACTTCCTGAACCTGTGTCGGTAAAAGCCACCATGATGAAACCACGAGGTACACCACCGTGCATTTCATTGTCGAATTTCGGAACGCCGAACGAACCTACTTTTCCAAAGAACTTTTCATCTTCTGGGTCAAAATCAATTTTTCGCGCCATATAAAAACACCTCAATTAATGAGAACTTGCCCTCTGTCGATCAAGTCGGTACAGTATAAATCGAGATTGGAGAGAACCAAAGGAGGTGTTTGGTCAGGTACATTGAGAATGACCGAAAGGACTTCTCTTTGACGGAATGTATTGATGAAAGTGTGAAGATATTCTGCAAGCATGCGTTCATCATTGTAGATGGCGAGAGCATTGACACTGTCCAAAAACACGAAATTTCGAACGGATGTCGTCATACGGAGAATATACAAAGTTCGAAGCAGAACTGATTCGAGCATAATTGGGCTATCTACAAAGTGAATATTTGTGTAGGCAACATCAGTACCGCCCAAAATTCCCGAAGAGACCAAATCAATAAATTGAATTCGTGAAATATCTTCATCTGAAAGTCCAATGGCTTTGAATTCTTCAATACGTTCTGCAGCACCAACACTTGCACAAATGTAGACACCGCCCATATCGTGGTCTCGCATTAATGGAATCAGTGTACTTGCTGTCACGTTGAAAGCGTTCGAATTACCGAACCGTACTTGGATTGCACTACTAAGACTGATGTCAACTGCAAGTTGTTCAGCAATTCGGTCATCAAGTATAATGTTAGAATACATGTATCAGTTCCCCACTTTATTGGTTTTGTCGTGTTGAGCGCCCCACTTGAGCATAGGGGTGAGCATGACACCTAATGGAGTCAATTCAATAGCGTGTTTTGCTCGACTGTGAGCTGTTCCACGCATTTTAACGACTTGTAAGAATCGAAGAAGGTGGCCCATCCGTTCAACATCTCCCATGACAATGATGCCATCTGCAATCGCTTCTTCAACACCAAAAGAAGACCAGTGGGCATTTTCTGTCGCCGATGTGATTTCAGAGATGAGAATCGTTGTGCAACCGAGTGATGCCAATTTCTTACCGAGAGTAAAAAGGAAATCTCGGATGAGTTGTTCAGATTTGATTTTGTAACACAAGGTGGTAACTGAGTCAATCACTAAACGGGTTGCGCCGATTTCGTGAACGATGTTAATAATTGCTTTAATGAGAGCATGGACGTCATCAAGGTCGAACGATGCTTTGTCCAGTCCAAGCCATGAATACAAAACGTCCATGTCAAACACGTTGATTTTTCCTGAATCGACCATCTTCATATCGAAAAAGGCATACTGACGGATGTTTTCGAGTAATTTGATCGAAGGTTCAGTTGCTGTAAAATGAGCGCATGATTCTGGGAATTCGGCCAAAGCCCCTCGCACTAAGAATTCCATGGCCAGTGTAGTTTTACCTGAACCACAGGTTCCAGCGGCAAGTACAGTTGAACCATGGGGGATGCCTCCACGAAGGATTTCATCCAATCCGTGTATACCCGTTACGCAGCGGTCACGGGTGTAAACTGAAGTTGACTGCATGGGAATCTGTACAGACCAGCGGCCTTGGGTTCATGAAGCATCCGCTAAATAGAGTTCGAATCATGGCAAGGCTTGCCTAAAGATAATCTCCAGGCGTAGGTGTTTGTTGGGTACTCCAATTTGCCCCAGAGCCGCTTGGATTGCGTTCAGCCCCGAGTGATTGGCCCAATGAAGTGAATAAACCAGTATCGCCCCCCCATTTCACGCTCATGATATCGTAAGGTTGAGCCTCATCAAGTTGCGTGTAGCGGAGCGAGAGAGTTCCACGACCATCCGTAAGAAGATTAATCGAACCAACACCAAGGAAAGAGTCTTGGGATAAATCAAGAACTTGAGAAGCGTTTCCCGATGCCTGAGAACTTGCATCGCCGGTCAAAAGAAGAACCGAATGGCCCGAGATTACACCCTCTTTGAATAACAGATTAGTCGCACTCGAAGTGGAGGTATGATTCAGTGACCAACCACGTAAAGCAAGTGCGAAGTCATTCGGATTATAGATTTCAATCCATTCAGGACCTGAAGAGATTGGACGTATCATAATCTCAGTCAAATAAAGGTCATTATTCTTATTACCACCTTTGTGGACTTCAAGTACCACTTGGAGAAGTTCTCCATCTTGAGCGAATTGGCGGTTAGCTGTTGAAGATGAAGAAGCTGTTGAACGATCTGTCCCTCCAGAGAATAATTTCACACCAACTCGGGATGAGGTATTTGATTCAATAATTTCAATCGATAAAAACAACGTATAGCCGACATCGAGGCCAAGACCTAACGCCATGTTTTCTTCCGAAACATTACGCAGCGCTTCGATGCGTTGATGATCAAGAATACCGTCTTTTACCAAACCGGTTTGTACCCGGCCATTATCCAATTCAACCGCATCAAGAAGGTGCCATTCCGATGTGGAATTGGCGTAATCTAACCCACCCGTGCCCATTGGAACAAACCAACCTTCGTCAGATGTCAATCGGTCTAAGCCTTGGACTGCAGAACGGTCTATTCGGTCAACATTCGGGTCATTAGAGCCCATTTGAAGTTGGGCAAGGGACAAAAAAGCGGTGAGAATCATGAGAAATAATGCAAAGGCAGATAGGAATTCAATCACGGCAGTGAGAGCATTGTCGTCTCTTTTCAGACAACAAACTCCACCACCGCGCATAAACTACGGTGATATTCGGCGATTGAAGAGGTTGCCGCATGGAGTGGATGTAAATCATCACATTATCGCAAATCTGCCCCCTTCGGGGGCGATGAGTCTTTGAAGCCCCGCTGTGAGGGGCATCTCAATGTCGCGCTATGCTCCAAGTGATTCGGGTCGGAAAAGCGGATGTATTTCGTTGGTATTCCTCCTTCTGTTTGCATCTTTTACCGGGCTGTTAACTCTGCCAACTGTAGCGGCAGCAGAATCAGGTGATTTATCGATTCAAGCGACGAATTCACCTCTTGAAGATTCATGGGGCTCCTCATGGGACCCGATTCAGTTTAACACATACCATTTCAGACCACGATTCGCAATAGGTTGCAACCCTTGATTTGATAT
>JAPKCL010000132.1 GCA_028822955.1 Candidatus Poseidoniaceae archaeon
CATCTCCACCAACACCCCATCCCATTCAACTTCTGAAATACTGATGTCTTCGCTTGCTGAAGTTGGATTCCTGACTGTACAGGTCACAGATGCTTCAGCATCCGATGTAGGATGGACGTCCATGATTGGGTCTGAACCGCAATCTAACTCTACAGCTGGAAGCGGTGAGCCTTGTGCTGCGGCCGGTGTTACAAGGCATGGTGCTAAAAAAAGACTAAGCACAAGTCCGAGAATCAATGCCTTTCGAATAGTTGCCACAATGGTCGGTACATGCATTCACTCATGAATGTGATGGCATTATGTAACTAAAAGTCTCGACTCGCATCAATTCACGCTTGGTCCATACAGTTCTTCAGCGAGATCTCGGTGAGCTTTCCAAAGATATTCTTCATCTAAACCGGCTTCCAATAACTGGTTGGTTCGTTTTGGTACAGTTTTGGGACCTAAGACTGCACCTGGACGTCGCAAGTCATCCATGTAGTCAGTTTCTAAGAGAAAACCATGGGAGCAGGATTCTACGGTTGAAATTAATTCTTCAAGAGCCCCTTTACCGATTAATACACTTGGAGTAATGCCTTGAGTAATCTCTTCCGACACATTAGCAGGAGCGTAATGCCGTACTAATCGGTTTTTATCAAGCCCTGCCTTTTCAGCCATGGACGCAAGGTCACGATATGTCGTTTCAAGTTCGCCTTCAACATGTAATTGAAGAGCAATATCCTCTTGTTGAGCCATATGCATTGTTTCCAATAAGAGCGTATTTGACAATTCCCAAATGTCCTCGGTAACTGGCCAATGTGGGCGCCCAACTTCGCCAATGGCATGGGCTTTACCTTCGTGAACAAACTCCAAAGCCGCATCAATACTTTCACGGTAATTCTCTACTGCACGTTCCGCTCCATGTTCACCTGATTCCTCTAACCAAGCAGTAAATTGGTGGGCGAATGCTGCAGGATGTGGACCGAGAACAACACGTACTCCCAGTTCAACTTCCTTCCGTACCTCTTCCGCCATTTTCACAGTATCTGCATATGTTTCAGTATGACCTTTTTTAGTTGTAGGGGGGGCTGAAAAATCTGGGCAGTGGACAAGAACAATGTCAGTGCCGCCTGCATGCTTAAAGTCACGGGCTGCTTCAAGAAAACGACCATTCCGGTTCAAGTGAAAATGATTGTCCAGGATGGGACCGTTCCATTTCATACTCTCTTCCATGGACGACCCTCATTCAAACGCTGGAGTTCATGCAATTTCAACGCATGGGGGAAAATCGGGTTTTGTGTAGCATTCGAGAATTATATGAAAATATTCTGTTCTTTCAATTTATTTCTCCAATATACTGCAGCCATAGCCACAATATTTTGTTGCCGTGCGTCAGGAACGATACAACGACCGTTTGGCCACACATGAATGGTAAGGTTGTGCCGAGTATCTGCCAAAACACTGCACCCAAGACGTTCATCGAAAGATGCTGTTCCTGCGCCGAAGTTGCCGACCAATTGTTGAACATCCAATGGTTGACCAAAATCAAAAGATGCAACTACGGGGCCTAATTCGGTTTCCAAACCGGAATCGTTCAAACCAAGACGGAGCATCAATTCTTTTGCAGCAGCACGAGCCGCTTCAACGCGATGAGTGCCGTGAACCGTAATACGGCCTTCTCTATCGATCACAAGAGTTGCACGCGGATTATCGAGTACTTTGATGACAACTCCACTGGTCTCTTGGCCACCGACTTGTGAGATAACGGCTTGTTGGTCAATCGGAGACGGAGGGATAAAACGAACCAATTGGTTTTCGATGCGAACTGCTATGGCTGTACCCGACAAACTCATTCCTCCTCTAATCTATCGGATGAAGAGGTGTTTAAACTAATCTCCTCTTGTTTTGGAAGAGAGTTTAGGGCTTCAAGAATGGCATTCCGATGGGGTAAATACAACGGAAGTAACAACATAGCCTCGTCCCCAAAGTCCTTTCGAAGCAGAGCGAGTGCTCCTCTTAGACGAGCTGCGTACCGTTGGTCACGAGAAGAACAGACTTGGGGTCCGACCACCCATTCACTCAAATCCCACCATGTTGCAGACAATACCGCGGCTGAACCAAAGTTACTGGATACTCCTTTTGGTGGTTTTTGGGCATCGAAGATATTTTTCTTGACACGTTTTCTCCATTTCCCACCAATCGAAATCATCCCAAGCAATTTCTTCCAGTGTGATGCTGCTTTAGCTTCAAGGGTAAGATGGGCGCTCCACTCTTCGTCATCAGCAGTCGGTTCTATGAAAAAAATCGGACGCTCATGACGTGCTGCATTACGATGTAATCTTCGAGGTTCAGGGTCTGGGAATCGACCACTTGGGATGTCTTCTACACGTGTAATCTCATCGAGGAAAATCCCAAATGCGCCACCAGAAATCAAACCGTGAGCAAGATTGACCCCAGGAGATTCTGCCTCATCTTTTTCTTCTTGCACCCACAAATCGACAACGTCAGGAGATTCGAGTAATGCTAAACCGTTCCAAGAGTCTCTTGGGCGCATAGTACGTGGATAAACAACGGTAGGCAACACACCATGGAGCAAAATCTGACCCCCATCTGGGTCTTCCCAAACATGGTCGTCCCAATCAAGTCGAGCGGGCACACATTTCACGCTCACTGACTGTTAACCCATTCGCTAAGAGCATCAACGCTCCATCCTTGGTCAAAGTAACCTTGGATTTCTTCTTGAGTCCACTGCGGGAATTGTGTCATTGCATGCGCCATTTCAGGAGATACATTGGCTGCAGGTCCTGCGGCTTGAGGTGGTCCACCGGCTGGCTTTGGTTGGCCTGGTAATTCGACATAGGTTTTTCCACCTTCTTCTCCAAACTCATCGAAAAGATCAGAACCGTCACCACGACGAGATAATACAAACACCAATGTCCCTAAAACTGCTACCGCAATGCCGAGAATGGCAAGAATGAGCATGAAACCAGATGAATCTGAAGATTCACTTTGTACCTTGACGTTGAATGATTCCCCTTCCGATGAACCGTTATAGAGCAGTTCATCTGTTGTGTTGTCGGAAATCAGATAATACATACCAGTTGTTGCTAAATTGAATTCTGTAAGTGTCACCTTAACCCAAGTAGAATCTCCAACGGTGATGACACCAGTAGTGATACTGTTTTCCAGAACTGGTACGCCGCTGTTGATGACAGAACGAATGTTCAGAACGGTTGAACCGTCCATAGTTCCAGTATTCAACACTTTGATTTCCAAATCCATATCTTGACCTACTTCAGGTTTAGCCGGCCTCATTACAACATCAGTAATAGTAAACGATGCTTCTTCGTGAATCAATTCATACAATGATTTGTGCTCTGGGTTACTTGAAAAGATTGGCCCAATTCCACCTTCATCTGTCGGTCCACCGCCCAAAATGGCTTGTGTTCCTGCAGAGTCGGTTGCATCAATCCAAAAGACAACATCGACGCTGTCAATTTGTGTTGAATCAGGATCGGTCTGACCTTCCGTGATTGGCCACAAGTCAACACATTGTGCTGACGCAAAGTAAGAACCGCCACTTGGATTAAGCGTCAATTCTTGGGTCAATGGCATATCACCAAAGGTCGAGCGATAAATCGGCCATGTGATGTTATTGGTTGGGTCTGAATAGAAACTCCAAGCAACAGAAACATCTCCTTGGAACAAGGCTTCTTGTTCTTCAAGAATTACTTCTACATCGACACAGTGGAAAGTTGAGGTTGGCAAAACATTGGCAAGAACTGCACCGTCACCTTTACCGTTCTTGAGCGTCCATGTGTTTGAAACAACCCGAGGAGCGGTTCCATCAATTTTGAGGTTGAACGTTTGACATCCGTAAGTAGAGGAAGAAGAACAGATCGCTGCTGTTGTATCAACTGCGCCGAATGGTAATCCTTCTACATCGTTACCACATTCGCCATTGGAGCCACCATCGCCACCAGTTGCATCATAAGGACACAAACGGAAAGTGTAGGTGTAATCGTTGGTTACCGGAGGTGCGGTGAGATTAATGTCAAAAGCGCCACCTGTAAAGGCGTGATAGGTAACTTCACCAGGATAAGCGATGTATCCCTTTGAACCATCCATCAAACCTGGTTGACGGGTGACATCATCTCGTTCCAAGGCCAATATGCTTATCTCGACGGAATTCTCAACGAAGTCTACATTACTCCAGAAATTGAAT
>JAPKCL010000035.1 GCA_028822955.1 Candidatus Poseidoniaceae archaeon
GAATTAGACCTCTCCCATGAACATATCGAACCAATGCTTCAAGAGAATCTTGAGCGTTTTGTCCTGTTCCCTATACAACAGGCAGAAATCTGGGAGATGTACAAGTTACACGCTGCATCCTTCTGGACAGCAGAAGAAATCGATCTCGCTGAAGACGCTAAGGATTGGAAAGCCCTCACCGATAACGAACGCCACTTCCTTAAGCACGTTCTCGCATTCTTTGCAGCCAGTGATGGTATCGTCAATGAGAATCTCGTCACGAACTTCGCCGATGAAGTACAGTGGGCAGAAGCTCGTTGCTTCTATGGATTCCAAATTATGATGGAAAACATCCATGCTGAAACATACTCCCTACTCATTGATACATACATCACCGATCCAAATGAGAAAGACCACTTGTTTAACGCCCTTGAGACCGTTCCATCGGTGAAGAAGAAGGGCGGCTGGGCAATGCGCTGGTTATCCCGTAAGCACGGGTCTTTTGCACAACGCTTGGTCGCATTTGCTGCGGTTGAAGGTATCTTCTTCTCAGGTTCCTTTTGTGCTATTTTCTGGCTCAAGAAGCGTGGCCTTATGCCAGGCCTAACCTTTTCGAATGAACTCATCTCAAGAGATGAAGGTCTTCACTGTGACTTTGCTTGCCTTCTCCATAACAAATTGATTCGCGGTGCTGGCGAAAACATGATTCATCGAATCATTTCAGAAGCAGTCGAAATTGAGATTGAATTTGTCACCTCTGCACTTCCAGTCTCTTTGATTGGAATGAACTCGGACCTTATGGAAGAATACATTCGCTTTGTTGCTGACCGATTAATGGTCTCCTTAGGGGCAAGTAAACTGTATAATGCTACAAATCCATTCCCTTGGATGGAAATGATTTCAATGCAAGGAAAAACCAATTTCTTCGAAAAGAGAGTTGGAGAATATCAAAAGGCCGGTGTCAAAGACGGTGGGAACCTCGGAAGTGTCCAACAACGGTTCTCTGTAGACGAAGACTTTTGAACCGTATTGAATTAACTAAAATGTTGCGCAATCACACATGAACATATGGAGGAATAAAAATGACAATGCAAGTAGTCAATAGAGAAGGGGAGCGGGAAGACGTTCGGTTCGATGCAATACATGACAAACTCAAGACCTTAACATACGGTCTTGACCCAACATGGATTGACCCTGGTCATGTTACCAAGTTAACCATTGAAGGATTGTACGACGGAGTCACAACCCGTGAACTCGATCAACTTGCTGCTGAAACCGCAGCCTCCCTCGCTTCGCAACATCCAGATTATAGCCGTCTTGCAGCTCGAATTTGTGTTGATGACCTCCACCGTTCAACCAAGACTGTCTTCTCAGAAGTCATTACTGATTTGCGCGAATATATTGACCCAGAATCAGGAAAGCACGCACCGCTTATCTCTGAAGAAGTCTATTCAATCATTATGGAAAATGCAGAACTCTTGGATAACCATGTTGATTACACTCGTGACCACAATTACGACTATTTTGGATTTAAAACCCTCGAACGTTCCTACTTACTACGTTTGTATGGAGAAATTGCTGAGCGCCCACAACACATGTTGATGCGTGTCGCTGTTGGTATCCATCATTCCAATATCCCGAAGGCTCTCGAAACCTATGACCTGATGAGTCAAGGCTACTTCACTCACGCCACACCGACTTTGTTCAACTCCGGAACTCCAACACCTCAGATGTCATCGTGTTTCTTACTCACCATGCAAGATGATTCGCTTGACGGAATATACGATACCCTCAAACAGTGTGCTTTGATTTCAAAGTCTGCTGGTGGTATAGGTCTCTCAATTCACCACATTCGTTCAAAGGGCTCTTACATTAAGGGCACCAACGGGCAGAGCAATGGTATCGTTCCAATGCTTCGTGTCTTCAACGACACGGCTCGATATGTTGACCAAGGTGGCGGCAAGCGTAAGGGTTCAATTGCCATTTACCTCGAACCATGGCATCCAGATATCCTTGCTTTCCTCGATTTGAGAAAGAATCACGGAAAGGAAGAACTTCGTGCACGTGATCTCTTCTATGCTCTTTGGACACCTGATTTGTTCATGGAACGTGTTGAACAAAATGCTAACTGGTCTTTCTTCTGTCCAAATGAATGTCCTGGGCTTCAAGATGCGTATGGTGCAGAATTCAAAGAGCTCTTTGAATCCTATGAAGCACAAGGATTGGCTCGAGAAACGCTCCCTGCACGTGTTGTTTGGGATAAGTTAGTTGAGTCTCAGATTGAAACTGGAACTCCATACATGTTGTACAAGGATGCAGCAAATGAAAAGTCCAACCAAAAGAATCTTGGAACAATTCGTTCTTCGAACCTTTGCACTGAAATTATGGAATACACTGCTAAAGATGAGGTTGCGGTCTGTAACCTCGCATCGATTGCTCTCAACAAATACGTAGATGTTGCGGCTCAATCTTTCAATCATCAACTCTTGTATGATGTTGCTTACCACGCAACAGGGAATCTGAATCGAGTCATCGATGTCAATTACTATCCTGTCGAGGAAGCTCGAAATTCGAACATGCGTCACCGCCCAATTGGTCTTGGTGTTCAAGGTCTTGCAGATACTTTTGCTCTTCTAAAGTTGCCTTTCGAGAGCCCAGAAGCCCGAAAACTCAACAAAGAAATTTTCGAAACAATTTACTTCGCTGCTTGTACCGCTTCGAAAGATGGAGCCATGGTCGAAGGACCGTACTCGACTTTCAAAGGTTCACCTGCAAGTGAGGGTAATTTGCAATTCGACCTCTGGGGAATGAATGAACACAGTGGACGATGGGATTGGACTTCACTGAAAGCAGAGATTGTTGAACATGGAATGCGCAATTCGCTTCTTGTTGCTCCAATGCCGACTGCTTCAACTTCACAGATTCTTGGAAACAATGAATGCTTCGAAGCGTTCACATCGAACCTTTATGTCCGCCGAACTCTTTCTGGTGAGTTTATTGTATTGAACAAGCACTTAGTCCGAGATCTCATTGAATTGGGACTTTGGGGTATTGAGATGAAAGATGAAATCCTTCGTCACAAGGGCTCAGTTCAGGAGATTGCAGGAATTCCTGACCATGTTAAAGAGTTATACAAAACCACTTGGGAAATCAAGCAGAAACATGTTTTGGATATGTCTGCCGACCGTGGAGCATACGTCGACCAAAGCCAGTCACTCAACATTCACATGGTTGATGCAAATCCGGCTAAGGTCACTTCAATGCACTTTTATGGATGGAAGCAGGGACTAAAGACAGGTATGTATTATCTTCGAACCAAGGCTGCAGCAGATGCAATTCAATTCACTGTTGAAGCAAAGAAGGCGGAGGACCAAACAGTTGGTGGATTAGCTGAGCGTGCTGAAGATATTTCAAGTCTCGAAGCCATCGCTTGTTCACTCGATACTCCTGATGACTGCCTAAGTTGCGGTTCATGAAGACTGATTGAAGTTTATAGACACTCGATGGATAAACTCTTCACTCGGGGATTTCAAGTCCTGCGGGTGAGGCCCTGGGTGCGTAGTAATCTTCACGCTTCTTTTCCTTGCTCGTAGGCGAATTTTTCAATTCTCAAGCAGAATGAATTGCATGACCAAGAGTCGCAAGTACTGCCTCATGGGTCATTTCAGTCATGGTTGGATGTGCATGGATTGTTCCAGCAATATCCTCGAGTAAAGCACCCATTTCAAGAGCAAGTGTCCATTCACCAACCAGTTCACTAATGTGTGTCCCGACACCTTGGATTCCAAGAATACGATGATCGTCTTCTCGGGCACAGACTCGAATGAATCCCGCGCTCTTTTCTGCTTCTTGAGTCAAAGCACGTCCGTTGGCTCCCAATGGGAATTTACCAATAATCACTGGATGTCCAGCGGCTTTTGCTTCTTCAGGTGAAAGTCCTACAGATACAATTTCAGGTTCTGTGAATACGATGGCAGGAACTGCGACTGGGTCGTATGCTCGCTTGTGGCCAGCAATAATTTCAGCAACCATTTCGCCCTGGAAGGAGGCGACGTGAGCCAACATTTCACCAGAATCACAAACATCGCCAATAGCATAAACGCCACGCATGTTTGTTTCACATCGGTCGTTCACTTTGACAAATCCACGTTCATCCAAAGCAACGCCTGTTGGTGCCAAAGATGCTGAGTTCGGTTTACGGCCAACAGTGACCAGTACCTTGTCGACAATGACATTCTGCATTTTCGATTCGTCTTTTTCATTTTTGTCAATGAAGTTGAGTTGTGTTCGACCATCCTTTGCTTTTTCTACACCTTTTGCGAAAACACCGAGATGGGTCTTAATTTTCTGCTTCTTAATTGAAATTTCAAGCGGTCGTCGTAGTTCTTTGTCAAAGATTGGCAGTACACTGTCCATTGCTTCAACAACAGTCACTTCAGAGCCGAGCATACGGAATGTAATTCCAAGTTCGAGTCCAATGTATCCTCCACCAACAATGGCAACATGTTTTGGTAATTCTTCAAGAGATAAAGCCTCACGAGAGGAGATGACGTTTTCGTCATAAGGCATGAATGGAAGTTCAATAGGAACTGAACCGTTGGCGAGAACAACATGTTCTGCTTGGATGATGATTGCATCTTTCCCTTCACCAACTTTGACTGTTTTGGCATCTTGGAATTCAGCCCATCCAATAACAAGTTCAGCACCTGCATTCTTGAGTAGATGTTCGACACCTTTGTTGAGTCGAGTGACGATTCCTTCTTTCCAAGAGACTAAGTTACTCATGTTCAGTTCAGCCGGTCCTGGAATTGAAATCCCCATATGACCATCATTGGATGCATGCTTCGATAACTTGTGGAATTGATGTGCGGCGTGGATCAAAGCCTTTGAGGGGATACAGCCTCGAATGAGACAGGTTCCACCTGCTTTTTCACCTTCGACAATGATTGTTGACAAACCGAGTTGTCCTGCACGAATCGCAGCAACATATCCACCAGGGCCGGCACCAATTACGAGAACTTGACATTTTTTAGTCTGCATATTTTAGCACCTCACATGAAAATTGTAGCCGGATGTTCGAGGTAAGACTTCACCAATTGAACAAGAGTTGCACCATTGTGACCATCGACAACACGGTGGTCCCATGAGGATGAAAGGTTCATCATTCGACGGATGACAATGTTACCATCGATGACAACAGCACGGTCTTTGGCGTTGTGCACGCCAAGAATTCCAACTTCTGGTTTGTTGATGATTGGTGTAGCACCTAATCCACCGAGTCGGCCAAGACTAGTAATTGTGAAAGTCGAGCCTGAAAGGTCTTCTGCAGTTGCTTTGCCATCTCGAGTTGCACTGGTGACACGCGTCATTTCTTCAGCAGATTGCCAAATATCCATCGCTTCCACATGTTGAACAACAGGGACAAATAATCCACGGTCAGTTTGAGTTGCAATTCCAAGGTTAATCGCTTGGTGGCGGGTGACAACATTTGATTCATCATCATAGACAGCATTGCATTCAGGCTGTTCTCCTAATGCCTTGACTAATGCCATCATGATGAAAGGCAAATAGGTCAGTTTCGGTGCACCTTCAGGACGGGTAGCATTGAGGTGTTGTCGCAATTCTTCGAGAACTGTGACATCGACTTCTTCAAAGTAAGAGAAGTGTGGAATTGTTGTGTAGGATGCAACCATGCCTTCTGCAATCTTTCTTCGTAGGCCAATCACCTTGATTTCTTCAGTTCCATTCAGTTCTGTTCGAGCGGATGAACCCATTGGTCGTGCACGGCTTGCGCCACTTGCACCACCGGCAATATGTGCATCGAGGTCAGCATGACTGATTCGACCTGCAGGTCCGGAGCCAGCGACCAAGTTGAGGTCGATATTGGCTTGACGAGCACGTTGTCGGACAGCTGGACTTGACAATGCTTTGGTTCCTGCTGCACGTTGAACGGCAGGTGCTGCTGTAACTGCTTCTGCTTTTGGTTCAGGTACAGGTGCAGGTTTCGATTCTGCTTTTGGTTCAGGCGCAGGTTTCGATTCTGCTTTTGGTTCAGGAGCAGGTGTTGGTGCATCTGAAGATGATGCAGCATTTCCGTCTCCTTCAACTTCGAATTCAATACAAACGACGCCAACAGGTAATGTGTCACCGGCTTCACCAACGACTCGAGTTACTTTCCCATCAACAGGTGAAGGGATTTCGACGGTTGCTTTATCGGTCATTACAGAAAGAATTGGATCGTCTTCTTTGACGATGTCACCGACTGCGACCATCCATTCAACTACTTCGCCTTCGACGACTCCTTCTCCAATATCTGGCATCTTAAATGCAAACGTTCCCATATTCATTCCTCCTGTGTTTTCTTTATTGCTTCAGCAATTCGTGCTGGACTTGGGATATAATCCCATTCTGTAGTGTGAGGGAAGGGTGTATCCCATCCGGTCACTCGAGCGATTGGTGCTTCCAAGTGATAGAAACAGCGTTCTTGAATTGATGCACTCATTTCTGCACCAAATCCACTGGTCTTTGGTGCTTCGTGAACAATAACGCAACGACCTGTCTTCTTGATTGAGTTGACGACTCGGTCCCGGTCCCATGGAACCAACGTTTGCAAATCGATCAGTTCACAATCAATTCCAGAATCCTTGATGGCTTGTTCACACATGTGAACCATAGTACCCCATGCAATCACAGTACAAGCACTGCCTTCTCGGACAATTCGAGCTTCTTCCAAAGGAACGATGTAATGGCCTTCTGGTACTTCAGCATCAGGATGACCACTCCATGTAGGGACATTGTGAGGGTCGCCATAAAATGGTCCTCGATAGCAACGCTTTGGTTCAAAGAAAATGACGGGGTCGTTGCATTCAATAGCAGCGGTCAGCAGGCCTTTGGCGTTGTATGGAGTTGAACAATAAACAACCTTCAAGCCAGGCGTATGTGTAAATTGAGCCTCAGGTGACTGGGAATGGTGGTGGCCACCTTTGATTCCTCCACCGGCAGGTGTTCTGAAAGTCAATGGTGCTGTGAACTCTCCACCGGAACGGTGGCGTACTTTGGCAATTTCATTAACAATTTGGTCATAGGCTGGGAAGATATAGTCTGCAAACTGAATTTCAGCAACAGGTCGCAGGCCATTCAAGCCCATTCCCATTGCAATCGCTGCAATTCCTCCTTCTGCAAGTGGCGAGTCAAAGACTCGGTGTTCTCCGAACTTCTTTTGCAAGCCGTCAGTAACTCGGAAGACTCCACCAAAGAATCCAACGTCTTCTCCAAAGATGACGACGTTCTTATCTTTCTCAAGTTGTACTTCCAAAGCGGAATTAAGTGCCTTAATCATGTTCATATCAGTCATAATCTCACCTCACTTTCCAAGTTCCTCTCTCTGTTCTTGAACATGCCAAGGTACAGTTTCGTAGACTTCGGTAAAAATAGTTGAAGCAGGCGGATAAGGTCCACTTGCTAAATCTCCAAACTCACATGCGGCTTTGTATGATGCCATAACTTCATCATCAATTTTCTTAGCCAATGCTGTGTGACGGGTTTCATTCCATAATTCTGCCTTCATGAGATGTTCTTTGAGTCGTTCGATAGGATCTCCACCAGGCCAATGTTTGAATTCATCACTTGGACGGTAGACCGAGGGGTCATCAGAAGAAGAATGGCCGCCTGCCCGATAGGTGTAGACTTCAATGTGAGTTGCACCTTTGCCAGCAGCAGCTCGCAAACGAGCCCATTTGGTTACGCTGTAGAGTGCGAGGAAATCATTTCCATCTACGCGGAAGGAAGGAATGTCATAGGCTAATCCACGTTCTGCAAAAGTTCGTCCACCTGTTGCAAGATTAGCGTGGGTTGAAATTGCCCATTGATTGTTGACGACATTGAGAATGACTGGTGGTTTGAATGTGGAAGCGAAGTTCAATGCATAGTGATAGTCACCTTGTGCAGATGTTCCATCACCAAGCCATGAGATACACACTTCATCATCGCCTTTGTAGGCACTTGCCATTGCTACACCGACTGCTTGGGAGAATTGAGTTCCAACTGGAGATGAAATGGAGATGAATCGTCCTTCTTTCCAAGTATAATGAACTGGCATTTGACGTCCTTTTACGTTATCTTCTGTATTACCAATACAATGGCAAATCATACTGACCATGTCACGTCCACGGACAAATTGTGCACCAGGTTGTCGATAGGACGGGAAAATCCAATCTTGTGTTTCAAGCGCCATTGTTTGAGCGATTGCAATTGCTTCTTCGCCAAAAGACCGCATGTAGAAAGAAAGTTTACCGGTTCGTTGCATTTTGATCATCCGGTCGTCGAATATTCGGAGTCGCATCATGTATTCGAGTCCTTGAATCAAGGTCTCTGCATCCAAAAGAGGATTCCATTCACCGAGTGCAACACCATCATCGTTGAGCACACGAATCAAACCCGATGCATGAGCAACGGTGTCTTGTGCAGAACAGTTTGCAGGGTCTGGGCGATTCAAATCACCGGGTTGTTCGGTAAACTTGCCACCAAAATCTGCATCCTCGCCGGGGCGGAATGGAGGCCGTCCGATAGTGTACGGCTTGGTAGTGGCAGTCACTCTCTCGGTCATTGTTCCACCTCAGTTCATCCCGCCCTTAAGAGGTACGGGTGTATAGTTTTCATCTTGAGCGACATACACATATGCGCCTGGCATTATTTCCGAGTTCTCGGAGTCCAGTGTTTTTCGCAGTAAAAGTCCGGCTTTGAAGGATGAGCGAACTAAAGGTCCACTCGCAATTCCAGCAAAACCCATTGCCATCGCTTCTTTTGCCCACGTGTCGTACATTTCAGGGTCTGGGAAACGGTCAACCTTCAAGTGTTTTGCAGAAGGGGCGAGGTATTGCCCAATGGTGATGAGGTCTACACCTGCATCACGCAGCAGTTGTAAAGATTCAGTAATCTCTTCATCCCGTTCGCCAACACCAACCATCAGCGAAGATTTCGTGATGATGTCAGGCCGTAGGACTTTTGCTTGACGAAGAATCTCGAGTGATTGAGAAAAGGATGCTCGGTGGTCACGAACGGTTTTGTCGAGGCGGGGTGCACATTCGACATTGTGGGCGAAAACAGAGAGTGGGCTTCCATCGAGAAGGTGTGCGAGTGCCTCGTGATCTCCTGCGAGGTCTGAGCAAAGCAATTCTAGCGTAACATTGGGTTGGCGTTCATGTACTGCAGCGATGCATTGTTTGTAGTGGTCTGCTCCGCTGTCGGGGATGTCATCTCTGTTAACTACGGTAATAACGACGTGTCGAAGATTCATCGATTCAACAGCAGTTGCCAAATGTGATGGTTCTTCAACATCAAGGGGTGGAGGTGTTTTGATTGTGCCAACAGCACAAAAGCGGCATCCACGAGTACATTCTTGCCCAGCAATCATGAATGTTGCATCACCGCTGGCCCAGCAATCATGAATATTTGGGCAACGCGCCTCTTGGCAAACGGTATGTAAGGCATTGTCTTTGACCGCCGCTTTTGTTTTGTTGAAAAGCGCTTGCTGCTCTCCAGATGGGAGGGTGGTTCGAAACCAATCAGGTAGGCGTTCACGTTTTGCTTTTTGACGTAAAGCAGGAGGCGTTCTGGTCGCCATCGGTAGTTGTTTGCTCGACATACATGTTCCCCCTTGATTCACCCTATGCTTTGCCTTTCAAAAAGATGTGCTGTGGTCTTTTTTAGTCATGCGCCATTCAAACCGAGATTCAACATCAGATTCACATGAATTATTTTTGAGAGCATTGATGAGGGGAGAACGGTTCGAACAATACATGGCGCAACGGGTTGCATTGATTACTGGCGGTGGAAAGCGCATAGGAGCAGCAACAGTTTCTCTCTTGTTGGATAATGATTGGTTCGTGTTTATTCACGTCCGTAATTCAATTGTAGAAGCCGAAGCAATTCTTCAAGCATATGAGCAAAAAAACGGTTCCAAAGCACAGGCCGAAATCATTCAAGCAGACCTCAATAGCGATGATGATTTATCAACGCTCATCGGGGTCGTTCTCAACCATGAAAAAGTAAAATCTAATGGTGGATTACACGCCCTTGTACACAATGCTTCAATCTATAGTTCAGAAGACTACGAGTCGGTAAATCTTGAAACGCTGCGACTTAACAACCGACTTCATATCGAAGTCCCTTTTCTTTTAACTCAAGGACTTTTAACCCCTCTCAAATCCGGTAATGGTTGTGTAATTGGGATGATTGATACTTCATTGGGACGAGCTTGGAAAGGCTTGTCACACTACACTGCAAGTAAAGCAGGTTTGCGTCAATTAATGATGAATTTAGCAGGCGACCTTGCTCCGGAGATCAGGGTGAACTGTGTTGCCCCTGGTGCTATCATTGCAGCTGATTGGGAAAGCGAACACTTCGCATCAGTTATCGAGAAGGTACCTCTTGGGCGAGCAGGTGAACCATCTGATGTGGCACAAGCCATCTTCTTTCTCCTTAATTCAACCTACCTTTCAGGCCAAACTATCAACGTTGATGGCGGCTGGTCCGTTTCACCTTGAGGCAAGTGCCGAGGGGTTTTCTTCAAATCCTGTGTGCTGTTCGGTTGACTTGCAGGGATGGCTGAGGTGGTCAAAGGCGCCGGGCTTAAGATCCGGTCCCGTATGGGTTCGTGGGTTCGTATCCCACTCCCTGCACCACACTCTCAAGATGAATTTTCCCCCTCGCAGAGGGGGTTTTGTTGAACATTCAATGCAAAACCGTTTAACACTCGGTTGAACAGGCCACGATGGTGAACAGAGTGTCCTCAGCGCATACAACTTCCGTCAACCGCCTTTTACCCGTTCTTTTGGTCGTATTACTCATCGGCTCAATTCTTCCTATGACGGCACCTTCTTCACCCTCGGCATCAGTCGATTCTGTTCTTGAGGATGAGTCGAATGTATTGCCTACTGGCAATGATTGTAATGGGTGTCAATCGTACGACCTATACCTCGATGAAATGACATCCGAAGCCGGCGGAGATGGTTCAATCACTACTGAAGAGCCATCTGGCTCGCACCAAGAAATGAGTGCACTGGGCGGAATTCAATTCCGTAGTAATGAAATGATTTCCGACCTCTCTGTTTACGGGCGAGATAATACCGATAAGGTCACCTTGACCGTTTTCATGCAATTCAAAGGAACTGAAGGTTCTACTGCTGATGTCACGTATTCACTGAAATCCGGCGGCAGTGAAATTGACTCGATCTCTGAAACTCGTGAAGACCCTTGTACTAGCAATGCACTCGGTACAAGCAGTTGCCCTTGGGTCACAACCACAATTGACTTTGAGATTCCTTCATCTGGATTCACAGTCGAGAATGGAGAACAACTCGAATTGAATATTGATGCACAAGCCACATGTGAGGGCAGTACTGGAGGCTTTGGTGGCGGAAGTTGTGAAGTGAATGTCGCTTTTGGCGATGTTGAAGATACTTCGGGAACTTCAAAACTCGAACTGAAAGCAAACGCATTAGCCGACTCCTCAGTCCGTGTTCACCGGCCTGGAGCAAGTTTCACAGACTCTGAAATCACTGAATGGTCTCCAAACCACCGTCCTGATTTCCGAACAATGCAATTCACTGTTGATGTCCGAGACGCATTTGGGCGCGATGACATCCAAGGTGTTGATTTGATTATGAGCACACCAAACGGTGCAAATTCAGAATTCGATAAAACATTTGATGATGATGATCTTAAGTTGGATAACCAGGGCTTGATCGGCAATTATACATGGACCTATGATTCTGGAATCAGTGCTGGTGATTATCCATTGCGACTTGAAATCAGCGATGTACAAGGACACACACTCGTCTTTGAACATTCAGGGATTACTTTTATCGAGCATGACATCTATCTCTCTCTCCCTTCATCTCAACCTGATACTGTTCTCATTGCTCCAGGGCAAACATCCAGTATTGAGTTTTTGATTGAACATACCGGTTCGACTTCTTCATCGATGAATATCATCTTTGATTTAGTTGGTTCACCTTTCCCTTCTTCATGGTCTGACCCTATATGGGATCAAGCCGGTGGATACACGCTCAATGGCGGTGGCACCTTTGCTCGCCCTATTCTTTCCTTTGACGTGGTTGATGGAGATCTTACCAATGCCCCAAGCAGTATCGAAATCGAAGCTCGAGCATATGCAGATACTGAAAATGCTCAAAACGACCAAGTAGCAATCAAGACAATTGTTCTGTCGATTGAAGAATCCGATGTACTTGCGCCTCCGCGCATAGCAGTCTTCGAAGACTTTGAACATCAAATACAGATTGCCGATTCTACACGGGTTGATGCCTATGATGAGACACTTTCACACTACGTCGACGCTGGTGATACCAAAGGCGAATTCTTTGTCGATGTTTTTAATGCTGGATTTATTACCGATTCATTCCGATTGCGGGTTACGGATTTACCTGACGCCTGGCAATTCAAATTCTTCGATAACGATACGGGAATGGAACTGACTGAGGAAGGAATTTATTCAATCACTCCCGACATTGGTTCAAATCAGATTCTCACCCTACGGATGGAAATTTTCCCGCCAAGTGAGCGCGATGCACAAGACATCGGTTTGGTTGAGTTTTCGGTCTCCAGTACCAGTGATACTGAACTCAGTACACAAATAGCGTTCACAGTTCATCGAACCTTTGGCATCTTAGTGGAAGTCATCGCAGACTCTGACGGTGGAACGCTCGGTACAGTTGGTCCTGTTTCACCAGGCTCAAGCATATATTACAACATGCGAATCACCGATTCAAGTGAAACACTCGGTCAAACAACATGGAGAATTAAAAATCCTGCTGAATTAGACCGAAACCTCGAAACTCCAGACGGTAATCCTGATTATGGTACTTGGGATTATGAGATCTCGAATGGGACAGAATCCAACATCGTTGTCGTCTATCTCGAAGCAGATGAGCACGTCGACATCAAACTTGATTTGACTCTACGTTCGAAGGTCGAAGCCGGATTCCATACCATCTACGTTCGTGTCCTCGAAGAAGGCGTAGATTCTGAAGAGGCGCGTTACTTCGACTTACCAATCACTGTTGAAGTCCGAGATGATGTTCAACCAGGGCAACTTGAAATCACCGATGCGAGTACTGAAATCATCCGATTTGAATCGGATGAAGAGCGTAACATCAATTTCAAGATCGATAACCAAAACAACATCCCTCTCGATGTGGTAATCACTTTGGAAGAACCCGTTGGCTGGGATGGCTTGATTCGTGCATCCTCTGACCAAAACGGAGGAAGTTTCCTCCTGCTCACACTTCCTGCTTACTCGAGTAAAGATTTCTCTGTTGCTGTTACGCCACCTTCTAACTTGAAAGACGGTGATGATGTAAAGTTCACTCTAACCGTTACGCCGATGGATGAAGAAGTACCTTATGACAGCGAATTCACACAAATCATGTCGTTTTCGTATAAGACCGAATGCTCTGGAATCGGATGTCTCATGAATGAAATTATGAATCCAGAGCCGCAAACATTGGCGCTTGGAATGGGTCTGGCATTTGTACTCATCTTTGCAGTTTATCGCCGTGGACAAAATGCTGGTGGCATGAGCGAACCTTATCAAAAGTGGGCCGAAGAAGAGTTGGATTTAGGACTCGAAACAGTAGAACCCGTTGTTGAATCTGTTGTCGAAGAAGATGATGATTTGGAACTTTTAGAGGAACTTGAAGAACTTTGAGTATTTCAACTGCAATTTTGCTGGTAAATGACTTACTGCGAGTCTCTTTCTTGGCGGTTCTACTCGAGTCAATACCCATGGAAATGAAGTATTGTATGAACATCGCACCATTTCCCTTATGAGTCATCAAACCAGCCCGTCAACAGTGAATCCAATGCGCACGTCTGTTTCTCCCTCCGAGCCGCGCTTCCAATGGCAGATTCTTCAGCATCGTAACGCCTTCAAATCGCTCTCCTTAGCGGCCTTGATGCTTCTCTCAACTTTTGCCGCAATCCCTTATGTTTCACTCGATGTCAGAGCCGCTTCTGATCAAGATGGAGATGGCCTGACTTATGGTTTGGAATACCTCATGAATACCGCACCAAATGACCCTGATTCTGATAACGATGGTCTGCCCGATGGATGGGAATGGAAATACGGCCTTGACCCTCTCTCGAGTAACGGTATAGATGGCGCAGTTGGCGACCCAGATGGTGATGGGATGTCGAATCTGCAAGAATACTCATACTTGCAACCCCAAAACTGGGACAGTTCTTCTACACCTGGAGTTCTCGACTTGGGTGTTTGGTGGAACGGTACAGTTCCAGTCAATGATTGGAATGAAGAAGACGCTCTACAATACAACAGACCTGGCTGTGGCGATAGTGGCTCAGATGGTGCAGGTAACGTGATTCTTTGTGACGAAGACCCTGTGGGGAATATTTGCACGAATGGTTTCGATGATGACAAAGACGGCCTAGTCGATTCTGCAGATCCCGATAATGATGGGGATGCTGATTGCTCTTCCAACGATGATGATGGCGATGGTATCGCTGATGAAGACGTGGCCGGTTGGGATACTGACGGCGATGGAATGGATGACGGCTGGGAGGCAGCAAACGGCCTCAATGCTACATCTGCTTCGAATGCAGACGGACCAAATGGTGACCCTGACGGGGATGGATTGATCAACCTCATGGAATATGTCAATCCTACATGGACCACAATGTGTGGCACTTCTCCTTGTTTCCGTAATGGCCCTGACGGCCTTGTCACTGAAACGACATCGCCTTGTGACCCTGTGTCTGGAATTGGACCAGGTGGCTGTGCGACCTCTACTGCCGAAGTTGACGGCATTACAAGCACAAACCCACAACGTGCAGATACCGATGGTGACGGATTAAACGATTCATATGAGGCTTTGACACTCTTGACAGACCCAACATCTGCAGATACCGACCGCGATGGAATTGATGACGGTGTTGAAGTCAACGGTGCATATGGTACTCCCCCTCAACCGAGCAATCCTCGTGATAACAACACCGATGGAGATGCCTTTGATGATGGTGAAGAAGATACCAATTTCAATGGTGTTTTAGATGCAGGTGAAACCGACCCTACGCGAATGGAAGATTCTGGTGATGAAGATAATGATGGTATTCAGAATTGGGA
>JAPKCL010000133.1 GCA_028822955.1 Candidatus Poseidoniaceae archaeon
CCGAATCATGCTTGAAAATAGTTTTACAGACTATCAAGATGTCTCCGGACAAGCAATTTTGAGCACTTGATACCGAAGGATATGTAATTACTAATCGTTTGTTTATCAACATGGGGAACTTGCTCATTACCGGTGAAGCCGGTTTTATTGGTTTTACAATGACGAATAAGACTCTGGGATACGAGTGTAAGATTCGAAATTATGACAACCTTTCAGCAGACTCTGATACTACTGTGGAAAAGTTGAACAGCTTTTCAAAGGGCAATTGAATTTGAAGTGAGGGACAAACATGCATATCTATTGGTTCACAGGTCGTTCAATAATGGACCTCTGTGCCACGACGCAAACCTCTCTGGCCTCTGGACTTTGCAAGCGTGGATATGACCTTACATTTGTCAACTCCGACCCGGAAAAAAGTCATGAAAAATGGCCTTGGCATCATCAATCAATTCCGATATCCACTTTCCCTGGACGCAAATCTTCCAGTTTAGGTCAAAACATGAAGCATTGGTTAAGAGAACATAAAATTCAGGAAGGTTCGTTTGCACTGGTCGATTGGCGTATTGCCCATATTTTGATTCCTGAATTGCAAAAACAAAACACACCGTGGATTCTCATCGACCGTAGTCCGCCCGCAGACAAAGGAATTCTTTCCCTCCTACAATGGCCATCATGGAAACGAAGTTGGAAAAAAGTAGGCATGAATGCATCAGGTCATGGCTGCGTAGTTTCTTCAAAGCATCGAGACTTTGTCTGTAAAAAAACCAATGTGGACCCATCACAAATTACAATCTTGCCCGCGGGCGTGAACCTTGAACGGTTCAAACCACAGAAACGCTTTGATACACTGACTATGATCTATCATGGACAACTCGATCAACATCGAGGTGTTCTTGCCTTACCTATGCTTCTGCAAAAGGCAAGAATGTCCGGAATTGACGTTCAATTGATTGTCATCGGTGAAGGAGACTGTGTTGATGCTTTACAGGCCATGGCAGCAACCAACCAAAACATGACTTTTCACCCAACTTTAGAACAAGAGGAACTGGCAAAAATCATATCGCAATGCCATATTGGACTCTTACCCATGCCAGAAAGAAAAATGTGGACGATTTCGAGCCCACTGAAACGAAGTGAATATGCGGCTTCAGGGCTTTTGATGTACGGGATTGACCATGATGGTCATCGGTTTTCGGGTGAAGAGAAATTCGATTGGATGAAACTGGTACAACAATCTGAATTCCATGATGAGGGTGTTAAATGGTTACAAAACCTTGAGCCAAATCAAATGGGACAACTCGCACTTCAATCTCGAGCCTTTGCCGAAGAACATCTCGCTTGGACGCATTCAATCGATGCACTCGAGGCAACTATCCTTACAGTTACGAATCAAGACAGTTAGAGTAGAAAGTGCCCCACTGTTGAGATACAAGTTCTATTTTGAACACGTCTGTTTGAATCTTATCTGCCGTTTGGATTTCGGATGACTCGAAGAACCCACATACCGAAGAAACCCATGCCTCGACATCTTGGTATGGGGCACTGAAGATTCCTTCTGGAGAAATTACTCGGTCGGATGCAAGCACTTGAAGACCACAAGTAAGAGCCTCTAAAATGACAAGTGGTTGACCTTCAAAGGCTGACGGGACTAAGAGAAGAGAAGCCGTTTGAAGAAGGTGGATTTTTTCTAATTCACCGACCCACCCTCGAGCAGAAACCCAATCATGGGTACTCGAAGAGATTCCCGTCATGGTGACTTTGAGTTCGGGATACTTTTGTCGAACTTTTTCACAGACTGTAATGGCAAACTGATGCCCCTTGACAGCATCGTCTCTACCGAGTAAAAGCAAGTGGAGCGCATCTCGTTCAACTGCACTTGATTGAATGTCAGCATCGACTGGATTATTGATCGCATGAACTATTCCCAGATATGGTTCGAGTCGCTGTTTCCAGCCCTCACCCAGTACCACGACATGGGTTTGGTTGGCTTTGCGAAAGGACTTCATGGCCCGACTTCGTTTCGATTCAGGAGTTCCAAGCCAAGTATCAAATTGCCCAGAATGAATATGGACGATGTTTGGAACACCCGCTTTGTGTGCCATTTGAGCAAATCGGCGTTTTCTCCACCATGACCAATCAGCAGCCGTGTGTAGATGAACAATATCAGGACGCCGAGTTTCATCCTTGAGCATTGCAGCAAGTGCTGCACGCGCTTGACGGTATGCTCGCCATTTGCCCCAATGGGAACCAACAACATGGGATGAAAGAAGTTCAGCCTCCCAGCCCTCTGGTGGATGCTCCGCAAGAATCCGCATCACATTCGCCATGCCACCTGGCGTCTCACACGGACCGATGTGGAGTACCTTTGGCATGGAGCACCCTCTAAGCCATTGGATGAAGAAGTTCCGCAACGAAACCGACCTTAACGGGTTAATATTGAGGGGAGATATCAAGGGGAGAGGTGAATTGAAACAATCATGGTGTGGATACCTGCCTTAGTAGAAGTCGGTTTAGGAGTAGCCGCTTTGGCTCCATTCATCGTTCACAGGATTTCTGTCGGTATGTGGCGAAAGAAAGGGATTGAATATCCAACCACATCGACTGAACTTCCACACGTCACCGTTCTCTTACCCGTTTGGAATGAGGCTTTGATTCTCGAAAAGAAACTCGACAACCTTGCAGCCCAAAATATGCGTTTTTCAATTCTTATCATCGATTCTGCTTCAACTGATTCAACTGTATCGATTCTTCATTCCTGGTTAAAACAAAATCCAGATGCTTTTGATACAACAACTGTTCTTGAGATGAAAGAACGTCTTGGCAAGACTGAAGCGGTACGGCAAGCACTCGCTTCACTTGAAGAACAAAAGAATCAACATCTCATTTGCATGACAGATGCCGATGCTCTCTTGCCACCAAATGCGATATTGAGGCTCCAAGGATGGTTTGCCGACCCTACAGTCGGTGCTGTTGGTGCCAGGGCGGTTCGCCGCCAGGCTCTCTCTAGTGAACGTACACATCGCTCAATGTTCGAAATGTTACGTGAAGGTGAATCAGCACGCGACTCTACGCCGTTTCTCGAAGGTTCGTGCATGATGTGGCGGCAGAAGGGATTCGCTTCACAACAGCTCAATGTTCATTCAAATGCGGATGACGCTCAAATTGCGACGGGTGTTCGATTAAATGGTCTACGTAGTATCCATGACGGCGATGTTCATTTTGAAGACATTGCACCAACCTCTCTCGAAGGGCAACGCCGGCAGAAAATACGCCGAGGACAAGGTTTGCAGCGGCTACTTGTGAGTCATCGGAAATCTTGGTTCGACCGAAGATTAGGGACCTTTGCTGGTATCTTACGCCGTGAAGCTCATTTCCATCTCTTTGCACCTGTATTGTTTGCTGCTGCTGGATGTACAGCAATTCTGCGATGGGGTATTATTGGTTTAGCAGGCATGCCGAATGGGGAACTTGCGGTGTTGCACGGAAGTCTCGCCCTGATAGAACTGGGATGTTTGACTGCATGGTTGCTCAGCAGACAAGGAATTCGAGTTCCGTTACTTTCAACCGTCGGTACTTTATTTTCTGGAATGGAACACTTACTCATCGCTCATTGGCATTCTTTGCGAGGGCGTTCTCTCCACATGTGGGATCAGCACAGCGATACGCGGATTGTACTTGCTGAATCTGAAGATTTGAATTGAATATTATTTTTAAAATAAAAAAGGCCCCCCCGTAGACCGAAGTCCACGGAGGGGCGGCTCTCGTGTTCAAAGTGAACACGTGATTATTTCATCGACTCTGATTAATTTCTAAAAGAAATCACTCAGCAACTGAAGAAGACTCGTCGAGAGTCTTTCCTTCTTGTGTGTCGGTGATGGTGACCGAGATTGTGCAGACTTCGCCTGCAGCACATAGGGCACTACTTTCGACAATTGTGACACCGTCACCAACAGACCAAACTTGGTCTGTTGTGTCTCCGAACTCTACGAGAACGCAGCCACCGCCGGTTGCACCAGGGTTGTCACAGGTCACAGGAGCGCCATTGTTGACTGAGATCTTAACAGAGATCGCAGCCCAGTTGATGTCGCTTCCTTGGGTCATTGTTACACGAACAAGGTTGTCTTCAATTCCATCAGACGGAGATCCGTTAGCATCTTCAGCGTCCATGACGTAAAGT
>JAPKCL010000036.1 GCA_028822955.1 Candidatus Poseidoniaceae archaeon
CAATCGATTGAAGATGAAGATGCGCCTCAACTTATTCGAGATCTCACTGGAATCCTTCACCCTTTGCTGATTCGCATGCGGCAATCATCAACCATTTGCATCGCTGCTGTCAACGGCGCATGTGCTGGTGGCGGACTTGGCCTTGCTCTGGCTTGTGATGCCCGTATCGCTTCAACCAAAGCCAAAATGGCTGCTTCCTATTCGGGTATGGGCTTGTCACCTGATGGTGGAACAACGTGGCTCTTACCTCGACTTGTTGGCGACCAAATCAGCCGACGGTTCTTTTTAGAAAATGAAATATGGGATGCAGAACAATGTCTTGCTGTCGGTGTCATCGATGCATTGGTCGAAGAGGAAAAACTCCTCGATGCAGCATATGGAATCGCAACACGTTGGAGTCAGTGGAGTAACCATACCAAAGAAGCAACGAAGCATTTACTGGATGTACAATCAATTCATGATTTCGAAACTCACCTTAAGCATGAACGTACTTTAATCGAAGCTGCTGGTACAACAACTGGTTTCAAAGAAGGCGTTACTGCTTTCATTGAAAAGCGAAAACCTAATTTCCGACAGGAGTGAAGCGGTAGAACCAAACTGTGATCATTCAGGCATTTCGGTTTCTTCTGCCTCACCCGTTGACCAATCGTAAATTCCAAGATTTGATTTCTTCCCGAGACGACCTGCTGCAACTAACTTTTCAAGCAGTGGATGTGGAGCATACGCATCATCATTGAACGAAGATTGTAAATTCTTGAGAATGTCACGGCGTACATCAAGTCCAACTAAATCAGTCAAAGCAAGAGGACCCATCGGATGTTTGTAACCCAACACCATCGCAGTATCGATATCTTTTGCACTGGCCACACCATCAGCCAACATCCGGATTGCTTCATTGCCCAAAACGACTCCAAGCCGACTTGTAGCAAAACCAGGAATATCTTTTACGAGAATTGTAGTTTTACCCATTGCAGTTCCAGCAGCCTGTGCTGCAGCAATAGTTGCGTCACTGGTTGAATCATGACGAACTAATTCGAGTAATTTCATAATTGGGACGGGATTGAAAAAGTGCATTCCAATCACGTTTTCAGGACGCGAAGTTGCCGACGCAATATCAGCAATTGAGAGCGACGAGGTATTGGTTCCAAGGATGGCATGCGGTGGTGCCAAACGGTCAAGTTCTGTAAAAATGGAGTGCTTGAGTTCTGGAATTTCTGGAACTGCCTCAATGACCAAGTCAGCTTGCCCAACAGCCTCTGCCATATCGGCGACAGCGTGTAAATTTGCAGACCACTGTACTTTTTGCTCTGGAGTTGTTTTTCCACGAGCAATGCCTTTGTCCCAAAATGCATCAATGCGTTGCATCCCGCGTTCAAGACCCTCAGGGAAAGCATCAAACAAATTTGTTTTCCAACCACTTTGTGCACAGATTTGTGCAATTCCTGCACCCATTGTACCTGCACCAATCACGGCGACGCAACGAATCTCCATGGTAAGGCCAAAGGGTTCAACTTCATCATGGTTCCTTGGCTATCGGTTGCTTACTTTGAGCAAGTAAGACTCCACCAACAATCAGCAGAAATGCCACTATGAGTGATGCACCCAATTTTTCATCAAGAATCAGATAGCCGCTAAAGATTCCAAATATAGGTACCAAATACACGTATAATGCACTTTTACCAGCGCCAATAGTGAGGATACCATCAGCAAACCAGACGTATGAAATCACGGTTGAAAAGACTGCTAAAAAGACCATGGCAATCCAGCCATTCACCGATGGTTCCGGGATTCCAACAAACCATGTTTCGACTGCAACCACAGGTGTGAGCATGAGAAGGCCCGCAACTGAAGACCACACGGTCAGCTGTAAAGGGGAAAGACAGCGACCGGAATCGGCTGCGGGTTCAGTCATGGCTATCTTCATTTGAATGGAGTTACATGCCCAAGCAAATGCAGCACAAGCAATCAACAGGTCACCTAAGGCTCGGTCGAAGAATGGAATATCCACATTTGGGGAATAGAAAAACAGCACACCGACGCCACTGATTCCAAGAGCAATACCTGCGCCAAGCCGCCAGTGCATCGCTTCCTTCAGAAATACAATCGCTAGCAATGCGGTAAAAAAGGGATTAAATGTGATCATGAGTGATGCATCGCCTGCTGCTGTATACTTCATCCCAATCATGAAAAAGGCTTGATACAGGCATGTCGAAAAGAAACCAATCCATGCAATTCGTTTCCATTCATCTCGTGTTGGCACCATCCACTGACTGGAAAGTCGCAAGTAAACAAAGAAAAAAGCAACCGCAATAATGTAGCGAATCCAAGAGGCGACAAACGGTGCAATATCCTGTGCAATCACCCGACCTGCAGGCCAGCCAAAGCCCCAGACTGCTACGACAAATAATAATTTGAGGTGAATCCAAAGGTGTTTCATTCATACCGCTCCAATCCAAGTTGGAGCATACGTGAACGAGGGAGACCGATTTCAGGTAATCCCGCCGCAGGAGCGTATAATTTCAATCCTTCAAGTCGAGAGACATAAAGTCCGTAACTTGCAATATCGTTAGGATTGTAAGGAGTTGGAACGCCCATTCGAGTCAAAGTCGCACAGGCTGCTTCGCTGTACAGTGGGAACAAATTGGTGGAAAAGTGCATCCACACTGAGACACGTGTAGCATCGACATGATCAAGCGTTAAGAGGTGTTCAAGTAAGGATACATCAGGATAATTCACCGTACGAAGTGTCATTTCGACCTCGTTACTGATATCCTCTGGCCATGCAAACGGAGCCTGATTTGCCCATTGGTCCGCAACACGAATATGGTCAAGTGATGCTTCGCTTTCAATGGAAAACAATGCATTGGCGTAGGACTCATCATCGACAGTGTCTGCTACCAACTGGGGAAGCGCCTCGTAAAATGCTTCACACATGTCAACATCGATGCCGAACAGCGATACTGGAATCATTCAAACCCTCCATCCGAGACGAATAATCAAGCCTTAGCGCCAATGCCTGAGGCAATTTGGCGTGCGGAAAGGGGTTTGTTAGCAACCCATTCCTGCTTGAAAAATTCTTTGAGGTCTTCTTCATCTTGAGCGGTTGGGAGCGTCACATGCAAGTACGCCTTCCATTCTTCGTCAGTACCGGTAAAAGCTTCACCTTCTGTGGTATAGCGTTGCTTTCGGAAAGGGCCGATTTCTCGATAGAAGTTTTCGTGAGGCACGACTAACTTCTTGCTGCCTTCAGGCAGGTAGCCGTTCAACTTTCCAACTTCACCAACGATTTCAGTGTGGTAATGACCACGTGCTTCTTCGTTGAGAACTTCCTTGTCGACTTCAATACCTGCTTCGAGCTTCTTTCGCTCATCCCAGCGTCCTTTAACGCCCCAAACATACGACCAGTGAGCCGATGAGGATGCGTCGACACCAAACAAATCATGTGCTGTTGAAACCCATTTGTTGAAGTAGCGTTGAAGCATATCTAATGGAACAATGCCTGCTTTAATGACGCGACGAAGGCCATTAGAACCGGTTCCAAGGTGGAACGATTCTTCCTTGAGCATTGGGCCCATGGAGGCAGCGAGGGGCTTGAACGCAGAGGTCGAGAGCATACCGAGTTGGAACTTACCGTCACGGTCAACGAACATAGTATAACAGAAGAAATCGAGCCAATGAGGCATAGGTCGATTGAATGCACCAAGCAAGCGGTCACCGTCTTGGGCGTTGCGTTCGAGGAGTTTTTGTGCCTCACGACGTCCTTGTTGTCCAAAGTAAGTCATCAGGATGTAGGCCATTTGCCAACCGTGGCGTTGTTCTTCAGCCATGATACGTGCTGCTGCGTAGCGGTCGTAATCGGTTGGAGCAGATGCGAGGAGGTGGCGTTGTTGTTCTACGGAAGCAAATTCAGTATCACCTTGAACAGTGATCATGCTGACCAGAGCATCACGCATGCTTTGGTGGGGAACTTGAAGAGAGCGTTCCCACTTTGGACGTCCTTTGTAATCTCCGAATTCGATAACATCGCCTGCACGGTCCCAGTCAAATTGAATCGAAAGGTCAAAGTCGCCCATCCAATCACGGTTGAAGCCAACACGGTCTTGCCATTCGGTAAAGTTTGAAACCCAGTCTTCCCAGGTGTTTGGTAGGTTGTCCATGTCATTCCGAGGTGTAGGTCTACCTTATTGCCTTTGCGAACATGTTCGTACGAACATGTTAGGGGCTACGGCGCCTAATGTCATCTGCAAAGGCATGATGCACAGTTGATTCAATACGTTGTAACTGGGCTGAAAGGGTTGATTTAGCAACTTCGAGAACCACTGCAAGTTCAGTTAAGGTGATTCTTCGTGGCACATCATAGAAGCCTTCTTTCATCGCAGTATCAAACACATAGCGCTGGCGAGGCGTAAGCAGGCGATTGGTAACTCCACGTGTGGAAACCAGTTGATACGGGATTTCTTCATCATCAAAACCAGAGAGTAAGTCTCGAACTTTTTCTCGAGCGCATGATATCGTCCACTCGACCCAACCGTCTCTGACTTCAAACGGTGTGTGTGGAATCACTCCAACTTTGAGAAGCGGTTTGAGAAAACCTCCACCTCCTGCAATAATGTCGACGACAAAACTTTGCTTCCCGAAACTACGAACCTCTTCGATGCCTGGATGCGATACAACGGTTTCAGTGATCTCTTCACTGCACGAGGCTCGCGCAGTTCCACGGCCCTTTTGTAACGGCATGTGTTCTTCAATACGAAGAACTGCTGAAGGGTGACTTCGGGTTACATCGCCTGCCCAGTGGCCTTCTGGAAGCCGAACTTCGAGTCGGATTTGTTGGACGGCCATAAAGTGGTGTCGTAACGGACCCACTTGAAGGTCGCGGGAAATCAAATATGCCGTGTTGTCTCAATTTTTCGGACTGTTCCACTTTCCACATCGATGATTTCGCCAAAGGTGGTCGTGTGTGTTTCGCCGAGAATCGCTGCCGGAAGATAACCATCACAAACACCGGAGGCGGCAAAGATTGCGTTTTCACTTTTACACAAATCATGCGCTTCCCAAAGACGGGTGAGGTCGTCGCCAACCATGTTCTCCGCACGTGCTTCTTCTTCTGGAGAACGGAAAACAAGGCGCCCTTCGAATACGCCACCTAAGCCACGTATTGCAGCAGCGGAGATTACACCTTCTGGTGCAGCACCGATGCCCATCAACAAATCGAATGGTCCGTCTTTTCGAGCAGCCCAAATTGCGCCAGATACATCGCCATCACCCATCAGTTCGAGTTGAGCACCGCTGGCTCGTATCTCTTTGAACAGTTGAGTATGGCGTTCTCGGTCAAGTGCGACAACACGAACTTCAGAAACTGCCTTGTCAAGAACTGCGGCAGTTTGCTCAAGATTGTAGGCTACATCACCGTCAAGGCTGATATGACCAACCAGTTCAGGTCCACCTGCGATTTTATCCATATAGCAATCAGGAGCATGTAAGAGAGTCCCCCGAGGTGCAGCTGCAAGAACTGCAATTGAATTTGGGGAATTCGAGGCACAGTTATTGGTGCATTCAAGTGGGTCAACTGCAATATCAATTTGAGGAGCACCGACAACGCCAACCATACTGCCAATTTCTTCACCGATGTAGAGCATAGGGGCTTCGTCACGCTCACCTTCACCAATGGCAACACGGCCATCAAAAGGCACATTATCGAAGGTTCGACGCATGGCTTCGACTGCAGCTTCATCAGCCTTGTCTTTTTCACCAAGACCGCGCCATGCAGCACTGGAAATAGCCGCTTGGTCTACGGCTTCTAAGAAGTGGTGGTAGAGGTCGCCAACGCTGCCCATGATTTGAGACGGGCGCGCCCCATCCATGAATGAAACGGTTTAAATCGATGTTCAAAAAGATAGAAATCTCTTTTCAAAAGATAATCCTGTCGTTTTTCCTCAAACGGTTACAATTGGTGGACGCTCGTCAGAATCATCCTCATCAAGTTCTTCATCAAAAGATGAATACGACCACAGCGTCGTTGTGATCAAGGCCATTACGACAATCTTAGCGAGGTCCCAAAGTAAAAATGGTTCGACTCCCCATGCGTATGCTTGAGCAAAGTCAACACTGTATGAATGGGCAAGCCAAGCGGTTCCAATAACATACACTGGAACCATTGCTACAGTCCAACAAACGAGTTGTGCTTTCAAGTCAGATACACCCTGTTTACGAGATCGGTCAAGGCCTTCTGCGATAATTGCAGAAGCAAAAGGAAAGGCCATTAGGTAACCTCCTGAAGCGATGAGGATACTGCCGGAGAAGAGCGTGTCGCCTCCATTGGCGAAAACAGGTGCTCCCAGAGCACCAACAATCAAGTACAAACATCCAGATGCAAAAGCATCGTTACGTCGAAGATAGACACCCGTTGCTAAAACTGCAAAGGTTTGCAAAGTGTAAGGGACAGGAGACCAGGGCATGGTAAAAGCCACTTGTGCGCACAATGCAGTCAATCCTGCGAAGAAAACAACTGTAATTGCTCGTTCATTGAGATTTGATTCTTCGTGGGACAATGCGAGGTGCCACTGTGCAGGTTTCTTCAAGTTCAATTGGTTGAACATGAACTTGCCTTTGTTGTCAAGTTCTTAGTCGTTGACTTGGAAAACTCTGTATTAAGATTCGATAAGGAGTATTTCTTGGTCTTCAACACGGCATTGTTCTGCTTCACAGATTTGAGGGAGTGATGATGCTTTCAACATTTCAGTCGATGTGGAAACTGGAGAAGTCAACTCACCCTTTTCGACATAGAGACTCGGTCCGTTGCCCATGAAGTAGACTGAACCACGACCGGTTCTGGAATCTGCAGGTTGTGAATTGTTTCCAGTTGCACAAGCATCGATACATCCATCTGCAAAGGCAATGTAAACTCGGCCTTCAAGGTCGATAGTGAGGTCGTTGAAATCCAGAAGGTTACGGTTTGAACCACCGTCATCGGTACGGCAATCACCACTGTTCAAGCACATGCTTCCGATTTGAACAGGGTCGTCGGAAAGTCGGTAGGTGTGGAAGGTTGGATCTTCATCCAAAGCGTTCAGACTGTAAGTGACGTAAATATCATAGGAGACGTTTGCCATTGCATAGTGGGGGTTACCGTTCCAATTTGCTCCATCAATGTCTGTTTTACCTAATTCCTCAACGTTTTCACTGCCCAAATAGGTGAATGCAATTCGACCAGGGTCGCCTGCATCAACTTGCGGGAATGCAGTTGAGATGACTTCTACAGGACTAATTCGAGTACTGGTTTGCTCCCATGTATCTCCTGCATCTGTACTTCTTGACATGTAAATTCCGAAATCTGCTCCAGTCCAAACGTGGTATGCGTTGGAATCACTGTCAGTAGCAACTTCTGAATTCTTTCGAGGGTCTGGAGTTCCCGCATCTTGACCCATTGTGCGTTCTACCCAAGTCAATCCGTTGTCTTTGGAGAGAATCAAGGTTGGAGTTGAAACACGAGGAGTGAGGTACACCGTTCCATCAGGAGCGGTTGTGATGGCTCCGTGAAGACCGCCGTTGGTCGATGCAAGTCCGACGATGTTACCACCAACTTCGAAAGAGGCTCCACCATCAAAACTTGTAAAGCAGGAAATTCCAACAAGTTTATTGAAACAGAAATATACCGCCGTAGCATAGGTCGGGTTGAGTTGACCAATGACACCAAAGCCATCGTCAACCCAAGGACCAGTCGCTAGTTTGATGTGGTCATTCAATGGAGTTGTGCCTGAATCATGTGGGTTTCCAAGCCAAGTTTCTCCATCGTTGTCTGACCATCCAATCCATGTTGATTCAAGTCCCATCATGTGAATATTGAAAATACGATCGGTTTCCAAATCGACCCAACCGTACGGGTCACTGGTGAATGGGGCTTGTGTAATGTCTTTCGAATCAACCCACGATTCCCCATAATCACATGAACGCATTGGCTTTTCCATAGCAATGAAAAACATGCAACCGCTTGAAGTGATTCCAATACTTGGTTCCTTACCGGTCTCACCAACATCACTGAATACGAAATCCATTGCGAGTGGTGCTTCATTGACAGCCATTCCACTGCCGTTGGTGACAAAGATACGTTGGTCCGTTTCCAATTCGATTTCTGCCTCTTTTGGGGCTTCAGTGGCCCCAAAGCAGCCCGCCAAAGAAACGGTCATGACAAGGAGAACAAGTAGTGTAGCCTTTGCTCGCATATCCGTTCCACTCGACAGGGGAATAATGACTTTCCTATACGGCATTGTAGAATTAACCGGCGAATCATTCAAAACATGAACTCATATCTTCTGTCCGTGAAAGAATTTGTCGTATTCGATTATCCACTTCCCAAAGATCTTGAAATCGAAAATATTTGGAAACAAATCTCTTCACTCCGGCATGATGTTTATGCGGAGGAGTTGCAGCAATATGACCTCAACAATGAACAACAACTTGAAGATCCAGGCCGTCATTTTATCACATGTATGATTGGAACTCAACTTGCAGGATACATCAGTTTGAACCCACCCGAGCAAAAACCATTCCGGGTTACAAAATATTTCTCACCAGAAATCCTCGACAAAACTGTATATTCTCAGTCAAATGAACAACGTTCAACGACGTATGAAGTTCGGGCTTTAACAGTATCACCAGCGTTTAGAGGGCAAGACATCGCATCGAAACTGATGGTATATGCTCTCAAGTTTGTCCTTCACCATGAAGGAACAGATATCATTGCAATGGGACACTCTGGCGTGGTTGCCATGTACAAAAGACTTGGAGTCACTGTGTTTGAAGAACACGGTGTTCAATACGGTAAAACCCATTACTATCCAATGCACCTCAATCCACAAAAAGCATTCTCAGTACACGCTAAACAAATTGCTCAACTCGAGGCGATTGAAGAAGATGATGTGTGCTATCATGGAGGGAAATCATGGGATGCCTCGAAATTTGATTTTGAAATTCGAGATTCACTCATTGTTGCCGATGTGTTAGACAGTCCATTCCCACCCTGTCCAGAGGCGTTACAGGTGCTCCGAGAGCAACTTGAACGCTGTTGCCAAGAATCTCCACCAACCCAGTGTGAGGAATTAATCGAAACTATTGCACATGTTCGTGGCGTTCAAACCAAACATGTAGCAGTTTCATCCGGCTCTTCATCGCTGATGTTCTCCTTCTTACCACAACTCTTGAATGCAAATTCAAGAGTACTTGTGCTCTCTCCAATGTATGGTGAATACAGCCACATCCTCACCCATGTCATCGGTTGTGAGGTGACAGATTTTGTTCTGCTACGTGAAGATGGATTCAAAATAGATGTCGATGCATTGGTTGAGCAATCTCGCCAACATGACGCAGTGATCTTCGTGAATCCAAACAGTCCTACTGGAGTCTACTGTGAGGAGATGAGTGAAATCGTACACCGTATTCAAGATGAAAGTGAATCGCCAACCCGTTGTAAGATGATATGGGTTGATGAAACATATATCGATTATGTACCCAGTGCACAATCATTAGAACCTCTTGTGGCATCAATTCCTAGTTTAATCGTCTGTAAAAGTATGAGTAAGTGCTACGCATTATCCGGTTTACGTGTAGCCTATGCTGTCAGTCAGAAAATCAATCAATTGCGACGGTTCATACCGCCTTGGGCTGTCAGTTTACCCGGCCAACTCGCTGCAGTTGCGGCTTTGAAAAATCCAAATTACTACAACCAACAATACTCAATCATTCATCAACAGCGAATGATACTGACTCAGAAACTACAACAAGAAAACTTCGATGTCTTGCCAGGTGTTGCAAACTTCATATTGACCTTCCTTCCGAAAGATACACACCATTCATCCTCGAGTTTTATTGAGGCTTGTAAAGAAAAAGGTGTCTTTATTCGTGACGCTCAAAACATGGGAGTCTCGCTTGGAAACAACGCTGTTCGGTTTGCAATCCGAACCCACGAAGAAAACCAACGCATCCTTGAGTGCGTTCGGCAGGTTCTCGCTCAACAATGAAGTTCATTGACCTTTGAATTTCTCAACGACTACAATATCAGAAATAGAAGTCCCAGGATACTGGCCTTGGTCGTCTTTTTCAATCGACTTCACCATGTCTAGAGCACACAATAAACCTGCACTGACTCCTGTGAGCGCTTCCATTTCAATTCCAGTCTTGTAATGGGCTGAAACGTGGACTGTACATCGAAGTGAATACTTCTCCCATGTCCAGTTAACAGTACAGCCTTCGAGTGGTATTGGGTGGCAATGAGGAACAATACGTGGAGTATCCTTGACCGCTTGAATGGCTGCGATGGTCGAAGCTTCAAGCACGTCTCCTTTCTTGACCAGTCTGTTTTGAATTGCTTCAGCAGAGGCCTGGCACAAATTGAGTACTCCCGTTGCAATTGCACGGCGTTCGACAATTGGCTTTGAACCGATTTCCACAATACCTTCGATTTCTTTGTCCATATCATCCTCTCCTTCAGCCGAGACCGGCTTTCCAAGACTCACCTTTACTGGTGACTTCTTTTTTCCACAGGGGCGCCTGCTTCTTGAGTTCGTCGATGAGCCATTCACAGGCTTGGAAGGCTTCTTTGCGATGAGGACTACCCACATGGATAGCAACAATTGGCTCTTGAGGGCCTACACTACCGACGCGATGGGCCATGGCGATGGCCAACACTCCAAACTGTGCAATGGCTTGTTCCGCCAACCCGTGTAAGACGGCCGACAACTGCTCCTGCCAGGCATCAAATTCGAGACGGAGAACATCTGCATCACCTTCTTTACCACGAGTGATACCCAAAAAAGAGACGATTGCTCCACATCCTTCGGTTGATAACTTGGCTTTAAGGGCAACATCATCAAGCGTTTCAACTGCTTCTTCGATGAGAATCTGTCCCGCCATGGCTACACGAGGTGAACGCATCATTCAAACCTCACGCCTGTATGGCAATGGACATGGGCGAGGATTCTGCCATCCATATCATGGGCGCTGGACTTTCGGGTCTGGCTGCTGCCACGGTGTTGGCTAAGGCAGGAAAAGAAGTCCATGTTCACGATATTCGCGAGGACTCTGGTGCCCGATTTGATGGCGATTTTCAAGCATTGGAAAACTGGAGTATGGGTGTCGATTTTTTTGAACAGTTGAAAGAATGGGGCTTTGATTTATCAGAGTTCAAGGCAACTGAGTTTGATGTTGTCGATTTGATTCATCCAGATGATGTCATTACACAGGCGACAACACCCAGTGTCGCGTATCGAATTGTAGAACGAGGTACTTCAGACCATACCATCGACCAAGGTTTCAAGCGACAAGCTCTTGCAGCAGGCGCTCAAATTCACTACAAGTCACGTGTAAAAGAAGACGGTTGTACGATTATTGCGTGTGGACCAAAAGGAACTTCTGCAGTTGCTTACGGGGAGATTTTTCATACCGACCATCCAAACCACATTGGGTTTCAACTCAACGATAAATTAGCACCAGGTTCCTATTCCTACCTGATTATCATCGATGGTGTTGGATTAATTTGCACATGTTTGTGGCGAAAACAAAAGAAAAGTGACCGATTCCTCAATGAGACAATCGCTTGGTATGAAGCGCATTATCCAAACCTCAACCGAAAACCGATTAAACGGGTCGGCGGAAAAGGCGATTTTACCATTAACAGCAATTACAAACAAGACGGTCGATACTATGTCGGAGAATCCGGTGGACTTCAAGACTTCATGTGGGGATTTGGAATGCGTATGGCGGTGTGGTCTGGTGTTCTGGCCGCAAATGATATTCTTGGAAAGGGAGACTATGAAGAGAATGTACGAAAACACTTGATGCCGTATGTTCGAACCAGTGTCTCCAACCGTTGGCTCATGAATCGTGTTGGCGATAGAATGTTCAAGCGCATGTGTAATGCTTGGATGAAAGATCAGAAAAAACGTGGCGATGGTCTTCTTTGGATTGGAAAATTATTCCGACCAACACTTTTCAAATCCATTCTGTATCGATTTGTCACCCCCTTCATGTTAGAGAAAGACCCAAAATCAATGGGCCGTGGAGTTCGACGTATGCCGTTCCGTAAAGCACTCAAGCGCGATGTTTGGGAACAATCCCCAGAAGCTGTTGCCATCGGTAAACAATGGAATGAAGTTCGAAGAAAGGGAGCGAAAGTCTCGTTTGCAAAAGATGCTGAAACAGATAATAAGCCGCAGTAAAGACAGGCGATTTGTTCTTAATGCGAATACCTGTGGGAAGGGGTATGAGCGACCTCTACGGACTCAAACTTGAACCAATGCCTAACCGCCTCGTCAACTACGGTGTTACCACCAACGGCATCGCTGTTATTGAACTCACATCGAACTCTGCAGGTGCCCCAATAGAAGGCGTAAACGACCGTTCACCAAACACCTATACTCACGCTATGATGTGCGACATTGACACTGCAGTTGTCAAGGCTCGATTCGATGATGATGTTACATGCATCGTCTTGACTGGAAACGGCGCATCCTTTTTCTCTGCGGGTGCTTCAATTCAAATGTTGAACAGTGTCACTCCAGGCTTCAAATACAATTTCTGTCTTCACGCAAATGAAACCCTTTCTCGACTTGAACAAACCTCCAAACTTGTGGTTTGCGCTATCAACGGACACGCTGTCGGTGGCGGTCTTGAAATCGCAATGGCTGCAGATATCCGTATTGCACGAAAGAATGCCGGTAAAGTCGGACTTCCTGAAATCAATCTCGGTGTGCTCGCAGGAACCGGTGGAACTGCTCGTTTGACTCGACTCATTGGCAAGGCAATGGCCCTCGAAATGATGGTCACAGGCGAACTGATGTCCTTTGAGGATGCACACGGGTGCAAACTCATCAACCATATTTGGGAAGGATCTGCAGAAGATTTCCGCAGAGACATTCTCGATTGGTGCAGTCAATTTACCCTACCAAACAAGGCAGTCAAGGCTGTTGGAAACATCAAGCGCTCATGCCAAACTGGCCCAGAGATTCCATTCGAATACCACTTGGCCCTTGAGCGAGAATTGCAAGCATCTCTGTTCAACAGCAGTGATGCCAAGGAAGGAATTGCAGCCTACGTCGAAAAGCGTGTTGCAAACTTCACTGGCCAGTGATTGAATGTCTATTTGGCATCAACGATGGGATGAGGACCGAATAGGTTTTCATCGTCTTGAAGCGAATCCCACCTTGACTGACCATTGGTCCAAACTTTCCCTTGCCAGTGATGCGAAAGTGCTTGTCCCCTTGTGCGGTAAATCACTCGACATGCATTGGTTGAATCATCAAGGCCATACCGTTGTTGGAATCGAACTTGTCGAAAAAGCGATCAAACAATTCTTCGATGATGCCTCGATCTTAGCCTTACTAGAAACAAAACCGACTGGTATCAAATATTCAACAGAAAACATCCATCTTTACCATGCAGACTTCTTCAAAGTTCAACCAGATGAGATGCCCGTAGAGGCTTGGTATGACCGTGCAGCTCTCGTTGCTCTTCCCTCAACAATGCGTCAAGCATACGTCGAACAATTACTCGACTTGACAACGAAAGACAGTAAAGGATTGATGGTTACTTTCGATTACCCCCAAGACGAAATGCAAGGACCTCCGTTCGCTTTACCGGATTCGGAAGTTGAGTCATTGTTTTCACAACACTTCACGGTAGAACGGGTTCAATGGACCGATGTATTGGAAGAAGAACAACGTGACTTAACCCGATGTAGCCTCTCAGTGTTCGTACTGACTCGACGTTGAATACAACGAACTTTACTGTAATATCGTAGCCGGAGCCATCATCAAGTAGTGGGTCCCCCGAGAATAGACCATGTCAGTGAAACACGGTGGGCCAAACCAACCATCGTTAAAGGCGAATATCGGCTTTGCAGTTTTCATTTTCCTTTCGGGTTGCATATGGCCGTTAATGGTCCATGGTGATTTCCTTGATGAAGCCGATGCGCATTCGTGGGATACAGTCGATGCAACTGTGGTCGATTTGCAAATCATTTACGACATATGCGATGACGATATAGATGGAGGAGGTGATGGCACATGTGGTGAATATATTGCATCGTACAGATTGGAATTTTTCGTGAACAATGAATCATTCACAGTTTCAGAAAGGGAGACTGTTTCGCATTACACATCTCGAGTGTGGGAAGTTGATTACCCAGTGAATTCGACAAGAGAAATTGCCTATGACGATGCAGAACCTTTGAACATCGATATTGACCAAGGCAATTATGTTCGGTTTATACCGCCAATACTGGTTGCTCTACTGTGTACACTCTTTGCAGCATTACTTGTGTACGCTAGCATAATAATGGTTTATGGAACTAAATCAAAACCTTCGAAGAAAAAGGAATCGGATATTCCTTTATCTGATGAACCGATTCACTTTACCTCAACAAAAAGTGTTTGGGGAGAACTGCATTTCACACATCCATCTGTTGAAGCATTGGCTAAGAAAATGAAGTCATTCGCATGCACAACTGCAGAAATCGCTGAATTCTTTTCAAAATGTGAGACTCTGCAAGAAGACAGTAAGAATAACATTGCATTCGATAGAGAATGGATTCTGAAATTTGAACAGTTCACGGAAGAATATGACTCGGAACTCCGCATTTTTGCGAGTCAAAATCTGAAGATTCGAAGAGTATTGATTCGTATTTCAGCGTTTATGTTGCTTGTAACGTTGCTTTTGGGCGTTCCGATGTTTACAAAATATGGGGCCTTGGCTTGGTACGGGTGGGTTCTGATTTTGAGCACACTCTCTTCCTCCGGTTTCACTTTTTTATTCTCTTCCATCAATGGAACCGTAGACGAGACTATCGAACAAGGGCTTAGTGCAACGATGATCGAAATCCTTGAAGAGAAAGAGGAAGATACTTAATTATGAATCATCTCTTTCTGCTCTCCAAGAATAACGAAAGAGGCTTGAAAAGGCGGTAAATCAACAGAGTTCAAAGCCGTAGTCTTGAAGTCCTCAGCGCGTTTCGCACAAATCACAGGTGAGCAGATGTCAACGTACAATGTCCCAGCCGATGTCCCAAATGAT
>JAPKCL010000037.1 GCA_028822955.1 Candidatus Poseidoniaceae archaeon
CAAAATACCCTGGCCCAGAAGAAGAAGATTACAAACCGGCAGTTCTACACGAATATTTCCATATATTCCAACATTCACATATCTTAGACGAGTGCACTAATGACGACAGAGATGTTTGTTTGAGAGATGGTAAAATGGGCGGGAAAGGTACTCCTTGGTTCGCTGAGGGTGGAGCAGAATTCATGGCGCAATCCCTGTATTCGACTCAAGATGGTGTGAGAGATAGCTATCTCAAAGAGGTCATGCAACGTAAGTTGGATATGTCACAGGAAGGATATAATTCACAAGATCAAGAACTCGACCAACTCGGATATGACACAAACGTAAATGTGTATGATGTTGGGTCTTGGTTCATCGCATATTTGATTCACAATGAAGGAGAATCTGCATTCGTTGATGGTTTCTATGGAGACCTTGATGAGTTAGGTTTTGAGGCTGCATTCGAGAAGAATTTCAACAAGACTAAGGATGAATATCTTGCTGAATTTTATACGTTCTTCGCTCAGCCTGCAGGAGATGTAATGTCGATATTCAATGATGGTGGACAATCTCAAGGGCCAGAACAAGCGCCAGAAAGAGTTTGGATGAATTCTGTAGAAGGCTCCGGAGAAGAGTCTCATGGGCACTTCATTTTAGCATGTAATGATGGAGGGTTTTTGCAAATCGGTGAGACTGGCTTCATTCCAAATGGTGCTAAGGTCCTTGTTGTCAAGGTCGATGAAAACGGCGCTCTACAATGGAAGAAAGAATTCGGAACTGCGGGCCATAATTTAGGAAACAGTGCGATAGAAGTCCCTGATGGTTACATAATTGTTGGAGCAATTGATGAAGATAGTACTGTCATGAAATTAAATAAAAATGACGGCTCAACCCTCTTTATTGAAACCAATGATAACGGTGGAAGTGATGCACTGGAAAGCATTGTAAAAACCCCAACAGGATTTGCCGCAGTTGGTTACACTCAAGCCGAAGACCGAACAAATACCTTCTTTGCCGAAGGTAGAGGGCACATGGTATTCCTCGATAATGATGGCAAAACTGTCTCCGAGCAAAGTATCAATTCCCATATGGCACATGGATATAGAATTGGGATTTACAATGAGGAACTGATAATTTCTGGATTAACTGAAGAGACATTCGATTATGCATTGATGAAGATGGATCTGTCTGGCAATATCATTTGGAGCAATGCCTATGGTGGCAATTCCTATGACCACAACTTCGCATTCGACATCTCTAGCGATGGCTCAATTTTCTTATCAGGCCACACTGTTTCAGGAACAGATAATTGGGATACTTACACTATGATGATTAGCAATGATGGGGATTTAATTTGGGAGGCTATACAAGGTAACCCAAGAGGATTTAATCCAGAATATATCCATGACGAAGCTTGGGGATTAGTTGCTACATCCGATGGAGGAGTAATCGTAGTTGCTGGAACTGGGGATGAATACTCATCCTACTCAGAATGTAACGGTTCAGATTGTTCTGATAGTTGGAGAGTTTATCTAATCAAATTCGATTCAACAGGCAATTTGGTTTGGGAAGCAACATATGCTGGTGAAGAGAATGGTGATTGGGCAGGAGAAGATATTTGTTTGACCAGTGACGGAGATATTGTTGTCGCTGTCGATGACGGAGGATTTGGTTTCCTCAAGCTCTCAAACTCTTAATGATTCCAAAATCGCTTTATTGATCTACCGGCGTACATCAAAGAAAAGTTCCACCAATTGATTGGTTTACTGCTCCATGAAATAGAAACACATAGTAAAGCAACCTCAACTTATCTAGAATTAGAGGTTCATTAATTCCAAGGCTTATGTCTGGTGAATTGTTCGTTTCGTGAAACAGTGGTTGAGAAAAGAATATCCTCACGGGGTTTTTCGTTAGAGTGCATTGCAAGGGTGGTTTCTGCTTATGCCATACAGTGGAAACGGAGAAATACGTTTCAAACCCGAGCCATCAAACCGAGAGACTGTGGGATTGGAGAAAGGAATCTTTGATGAATTGGTGTGTCAATATGACATCGTCGCAAATGATGTTGCAGTAATGTCAATGGTGCCGAACGAGGAAGAAGACCCTGTCGGAAATCATTGATGGTGTCGAGGACTTCTTGGCGTTCGTTCTTGCTTAGGTTGCTGGACAGTTTGCCCAATACGCGTTCCATGGCATGAGCAATTGGTCCGCTTTTAGTCAAAACTTTGAGCGATTGCTGTGCTTCAGTCATGTAGGCAAGAGCGACGGTTTCAGGTCGGTCGTCGTTGTCAAATCCTTGAGCAATGAGGCGTTCAAGGCGACGCTTAGCGTTAGCTGAACGGCTCAAGAGGAACAGTTTGTTGACGTTATGGAATTCCATAATGGCCTTGGGTGTCCATCCGTTGAGACCTTCTTGATACCAGAGCGAAAAGAAGTGTACGCGGGCGAGATAGTGTTCTGCTTGACGTGCGTCGGTCAATTGATCTTCTTCAATTACTGGAATGTGTGGATAGAGGGTCGTGAAAATCTTAGCAAACATGCCCATGCCATCGTGAGTGGCATGCGTATGCCCTTCACGGTAGACCTTGACGCGTTCCAGCCCGCAACTTGCAGAATCTTTCTTGAAGACAAACCCGCAAATCCCAGATTCAACCAGGACATCGGCCTGAAGTTGAGCGTATTCGAGCATGGGGGATGTGAGGTCATCACCGTTTTTTGGATTGACCAAACGGATTGATTTACCGTTGTTGACAAGGCGAATCGTTGGACGGGGGGTAGCCATACCGATTCCGACTTCTGGGCAGACGCCCATCATTTCAAAATGCCCGTTCCACTTTTGAGTCAAGGCTCTGAACTCTGAAGCTTCCCCGTTATATCGAACTTTTTCACCGAGTAAACATGCAGAAACTGCGAGTTTTGGTTTATGCTCCATATGGTCCTGTCACCGAATCGGTATATCAAGAACTGTTTACCAACACAGAAAAGAAGAGATTAGGCGCCCACTCCGAGAATTGAACTCGGGTCGCAGGAATGACAATCCTGCATGATAACCTCTACACCAAGCGGGCCTAAGCAAACATCCGTTACGGAACCGCTATTTAAGCCGCGCCATGTGGCTCATGTGGGGCGTAATCTATGGCGGGAAAGAAAACATCTGCTGAACAAACAAAAGAAGAGCAAAAAGATACCCATGTTGGGAATATGCTTGATGCCGCTTTTGGAGACCTTGGTGGACTGCAAAAAACCCATGAAGAGGAAACCATCGAAACCACCCCAGTTATCGATGAACCGGTCATTGAGGAACAACCTGTAGTTGAAGCCGTTGAAGAAACCGAAGAGCCAGACAAGGTTGATGCCCCCCTTGAAGAGGAAAAAGAAATCGATGAGGTGCCCGCAGGCCCTCCATCAGGTCCACCATCAAAATCTCCTACAGGTCCACCGTCAGGTCCACCATCAAAATCTCCTACAGGTCCGCCGTCAGGCCCACCTTCAGGACCGCCATCAAAATCTCCCACAGGTCCACCGTCGGGCCCACCATCAAACGCCCCTACGGGCCCTCCGTCCGGTCCACCTTCGGACGCTCCATCCGACTCACCTTCGGAATCTCTCCCTGAAGAGATTCCTGAATCTCCGGCAATCCCCCAAGAAGTTGAAGAGATAGTTCCGGAAGAAGTGACTGTTGAACCTGCAGTGGAAGACGCTCCAATGGAGCATACACCAGCGGAAGATACGCCACAGGTGGAAGAGGAAATCATGGTTGAAGAGGCGATCGTTGAGGCGGTTGAAGAAATAAAGGACGAAGAGATTCTGCCCGATATCGATGAACAGCATATGCTTGCTGAACAAGAAATTGCTCGACTCAATGCTGAAGTTGAACGTTTGAGGCAGTCAGTGGCAGGCGCTGCTGATGTGATTGAAGAACTCGAAAACCCGCCAATGCCTCCGGCTGTCATCGAAGACATCGTCATCGGTGCATACATCGTCGGTGATTTCGCTCGACTTGCACGGCAACTCGACCGGGAACAACTGATTCGTGCTACGATGGGAACCATCGCCATGCTTCACCCAGAAAACCTCGGCATTATGATTTCCACCCGTAACCGCACAATGTTGCCTCGACTCGATGAACGAGGTTTGTGTGCAGGTCTACTCGGACAACAAAATCCTCCTCGAGGAGCCCCTTCTGATTGGAGGGTCATGGAAGTAATTCTTGCCTCTGTCAGCATTGTCACTGGAGGTCCTGCTGCAGTCATTCATTCGTACGGAGCTTGTACAACTGCAGTCAGCAGTGAGAAAGATTTAGTTCTCGTTCAACCAATTGATGTCACTGGAAAGGAGCAAATTGGCAAGGTCATTATCGTTGACCCTGATTACGACAACCTTGATAATTTCTTACGCCAAACCATAGAGGCGCTCAAACAAGGCGGTATGCGTTGTGTTGTGGTTCGTGGTATGGGTGCTTATGCAGTCGGTGCTGACCTTGACCAAGCATGGGCCAATGCGGCAATGCTCGAACACAGTATGCGTATTGTATTGCTCGCCCGTCAAGCAAACCTCAAGATTTGACTTTCTCAATAAAGACTTGAAGGTACTCTTCGTTTACTCGTGTATCATAGATTTTCAAATCTTTTTGTTTCGAAAGTTTCCCAAGGATTTTTCCGTAAGGAGGGAACAATGGGAAAGGAGACCATTCTTTTACACTACCATCTTCGAGATGGTACGTTGATTGATGCAATGGGCAGCGAATGCATCCGTCCTTGATTTTACCGCCCCACGCCAGTGGCCATCGCATGTGACGGCATAGCCCTTCAGTAGCGAAATATTCCTCATCCAATTGTCCGACCATGACTGTTTTCAGTCCGAAGGTAACCATTTTGGTTTTCCCAGATTTGAGACGTTTTGTTTTAATTGCATTTTTCCAAGTCATATGCTCACCCGCTTATTTTGGCCATGCCACCATCAAGGTGAAGAATCTGCCCCGTAATATTATCTGGGGCACCGCACAATAACCATTCCATGGTTGAAGCAATTTCTTCCTTTTCATTAATTCTTTTAATTGGAATCTTATTGACTGCTGCCTCCCTTATTGCATCAGAACGCAACAATGTTTCCGCCAAACGAGTGTCTGTCAAACCTGGTGCGACTGCATTCACTCTGATTTTCCGTTGGCTGTAGGTTGCTGCAGCAGAACGGACCATCGATTCAACTCCTCCTTTGGCCGCTGCAATCGCTTCATGGTTCATCAAACCAAAACTGGCTGCCACACTTGAGGTGAATACCAAACGCCCACCGCCAGTACGGAGCATCGATTTACAAGCAACTGAAAGTGTCAAAAAGGCACTTGAGAGATTGGTGTTGATCACTTCTTGAAAGGCATCAAGCGCAAGGGAATGAGGGGGGCGTAATACAAGAGATCCAACAAGGTGGGCGACGCCTGAGAGGCTTCCGTCACCGTTTTCTTTGGCTAAGTCGACTGCTTGTTGAACGCATTCCTTATCTAAAGCATCACCTTGAACGAGGTGGGCCCCTTGTGATACTAAGCCTTGAACGCGTTCTGCATCTCGGGCAAGAAGCGTCACTGAATGTCCTTTTCCAAGAAGTTTGGAACCGAGTTCTAAGGCAATGTCACTGCTTCCACCGACGATAAGATAAGATTGGACCATATTACGAGTTTTAGATATCTGCATTTATACCTCTGTTTTCAAACTCGAGCCTCTTCGAGGGATTTATTGAAGGTAAAGTGCAATATTTCAATGGAATGTTTATTGCAAACCCTTGGGGGTTCGCCAAGGGTCATCATCGCTAATCACGAGGTCATCTTCCGGCATACCAGATTTGACACGTGAAAACGGGACTTTTGCGGGGGTGTTTGTAGAGTCAAGGTTTTTCTTGGCGAGATATTCACTTCCCTTCTTTCGAGCAAATGTTTCACCAACGGCAACGATAACAAGAAGAAGTGAAAGGGTGATGTGGCCTTCAATGCCGTATGAGGCAAAGGGCTGAATCAACAGTGTCTGCTCTGTAATGATGCCTTGGTCGACGGTTGTTTGGAAGTGGTATGTGCCAGGGGCCAGTTCGCCTTCCCAGCCGGGGTTCTCGTCGTTCAACTCTCCCGCCCATTGAGCGACCAGTTCATCTTGGGCATCAAATATTTTCCATTCGACTTGGCCTTCTTCTACTGTGAGTCCGCGAAATTCAACTACAAACTCGGAAGGCATCGGTTTGTTTTGACCAAAAATACCCGCCAGAGTAATTGTACGGTCTTCGATTGCATGGTCAAAATCATTAATTTCGTGGGGTGCTGCATTATCTGAAACCCCAAACCAGAGAGAATTAACGAGAAGGAAGGCGACAGGCCACAAAATCATGTTGAGTTTTTTGCGATCCATACTTTCTGTTCCCCCTGTTTGTTTTTATCAGTGTGTTTTATTTCTTAATGAAATGTCCAAATCCTAATTCTGAGACTATTCGCTTCATCCATTCAAGTTTTTTGAGTTTGGTTTCAGCAACTGTAATTCCCGACCACTGCCCCACTCGATTAAGTGAAAAGCCGACCAGTTCTACGTTTTTAGGATGGACTCCCAATGAAAGTACGAAACAAAGAGCGCGGTCGCCGTCAGTAAACCCTCCAAAATTATGCATTCCAAGGATGGTCTGATTTACTTGATGAGAAAGAATAATTGAAGGAGGTAAAGCGCATTGTTCCCAAGACGAGAGCGATTCTTTCCATTGTTTGCCATTATCGCCATGGGCATGGACTACAACGGTCTGGCCTTGCTTGGCTGCGGCATCCAAGTACTCTCCTCCATCAAGGTCGGAAACGATGCAAGCCAATTGGGAATACCCCGAGAGAGCGCCTACAGCGCCATCGGCAGCAACAAAAATATCGCCAGTTCGGTTGTACCTAACAAGTTCATTTTCTTCAATAGCGGCTCCGATAATTATTACTCGTTGAGCGCCCAAAAGTTGTTTTTCGACGCGCCGCAAGGTGTGTTCGCGCTGAGGTGGAGACCAATGAGGGTGATGTTGGAGAAGGAGTTGGAGGTCTACGGCGCTTTCGATATCATCGGCTTCCGACCAGCCAAAGGCTTGGCGCACCTCATCCTGAATGAGGAATGCGTTCGGTGTTGGCGCCTCATGCATGCTTTGGGGGCCGGACTCGTGCACATGAACCATCCGTCGTTTCGTTGAAGTTCTTATGCAGTTGGTACACATGGCCATGGTATGCCGGTCCCAAGTTCCCTCCCGGTACTTGATGACGAAGTGACGTTTGCCCGGTATCCTTTTCTGCCTCAAGCCGGCGAATGGATTCGGAATATGGCGGTCGAGCACAACATCGATTTAGATGAACTCTTAGATGGCTCATGGATGGAAAAGGCACGATCTCGAGCGCGTATTCGGCTGATAGACTCAATACAATCAAAAGAAGGCGTCGAAGTTGTTGGAGGAGATTTGTTCACAGAAGAAGGGCGTATCATTGAAGCGTTTTCTTTCTATTATGCGCGTTTGGTAGTTTGCGCATCGGAAGATGAACGGCTTATCGCCCGATGGGCTCAAGCCGAAGCGGCACGTGCTGAACAAGTCCTCATCAAAGACCACAAAAACCTCAGCCTAATTGCGAGAACCTATATCGAAAATATAGAACAGGCCGATCATCAAAATGCACCATTGACTTCTGAAGTATCTGCCAACTACGGAGGAGCCCTACAACAGCGACGACGCTCACAATCGGGACCTTTGTGGAAGATTGGACTCAGCGATTTCATCGAGATTTGTCCAAAGATTACTGGCTCACGATGGAGACTGCCCAATTGTGATGTCCACGATGGTTGGGTCACGCTGTTCGAAGAACCGCAATACGGTTCATCAGCAAAACTGTCACGGTTACTTCGAGAACGGATTAAGGCTGGCGTGGAAGCAGAAGCATTGCAAAAGATGGGTGAAATCACCATGGACTTAGCCGTCCGACTTGCTGAACCGGTCGGCATGGTTCGCAACCTTATGGCTACAAAAGCCTCGGAAGCAATTTCGTTGGTTGGAGCAGATGAAAATGATTGGCCGCCATGCATGAGAAAGGCGGTAGCTGAACTTTCAAACGGCGTGAACTTGAATCACTTCGGAAGATTATTCCTTGCCTCGATGGCAGCCACGCTCGCCTTGCCCCAAGAATCATGCGTTGGCTTTTTCCGAGGTGCTCCGGATTTCAGTGAAAGTACGACTTCGTACCAAGTGGCCCATGTATACCAGCACGGGTACACGCCTTCGGGCTGTGGTAAACTGAAAGTAAATCACAACTGCCCTGTGCTGCCAGGCGATAATCGACTGTGTGACCAACCTTGGTTGGACCATCCCCTCAAATATATCCGCGCAACTCAACGTTGGAAAGCAAAGAATCAACGGGCTGAAGCGGAAGCATTGGCATTGGTTTCAACTCCAATCGTGAGTGATGATAAACCGCAAGATACCACGGAATAAAGTGGATTCGCGCGAAGACTTTGAAACGGAGAGGCACTTAGGTTCCTTTAACCACAGGTGATTCTCAATGACTCGAACGCTCGTTTTAACAGTTGACCGAGATAATGACCTTGGTGTTAAAACAGGTATTCGCGGCCCAGTCGTAGGACGCCGCCAAGTCATGGCAGCAGCTCTTAAGCTCGGCATTGCAGACCCTGAGGAAAGTGATACAAACGCTATACTTGGAGCCCTTTCACAACACGATAATTTGGTAGAAATCGGTTCCGAAGAAGAAGAAGTAGAGATTGCGATTCTAACCGGTGATGAAAAAGTTGGCATCCGTTCAGACCGCGCAGTTGCTGCACAATTAGAGGAAGTTGTAGCGGCCTTCCAACCAGATAAGGCCATTCTTGTCACAGATGGGGCAGAAGATGAGTCTGTCCTTCCAATCCTTCAATCGCAAGTTCGAATTGACCATGTTGAGAAAATTATCGTAAAGCAATCAAAAGGTATCGAAGGCACCTATTACTACATTGTAAAAGCTTTAGAAGACCCTAAATGGCGTTCAAAAATTATGATTCCTGTCGGGCTGGTGTTATCCCTTCTCGGCCTTGGTATCATGCTGCCAAACGAAATTGGTGGCGTGGTTATCGGCGGTTTACCTCTGGTGACTGGGCTGTATCTACTCAGCAAGGGTGCAGGAATTGAAGCAACCGTCAACAAAGTGATTCAAGAGATGCGTGACAACGCTGATGCTGCAATGTTTTCTTCATTATTGTGGACCGCAACTGTCTTCAGTGCTATTTTCGCTGTTGCTGAAGGATACAGGGAATACAATTTACAAGAATCTACGGTTACTTCATCGGTTCTGTGGCTGGAAGTTATTCACTCCGCTCTTGCATGGATCGTCATTGCCTTCTTGACATCAACCGCTGGGTTCCTGTTGCTTCGACTCAAGCGAGGGTCGTTTTCTGGACGATTGCTCGTCCTCGGTATTTTTGCCATGGTAGTGTATTCCTTCGTCGATACGGCACTGGTTATTTCGACGCGAGTTTTGAGAGGAGAAGCCTATGAATTCAGCGTTCAGGAAATATTTAATGATCTTCAATATCCAATGACATGGGTGGTTGTGTTGTGGATGGCTATGACAATCGTTCGCACACTGAGAACACGTCAAGCGCAAACTGAGCGCTACTGGGGAATCTAAGTTCAAAGAATGAACTTCGGCATCTTACGAGCCATTGTATTGTGCCCTACGACGCCAATCAAGGCGCCATTCCGGTCGACAACTCCGATTTGATTCAAGTCGTGAGCAAGCATCAAGGCACCTGCCTTGAGCAGAGGAGTTGATTCAGTTACAGTGATTGGTGGTTGGTTAACGAGTTGTTGGGCTGGAATGCCGTGCATCCAAGCGATGTCGCGATTGACTGTTTTGCGAGCGATAATCTTCAAGACGTCGACTGCGTGAATTCTTCCTTGAGGGGCACCTTCACCATTGATGACAAAGATGTGATCCCAATTATTTTCGGTCAAATGCTCGATGACCTCAACCATCGAACTGTCGTCCCAAATCCAATGCGGTTGAGTCATTGTTTCCCCACATGTAATTGAACGGGCGGTGGCGGAACGTTCTGTTGCCGACATACGCGACAATTCTGCTCGGGTAAACTTTCTTTGCTGGGATTGGGCCATTTTGGTCACACCTACATTGCGCCGGCGAACGCGCCTTCCTTTCAAGTGTTTCGACGGCATGCCGTCTTCCACATCCAAGTCTTTGCTTTCCGGCATCCGGCGAAACCAGTCGACTCAATATAACTGAACACTCAAAACACAGAAGTTCTTGAGAAGAGCATGGCAGATGTTCCGGAACATGAAATTTCAGCATTAAGGGCCCTCTCTGGATATGAGCAAATGCTTGGAATGGACCGTATAAGCAAACAATACGGCATCACAGAAGAAGAACTTCTCACTCGCCTCCAACCGGCAGGGCACGGCCAACAACAAGGTACTCCAATGGTGCCGGGGAACCAAGGAATTAATGCTGCACCTTTCATTTCTGATGTGAAGGAAGCTCCATCCCTTCCATCGTCTGCTACACTCCTCGATAAATCCAATTTCCGATTTGAATATGACCCTTCTCAAGAAGCCGCTGAGCGTCGTTCTGCTGTCGCTCAAGCCATCCTCTGCCCTGGATGTGGAGTAGCACTTGGCATCCCTGATATACGGCCGATCAAAGTTACTTGTCCGCAATGCCTTCAAGAAACCATGTTCGATGTTTGAGCGTTGAATTGATGAAGAAGAGCGTGTAGGCACGGCCATGGAGAGTCGCACACCTCGGTTATGGCCGTATACGCCATCAAATTCACCTGTTGCTTTACCCAAAGAGTCAGTATTCTTCTGCCCGAGTGAAGTTATCCCTCTTCAATTCCCTTCGCAAATTACTGATGAAGTCCTCGCAGGACAATCATTGCAAGCATATTGTTCAGAGTTTACCAGCGACTCGGGCACGGTTGACGAACTACTTGCAGCACACGAAGCCCCTCCAATGTCGGAACGTAGACCCTTCTTGTTGTTAGGTGAATTAGCAAATCCTTACCGGTTACAAGACATTGGAATCGGTCCTTTGCCAATCTATACAATTCGGCTTTCGGGACTGTGCCGAACCTATGCAGACGCGTTTGACAATCGTGAAGTGAATCCAGGAGTTCATCATATTACACTTGCCCGAACTGCCGGCTGGTGGGAAAAGTCTCATCTTGCACTTGCAACAATTGACCAGATGAAACAGATGGTTACGTGGTTGGACCAAGGTAGAAGAGGTACTTGGAAGCCTGTGAAGCCTGCTGAAGGTATGCTGCATTTTGAAACTCAGCCTCTCATGTCACCAGCCCCTGAAAATATCTCTTGGAACGGGAGTTTTGAATCCGTAGATATTCAAGCACCAGAGTTCACAGGGCCTGAAATTGATTTGAAACAAGTCATGGTCGCTGTTCACGCCAACTATGGTTGCTATGACAATCGGGGACGATTAGCTCGTTGCGTACACATCGGCCAGCGTGAATTTCATGAAGCGATGTTCCGCCGAGGATCCTCTAAAAAGTGGGCAGACATCCTCGACATTTGCTGATTAAACAAGAAGAAATATGGGGGCCCGTGGCTGTCCCTCGCCGAATTGTTATACCTGTTCAAACAAAGTAATTATGATAACAATGAAAGGATACGGCGTTCAGAAACAAGCTCGATTAAATCGATTGAAAAATGAGATCATCGAATATGTATCATCTCAACCACAGTGTTCAGCAGCAGATATTGTTGACCATTTGTCAAACGAAAGAAAAATGCGGAATCACGGCCTTACGACTCGAAAAGTCGGGTTTTTCATTCCGCGCTACCTTTCAGAACTGATCGGGTTTACCCTCGACCACTCTACAGGGAAGCGACTTTACCACCTTGCTGCTTAATTTGAGCATTAAGTTCATGCAAGAGAGCACGGTGCATCAGCCATGGAATGGCCGGATTTGCTCCCCTCGGCTTCGAAACTTTTTCCATCATTGTATCCAATACATGCGCATGACGGATTCTGCCCAACCTTGCCTGAATCTGATGCAGTCTTCACTTTCTTACAACCTAAGAATCCAAATGGACTCAAAACTCAACTGCTTTCGATGTTAGAAGGGTTTGCATCGTCACCACAAAATCCCATTGATTCAGGCGCTACTCTCGATGAATCTCAGGGAAAGGTGATTGTTGAAACATCTGCCCGAATTGAAGTCGGTGCTCATTTGATTGGTCCATGCTATATTGGTCCGAAGGCGGAAATTCGCCATGGTGCATATGTTCGCTCCTTTTCTTGGATTTGTGCCGAAGCGGTCGTAGGTCATGCGAGTGAAACAAAGCATGCAGTACTCCTCCCTGGTGCAAAGGCTCCACACTTCAATTACGTCGGCGATTCAATACTCGGAAAAGGAGTCAACCTTGGAGCTGGTACAAAGATCAGTAATCTTCGGAACGATGGTGGCGAGGTTCAACTTCGAATTGGAGGCGAACGGGTCGGCAGTGGATTGAGGAAATTTGGAGCGATTCTTGGAGAAGGTTGCCAATTGGGATGTAATAGCGTCACAAATCCTGGGGTCATTCTTGGTTGCAACAGTGTCGTTTGGCCAAATAGTACAGTAACAGGCGTACATGGTGCAGAATCTAAACACAGGTGAGGCAATGGTACAACGGTTATTCGGTACTGACGGTATCCGTGGGAAAATTGTCAAGGCAAATTCTGATGAAAAGGCGGCATTAACTGCATTGCATGAAGCACGTAGCGTTTGCCCGACCCTCATGCGTTTAGTTGGAGAGGCTCTTGGACATCTTATTGATACACTTCCTGGTGAAGGGGAATTGGTTGTTATTGGCTGGGATGAACGGCCGGGTAACCAAGCATTGGTCGAAGGCGTTACACTCGGCCTTCGTCTTGCGGGTTGTACCGTGGCGCATATTGGAATATGTGCGACACCAGCCCTCCATTTTGGCGTATTATGGCATAAGGCTCGCCTTGGTTGTATGATTACTGCAAGCCATAATCCAGCCTCTGATTCTGGTATCAAAGTGTTCGATGCTGAAGGTTACAAAACCTCACCAGAATTTGAAGACAAGATTTCTAACCTCGCCTATGCGTTATGTGAAGAAGAGCGGGAAATCGATGAAATTGACCATGCTGAACTCTGTCAGCCGAACGAACGCAGTTCCCTTGAATGGGGAAGATCGCATCATCCTTTGTGGCTTTCCCAAAGATTCACGCACTTCAAACACTTGTTTGGAGTTTCAACACTCTCTCCTCATTTAATTCAGCAGCCTTTGCTTTTGGATTGTTCAAAAGGTTCCGCAAGTTCTTGGTTCGCAGAATGGCTAACCCATCACGGTATCGAGACTCAAGAAGTAAGTCGCCAAGCGGAGGAATTGAACAAGTCGTGTGGGGCTGGAGACTTCTCGCCTACTGCGACATGGACGGTGGATGAAGCCGCAGCATCAGAACATATACTCTTGAAAAATCTCAAACCAGCACCTTCCGGAACCATTGTTGGTGCAGCGCTTGATGGCGATGGTGACCGGTGTTTAGTAATTGAATCAACAGAATCTGGATTTAGAGTGATTGATGGAGATGCGATGGCTGACGCAATGCTTGTTGCAGGAACTCAGCAGCAAAAACCATGGCTCATTGCCGCGAGTATCGAATCAGAATTGGCTCTACTTTCTTCTCTCAACCGGTTACCAGTAGAAGTTACATCGAGAGAAACAGCTGTTGGAGACCGCTGGATTTCTCACGCCTTACGAGTTTCACTCGAATTGAATACTCAAATGCCACGAATGCTCGGAGTTGAAGATTCTGGTCATGCCGTCTTACCTTCGCCACACCCCCATGAAGAAGGGCAATGGAGCCTGGTAGGTGATGGTTCAGCAACCTTGGTTGCATACCTCTTAGCCCGAGGAGTAGCCAAAAAGAATTTACTCATGAAACGAGGGTGGAAACAACGAATTTCTGTTCAAGAGGTTCACCGAGAATTATGGAATGGCACGAATGAGTTGTCAGATGAAATTGAAAATATTGCTCGTACTCATTTTGAAGACTGTGGAGAGGTTACTCGCTGGAATCGACACGGGCTTGAAGGAGAATCGAATCTCATGCTTATTGAGGCCTTACTCAACGGCAAACCTCTGTCTCTAGGTATTCGTAACAGTGGGACGCAAGCAAAAATCAGTATTTCGCTACGCTTGGATTCGTCTCTCGAGTATGAATCAATTGCACCGGTCATGCCGATTCTTGCGGAACACTTAGGCAACGCAATGCGTTGATTGGCCTTATCGACCTTGACGGCCTTCGATAGCTGAATTCAAAAGGGCAACTGCAGCAATGACTCGGCGATCTAAAGGATGGCCAGGTGGAATCATGATATCGGTTCGTTTGATGATTGGGTTGAACCGTTGCTGCATTAAAATCGGTTGTTGCCCAGCAATTTCAAAATGGTATTTTGCTGGTATAAACGGTACAAATCGACGTATAATTGCAATACTGTCTTCGATTAATTCTGCGTAAGGGTTTCCATTGGCATCGTTGATGGTCCATGAATCTTTGAGAATAGATTTCAGAAAATTACGCTTTGTTGAACCAAGGTGAACTCCTGTTTGTGCATCGATGATGTCGTAGGTTGTTGCCAGGTCTAATATTGAACGCGCTTTGATTTGAATCAGAGCTTCAGTACAACTTTCATTGGAAAAGAGTACGATGTCTTCTCTTAACTTGAATCGCTTTTGTTTTGAATAAGCGATAAGATTCCCTTCAAGGTCTTCAAAGTAAAAAGCTCCACCAAAAATTCTCCAGAATTTCGTTCTTATCAAGTAGCGGTCCATTTGAAACAGTTGTGACATAAAAAAAACCACATTGTGCAAACTATATACAATTTGTTCCGTAAAAAGGACATTCGTGAGTTATTGTTTACGAATTCATTCGTTCGCCATTTCGCCTTC
>JAPKCL010000038.1 GCA_028822955.1 Candidatus Poseidoniaceae archaeon
CAGCATTTCGACGGTACCAAAAGCAAAATCAGGCAGTTCAAATACACCTGCTGGGCCATTGAGATGAACGGTCCCTGCAGATTTAATTGCTGCTGAAAGGTTACGAATCGATTGAATGCCAAGGTCAAAAATCGGGGCGTCAATTGGAAGTTCAGAGAGATTTAGGTCGACCCGATTATCTTCTATGTTTGCTGCAACATCAACAGGGAGGCGTATCTTTTCGCCAAAGTCACTGAGTAGCGATTTAGCAGTTTCAACCGTCTGATGCCACATTTTACCCAACTCATTGACCAAGAAGTCATGGTTCGTTGCCCCAATCTCCACGCCAGAGAGTTCCAAAAGTAAGTTCGCGACGCCTCCAGTCGGCCAGAATTCGTCACATATGTTGTTTCGAAGCATATTGTCAGCCACAAGAATCGAATCATCGACTTTGATTCCACCCAACACGGCAATACACGGGCGAGTAGGATTTTCTAATGCTCGGTCGAGTTGATTCATTTCGTTTTTCATCAATTCACCAGCGACGCATGGAATCAAGTAAGTAAAACCAACGCCAGATGGCGTACTGCGGTGGGCACAGGCGAATGCATCATAGACGAATACATCTGCTACACTTGCTAGATTTTGAACCATTAATGTTTCTGAATGCGTATTGAAGTCTCCCTGGGTTTTGATCTCTTCATCATACATTCGAACGTTGTTCAACATGAGGACTTCTCCACACTCTAAGGCTTCAATTGCCTTCATCGCCTTTTCACCTGCAAGGTCTTCGACCCATTTGACTGGCCGTCCAAGAAGACGCCCAAGTTCACGAGAGTGGCCAAGCGTGGAAGTAAAATCATTTTTCCCGGGTCGAGATTGGTGAGCTAGAAGAACAACTTTAGCACTTGTCAACCGATTCAATGTTGGCACAATAGCACGAATACGAGTGATGTCAAGGAAGGATTTGGTGTCAGGAAGAAGTGGACAATTGATGTCGACACGAACCAGAACAGTCATGTTGTCAACATTGACATTGTCGAGGGTCAAGACACTCGGCATTGAACATACCAGATGCTTTCGGTTTTTGATTACAACGGTTGCAAACGGCCTGTGGTTTTTTTCTGAATGGCTCGAATCGCGCGTCTCAACTGTGCTGATGGCGCGAAAGGTGATAAAGCCGTAAAGTTCGCTCTCAAAGGATGGCGCAAGAGGAACCCGTAGAGGATGAAACCCTCAAGGGGCCTCGCAGGCGTGCTGGCACCAGCACTTCTTCCTTCGGAGTATCGAAGAGAGAAGGTCACGATGCGTCGGTGTACTATGGTAGTCGACTCTACGACGGAATTGTCTCAAGTCGTGAAGTTGGACCTCAGCAAGAATTACCACCGACACTTGCTAATACACTAATTGCTGGCGATTCGAGAACGTTAGACTTGCCCAATAATTGCGTCCAATTGGTTGTGACTTCACCACCTTACAACGCCAGTAAAGCCTACGATGAAGATCTTTCTCTCAGCGAATATCTCGAATTATTGTATGATGTTTTTGCAGAGTGTTATCGCGTTCTAGCCCCCGGTGGCCGAATGGTCATCAATGTGGCAAACCTTGGGCGTAAACCCTACATCCCACTTTCCAGCCACATCAACATCATGATGAACCAACTCGGTTTCTTGATGCGAGGAGAAATCATTTGGGATAAATCAGCAAGTGCAGGCTCCTCATGTGCTTGGGGCTCATTCCAAAGTGCGAGTAACCCTTGTCTTCGAGATGTGCATGAATATCTTCTTGTGTTCTCAAAAGGAAATTACAAACTCATGCGTGACAAATCAGAACGCGCAGAAGGGCGAATAGACACCATACCTCGAGATGATTTCATCCATCATACCAAATCGATTTGGTCGTTCCCAACAGAGCGTGCCTCTCGCGTTAATCACCCAGCACCGTTCCCAGTTGAATTGCCAAAACGCTGTATCGAGATGTATTCTTTTGCCGGAGATATCGTGCTTGACCCCTTCAATGGCTCTGGCTCTACTTGTGTGGCTGCAAAGATGACTGGGCGAACATACATCGGAGTCGATCTTTCTGAAGAGTATTGCGAAATAGCTCAAAAACGTCTTGATGATACCGAGGCTTGGACTCCACCGGTAATCGAAGTTTAAGCGGAGCCGTTTTGAACGGCCGCCATTACCCTTCAATCATGAGCGGTTGGAATGAGGCTGACCTCACTGGTCCCGATGGCGAAGACTGGAGAGTTCCAGTTTCCGAATTGGCCAACCGCCAACATCAGTTAGGGCAATACTTAGCCGAGGCAGGACTTGCAGGTGCTTTCATTCAACACCCAGTTGACCTGTACTACTACGCAGGTGGGCGACAAAATGCTTCGATGTTCATCCCTGCTCACGGTTCCGAAAACAATCAAGCCGTGTTATTTGTTCGTCGGTCTTTACAACGTGCTCAATTTGAAGGAGGAGGCGATGATGCCCCCCATGAAATTCTCGCTTTCCCTCGCATGGCACAGTTGGTTACAACACTCCGTCAGCGTGGCTTGACTTCAGCACCAGGACTTCAATTTGGAGAAATACCCGCAACCTATTCAGAACGCTTTGTCAAGGTTTTCAGTGAACTGGGTACCTGCCCAGATGTGACCAACCTGATTCATCGTCAACGAGAAATAAAATCTCCTTGGGAGATGGAACAAATGGACGCAGCAGCCGAAATCCAGATTCGAATGTTCGAAACGGTTGAAGCAGTTGGTGGAGAAGGCATCAGTGAACTCGAATTGGTTGCAGCAGCCGAAGCAATAAGCCGTTCAGAAGGCTTTGGGGGCAATGTGCACATGCGCCGATACCCACTGCAATGCGACCGTGGCGTCATCGTTTCTGGTCGAGCAGGCGGAATTCCTTCCTTCTTCGATTCTGCCGTAGGTGGAACCGGCGCCCACCCTCTTTCGGGCATGGGGTCAGGTTTTCGCCGAATCAAATCCAATGAACCGGTTTTAGTGGACTTGGTTCATGCCCATCGTGGTTACATTGTTGACATGACTCGAATGTTCGTTGCAGGTTCCTTGTCTGAACAATGGCATCAACGTCTCGAAGACATGTTAGCGGTCAAGGATACCGTCGTTGATGTGCTTGACCGAGGCGATACCTGCGAAGATGCTTGGAACGAGGCCTATGCACTTGCAATCGAACTTGGATACCAAGACAATCTCATGGGTATGGCCCCCGACCAAAGTCGATTCCTCGGCCATTCAGTGGGGCTTCAGTTAGATGAATCTCCCGTTGTTGCAGCGGGCTTTGACCGGCCATTACCCGTTGGAGGAACAATGGCTATTGAGCCAAAAGTGGTTTATTCAGAAGGTAGCATTGGCAGTGAAGACACTTGGATTCGAGACGAAGAGGGGATGCGTCCAGTAACAGCAGATGGCGCCTGGCCCTGGCTAACGGAGTGGTGAGAATGACACAAGAAAAAACTGAAGAAGATGTTTGTGAAAAGATGGAAGGCTGGACCCATGAAGATGTGGGCAAAAGAATTCCAGAAAGAAAAACTCCGAATGGAACCTATTACAATGAGCCAATCGTCTCGGTATTTTGTCAATTCTGCGCATCAGAATTCATCGGCCCAAGTCGTGAGGCTGGCGGTTTCTTAGGCGGCCATGAATGCTTGCATGCATGGGAGATGTCGCAAGCGATGAGTCGTGGCGATGGCTTGGTCGAATGAGCAAATTTTTCAACCATAGTGTTCAAGTTATGTCCGCGTTGTGATGTTTGTATGGCAAAGCCTTACTCGACCGGTCACATTGGTGCAGTAGCATCAAATTTCACTGAAATGCGCCTTGCAGGGGCCGTAAAAGAGCAGTTGGTAGATTTAGTCTGTAAAGAACTTGCTCGGTTTGTCCCGGAAATGGAAGCCGCTACACTTTCCCAAGACCCAGAACGGAAGACGCTGGATGACCCGTTCAGAACCCGGCTGAATTACAACCGCACCCGCGAATTGATGATCGACGAAATCGATGCAGTTGATTCAGTAGGCTCTGCTGCCGTACAAGCAGGCATCTCCCATATTGAAAAGCACCTTTCGACCGTGATTAAACACGCTGAAGTCGCTGCTGAAAAAGACAGAGTAGCCACCATCAAGCCTCGGCATTTGCAGATTGCAATCACCGGCATGAACATTGTAACCGATGGAGAAGAGGAAGGCCACCAAGAAGTTGCACAAACCGAAGACTTTGTCGTAAGCCAAGGTGGCGGGATTTTGACAGAATCAGCACTTCTTTCACTGGCAAAAACACATGCCAAAATGCCTGTTACCAAGGATGCTGTTGAAGAATTACTCGAAACCTATTACATGGTAGTTGAGCAATTGGAATCTGATATTCGAAGCAATGCACAATTCGGTGGCAATCCAGTTCACTTTATCGAATCGATTAGCAAAATGAAAACTTTAATGTCGCTGGGTTGGATGAGGGCAATGCTGAGTAAAGCAGCAGAAAATGCTCGTGAACGAGGCTACAAGCGGATTGACGTTGAACAAATTGTTCATCTCGACCCGTTTAACTCTGCATGAGTTTCAGGCAGAGAGCAGTTCGTTCAGTTATGCGGTAATGATGGTACAGAAGGGTGAGGTCGAAGTATGCTGTCATCCTCCGTGATTCTTTCAGCGCTTGTCGCAGGTATCATCGCTATACTCGTAACACTTGCAATAGAACGCTGGGGTGGACTTACTGGTGGATTGCTTGGCACCATGCCTTCAACCATTGTTCCAGCCGCTGCAGGCATCTCTCTTGCAGGCGATCAAGACCTGTTGAATCAGAGTTTATCCATTATCCCACTTGGAATGCTCATCAATGGAATCTTTCTCGCAGTGTGGGTCTATCTGCCGCCAAAACTGGAGCATCAGAAATCACCTCTATTGATTACAACGATTACAGCTTTGTTTGTTTGGTTCATATTCGGACTGTTCATGCTTCAAGGTGTCGAGTTTGCTTTGGAGAATGGAGTGACAACTTGGCAACTCGGTTTCCTTGGACTTGCTCTTATCATTGTACTCGCTATCGCTATGAATTGGAAAGTTCAACCAACCCCACGGGGAAAGCAACCCGTTGCTCGTACGGTCTTAGTCCTCAGAGGTAGCGCTGCTGCATGTGCCATTGGTGCGGCAGTTTGGCTGTCGGCACAAGGGCAACCGTTTGTAGCAGGTCTCGCAGCTGTCTTCCCGGCAATCTTCCTAACCAGCATGGTCGCTCTATGGCTTGCTCAAGGTCCGACAGTACCTCAAGGGGCAGCAGGACCAATGGCAATGGGTGGAACCAGTGTTGCCATCTATGCACTGGTCGCCATGTATACTCTACCTGCTTGGGGCGTTGTTATTGGTTCACTTGCCGCTTGGGTCATCGCTGTTTTTGGCTGGTCTTTACCAGCCTTTCTCCTCTTGAGAAAGCGCGTCGTTACGGATTGAGTACGCGAGTCCAACGCTCTGATGCAGGGACTCCACTGATGTGTAGCCTCACAGCAGTTACGCCTTTAGTAGTGGATATTTTATCTCGTAAGTCTCTCAAATCGAATAAACAGCATGGGCAATGTGGACGTTGGGGCGTGATGGCAAGTTGAACTTCTCCTTCGGGTGAGATCTCAATTCCCTGAATCTGTTGCGAGTCTGCTAATGCTACATCGGTATGCGGGTCTTTCCAAGACTTGAATATCCGAAATATACGCCGTTGAACAGATTGGACTTGCTTCTCGTTCATCGTCACACCTCATGTGGCTCAGGTTGCTGTGCTTTACTGTTCTTCTGTCTGGAGTTGCGTTTCAATTTCATCTAATTGTAATTCATTGAGTTTCCCTTCAGCAGTGGCCAATTCAGTTTTACAGAGGCGTAGTAAATCTGCTCCTTCTTCATAGAGTTTCAATGTCTCATCAAGGCCCATTCCGCCACGTTCGAGCATAGCTACAATTGCTTCTAGTCGTTGTATTGCTTCAGTATAAGTCGGTATTTTATCAGTCATTTCGCTCCCTCATTGAGTTGTGTTTTCTTTATTTCGGCATCAGCAGAACCATCTGCGAAATTGAGTATAATATCCTGTCCAATTTTCAGCCCCTCGATGCTACTAAGGACAGTTCCATCGGAAGTTTGCGTCATCGAATAACCCCGTTCTAAGACCCGTTGTGGATGTATGGCAGAAAGGGATGCCTCAAAATGCGCTAAACGGGCTGATTGAAGGCCAAGAATCCGTTGTGTCGAGACTTTGATTCGTGAAGAAAGAGTCAGAACATTGGCCTTTGCGCGATTTAATCCTGCCATCGGGGCAACACGTAAGCGGGCATGAAGGATACTCAAGTGCTGTTTACTGTCATGGATTTGACGGCGAGAGGCAACACCCAATCGTTCTTCGAATTCATCCAGCAAGTAATGTAATTCAGGTAAGACGGGTACAACTCGTTCAATGGCATCGGACGGGGTCGATGCGCGTAAGTCAGCAATTAAATCCGAGACTAACACATCCGATTCGTGACCAACTGCAGAAACAATCGGCACGGGACTGGCAATAATTGCTCGAGCAACGGGTTCGAGATTGAAGGCCCACAGATCTTCGGGAGACCCACCACCTCGTCCAACAATTACCAAATCCACGGGAGGTTCGCCACGTCTTTTCGCTATATCTGGATTTGAAAGTCGCCGAGCAGCAGCGAGACCTCGTACAATTTCTTCAGTTGCTCGAGGCCCTTGTACCAATACGCCGATAACCGTACGGCGTAAGCCAGGCCAGCGGTTTTCAATCAACCGTTGCATGTCAGCAAGCGCTGCGGAACCAGCTCCAGTAATGATGGCAATATGTTGGGGGAGGGCTGGTATCGGTTTCCTCAGTCGGTCAAGTTCTCCTTCTTTTCTTAATTGCTCGATGAGTAATCGTTTGGTTTTTTCAAGTTCTCCGAGTACACTTACAGGCTCGATACGTTCGACATTGAGTTGAATCTCACCTCGCAGGACATACAGGTCAATACTGGCTAAGATGACCACTTCACTGCCTTCTTTGATACTCGGGTCAATAGCACACCGTCCTTTCCAAATGACGGCTCGCATTTGGCCATCCTGGTCTCGAAGAGAAAAATAGGTATGTCCGCTTGAGTATTGTTTCCACTGCGTCACTTCTCCCTTCAAAGATTGATTTTTGAAAAGAGGGTCTCGAATCACCGTTTGCTTGACCAGTTGTACAAATTGCCCGATAGGTAGGGGTCCTGTAGTGACTCCACCTCGACTGGTCATGAATCAAAAGGAGAGTCCACGGTTCTTGAACACTGGCGCTTATTCTTCATAGGTCTTTAACCAGCCACGGCGCCAAAAGAACGTGAGCATTAAGCAAGCAAAGACAACCATGATCGAAATTATTCCCCAAAACCCACCGACTTGTTCGAGTGGTAAATCCTCATTATTCATTCCAAATATTCCAGCGATAAGAGTCAACGGAAGCATAATCGCACCAATAATGGTCAATGTTGTCATAACTTCTGTAAGCTGTGCATTTGATTCAGCGAGTTGCATGCTGATGTTACTGAGGTATGAATCTCGGGCTGAAGTTGCACCAGAAGAATAGTTCTTGGCTCGTTTTACCAGAGCAACAGAGAGTTGGTTTAGGTCGGAGAAATAGCGTTCGGCACCTGAGCCAATCAGTCGTTCATTGGGCTTGAGTAAGCGCATTGTTACCGTGCTCAAGGATTCAATTGACTTGCTCGATTCACGAAGATGTCGTTTCAAGTCGTGTATACTTTCAAGAACATTATCGTATGTTTTACTTGGGTCAAACACTTGGAACTCCAAGAGGTCTAATTGGCGTGAATAGGAATTCAAAATAGGCGTCCAATCGTCAGCGATAGAATCCAGTAACTCATAAAGCAAGAAATCAATACCCAATGCCAAATCTTCTTCATCAGCCTTCTTAAAACGGACACGGAATTTCTTCAAAGCAGGAATACTGTAATGTCGAACCGTGATAATCAAATTCTCTTTGATGAAAATCGCAACTGGTTCAGTATCTAATTGGTTGTCAGCATCACGGGCATTAATGACGATAAAGCGGTGGTTTTTGAATTTCTGAGCGGTTGTATCTGCAGGCCCGAATACGTCCTCAACAGCCAATTCGTCAAAATCCATTCTATCGAGTAAAAATGTACGGACTTCATCATCCGGTCGAAGAATGTCCAGCCATGCTAAACCTTCGTCTTGAACAGTCTCCTGTACACTGTTTAAGTCGTATTTATCTCGTTCTATTAAGCCGGACGTAGCAGTTTGTAAACGTAATTCGGCCATGACTGCCCGTGCCACTCATCTTTGTTGATGTTTTCATTCTTCTTCGGGGGTAAAAGACTGGTTTGCTCGGTTCAACTTCCTTTGCCGCGTCTCAAACTTTTGCCGTTGTTCAACTTCTTCCAATTTGTGGTTTACCTTCCAAGAAAGGAATCGTACAACAATGACGATAGCGAGGATGTCAACGAAAAAAATAATCCAATCGCTGGTTTGCCAATTGAATATCATGCGTCTCCATCCTACAATGGTGGTCGAATATCGACATCAACATCTCCATGTGGTACGCCGATGCAAGCAAGACGTGCACATTCTCCTACCAGGTAATCATCAAGACCAGGTGGAAGGATTTCAGGCAACGGAACTTCACCATAGAGGAGCGTGACCATGCACGTTCCACAGGTGCCTGAAGTACAATTTGTTGGAACCGCAACATCAGCATCTTCAGCATGTTCTACCAATGTATTTCCTGGAATATACGGAGCCTGTCCAAGCAAATTTGCTCCCTGTAAGAATCGAACAACCTTGCGGACTGGTTCGGTCTTTGGAACTTCTTCGGCAGTTACCGCATGGGCGGACATGGTACCATCTCAGCGCATATCCTTGTGGCGTGTCCAGCGGCCGGTTTGTTTGTTGAAGTACAATCCAGCCTTCTTCATCCACTTGTTGAATTTCGTTGCTCCAGCACCAGTTCGGAGAATGAAGTCTTCCCGGTCTTCTTGAGCTTGGATGTAATTCTTAGCACCAAGTATCTGGTCAATCCAGTCATTGATGTCAGTGAGTCCGCCAGTGAGTCCACCTTCTTCAACGGCCTTGACCATCTCATCAGCAGTTGCACCGGTGGCTTCCAAATCCTTGCGGATAAGTTCATTCACACTTGAGAAGTCCATAGAAGCCGGCTTTGGAGGTACAGGGTTGCGAGGTCGCTTATCTTCCTCAATAGTGATTCGTGTACCATTCGATAGGCGTTCTTCGACGAGGTCGGAAAGCACAGGAGTGAAACTGTTTTCACATTCCCAGCAGATGAAAGCCCAATCTTGGGGGCGATCTTTGTCACGGGATTGACGTGGGTCCAACTCATCGCCACATGTAGGACATGCATGGAAGATGAGGGCAGGGACGTGATTACGGCGGAAATCAACGATGTCTTGAGGGGTTCCTTCGAGATCCAGCATTTCGTGGTCACGTGCGGCTTCAAGACCACGAGTTTCAAGTTGGTCTCGAATCTTCACTTTCTGGTCGTCTTTACCTTCATCATGAAGGTTGTTTTCGAGTTTGACAATCAACTCAACAGTTTTACCAAGTCGGTTCATGATAAGCTTCTTTGCTCGAAATGACTCTACTTTAGCAATCTTAAGTCGTTCTTTTTGTTCTGCAAGTTCAGTCAGTACATCCTTTTGCTTGCGTTGGAATTTAATTTCTTCAATTTTGGATTCTTGCTTCTTTTCGGGTGCAAGAATCTTTGAGAGATAGCGTTCTTTTCCGTGACTTTGTGGTCCAGCAGAGATAATGGAAATAACACCATCAGCGATATCTGCTTTCAAGCCATAGTTTTCAATCAGCATGTCTTTGTCGATTTTCTTCAAATCGCCAATTTTTAGCCCAGAATCGGCTAACTGCTGGGCAGTTGTTTCGTCGATACCACGACGTAATAAAGCAAGATATGTGTCCTTCTTGGCCATAGCATCCCCTCCGACGAGTCTAGGCGAGGAGACCCTCCTAAGAAAAGGCTCTCCTCACTCGGTGTAGGATAATCTCTACATTTGACTCCTTATTAACTTATGATTCGAATACGAAATCACTGAACGAGGAGCACAATTCAATCCAGTCATCAAGTTCAAGTTCGTCGGGGCGAAGGTCCATCCGGTCATCTTCAAGGTGTGCGGCAAAGGCTTGTTTCCATCGTCCGGCATGCCACCCCTTTACCCGACCTAAACGCCGAGGCACGTTTTTCAGCGTCGAGCGTAATTTTTTCCTCCGTTGATCAAAGGCGAGGTGAATCATTTGCCGAACTAACCGAGCATCACAAGGCCATTCTTCTTCATGAGGTTCCATAGAGATGTAACATGAATTGACTTTTGGCATTGGACTGAAGTGGTGCGGTGCAATCTTTTCTTCAATTTCGCTTTCCCAGTCCAAGGCAACCGTCATGCCAAGCGAACCAACATCACTTTCATATTCCATCACCAAGCGTTCAGCAAACTCCTCTTGGACCAACAAAACAACCTTTTCCAAGACACTGGTTCTTGGATTTCGGAGGTATCGAGTAAGTTCATCAACCAGTGGCGAAGATATTTGATAAGGGATATTGGCGACAACTTTCGTGATTGATTCAGGCCATTTGACTTTCAATGCATCTCCTTCGATTAATGTGAATTGTTCAGTCTGTTGTTCTGGGCCAAATGCTTCATTTAAGTGAATCACTGCAACGCTATCGATTTCAATGGCAGTCACTTGACAACCGGTTGCCAATAAGACCTCAGTCAGTACTCCAGGTCCGGGGCCAATTTCTAAAACATGGTCCTCAGGTGTGACATTACCCAATTCAACTGCTCGATTGATAAGGTCATCATTGACCAAGAAATGCTGGCCTAATGATTTGTCAAAAGGTAACTTATCGCGTAAACTATCAATCAACCAACGGGCGCCTCTCATGCCTTCACCGGCAAGAGCAGGTCGAGCAATCGTGGTTGGATATTTCGGTCATCTAACTCCGATAAGAATCGTTTTGCTAGTAATTCTCCAGCATCGATATTACACGCTTCATTGAGTGCAGCAAGGGATTCAAATCCGCTTGAGCCACGGGCTTCTACCATTTGCATGGCCTTCTTGTTTCCAACACCTTGGAGCAGTTCGAAGGCATGTTGCTTGAGCGACATGTTTCCAGCAACGTTAAAGAAAGCAGCAATGAAATGTTTCTCATTTTCTTCAATGAAGATTTGAACAACCAAAGGAAGGTCAGCTCGAATATGGTTTGCTAAACGTCCAAGGTTGGTCATTCCGAGTACTTGTGCGATATGTGTTCGCTTTGAGGAGTCTTCTCCGATGTAGACGCGTGCAGTGACCAACAATTGGTCAATGCCTGCCTTTGGTTTCAATCGGCACAGCAATAATTTTGATTCACTGACTGCGACAACGACATTGTTGGCCAGGTCATGGTCAATGACTCGTGCCCACTGTTCCTCCATCAAGGGTGAATTTTGTTGTGGCCGAGCAGGGCGATTTCCTTGTTTGTTTGCACTGCCTCGGCGGTTGTCATTGTTTCGTCGCGGTTCATTGCGACGTGGTGAAGCGCTTTGTGGAGGAGATTTTCTTTGCACAGGAGCAGTTTCACGTCGTCCTTCAGCAGGCCTCGACCAACCAGTCGATTCATTTGAAGGCGTAGCTTTTTTCTTTCCAGAACCAAGCTTGATGTTACGGTCACGTTGAGCACCGGTCATGTCAAATCACCTCAGGGGAGAGAGCCTCATTCGAAGCCGATATGCTGTCGAACGGTCTCCAAAATAGTTGAAATTTCATCGTCACTCACATTGGTAATTCTTTTGGATGCGAAAACTGCTTTGACATCGTTTGGGTACATTGGCATCAATTCAGCAAACTTTGCAGCCAAATCAGGATTGTTTGTAAGAGAGTCGATTGCACCGAGAGCGTCTTTCAATTCTTGGAACACTTTAGGATCGGTCTTGTATCCATTTCGAGCGTCACTTGCAGCCCATTCAGCGTGTTGAAGAGCAGCCTTTTGCTCATAGGTGAGATTCTTGCGGCGCTTTTCAGCATCCAACAATAAGGTTCTAACAGTAGCAAAGTCTACGAAACGCTCTTCTTCAGTCATAGTAATTCCTCATTCAAGTGGTCGAAGATGCTCAGGACGAGCAATGACCGTTTTTGCCATGTTACCGTCTTTGACAGCAACAACCCAAGCAACACCTTGTCGCTTTTCGATGAATCCAGTTCGTCCGTTGAAACGGCGGTGAGGCATACCCATTTGTTGTCCACCGTCTAAAACGATAGCAACACGGTCGCCTTCTTGATACTCATGCATGACGCGGCTGATGTTAATTCGGCTGCGTTCATTCTTACGGCGGCGTAGAATACTTCGTGTTCCGACTCGCAGTCCCTTGGATCGTTTCATGTTGGTCGCCTCCTCTTTGCCCGAGTGTGCAGATATGCAACTTCCGAGCATTTTGGCGACCTACCCTTCCCATATAAGCACCGCGACGGAGTTTGGACCGGAAAAAACCTCAGAAAACCAAAGTGAAGAGGCCCAATTCAGCCTCAATCCGCATGAATGTCGCCAACATCGAGCCAAAGAACATCACATTTGGCTTGGATCAGAGAAGACAAACTTGGTTGTGTCCGACCCCCATCGCCATGGACTGTTTCTTTGACATATGTCCCCGATTCGCACCGGAGTGTAAACTCAATTTCGCGGACTCCATCTTCCATCGTATCGATGATTGGTTCTGAAGTTTCGAAAACCGTTCTTCTACGAATTAAGTCAGCCCTTCGGTGAGCGACACGTTCAGGGGTGCGCTGAGCCAATTTTACACCAGCGAGTTTAGCAATCGTTTCTAATATCGAATCGTTTCCGGGTAAATCGAGATAGGTTGGTGCAGGAGGTCCTGCGGCGAGAATACGCTCAATCAACACGGGTTTGGTTCCAGTTTTGACGAGTTTCAACTCTTCAGCCATCGCCACCAATTCCGGTTTCTTCATTGCCTTCAGTGTGGCTTCATCAGGTCCTTCAGGGATGTCGATGACGGTTGGAAGAGGTTTGGTGTGGTCGTTCTTTCTGTCACCTCGTCGCTTTCGTTTTGACGATTGTTTCTTTCCTTTCCCACCACGTTCTTGGACATCGATATGCGTCAAGTCAACCGGAGCAGTGAGGACTGCCAATTCGGCTTCGCTCAAAGGCAACAGACGGAAACGAATGGTGTAGGATTTTTCTGCCGGTGTATCTTTTACCCGGACAACTTCACTACGGTTCGAATCTCGCAGTCCAGTAATGATGATGCTACCGTCGGCGGCATCATTGATTGTTTTCATCGCTTCAATTACATCGACAGAACGTGTCATTGGTTCTTTCATTTCGATAACAAAAGGCCGTCCTCTACCCATACAGCGGACATCGATATCTTCGCGACCCATGCCGTGGAAAGCATGTTCGTTGGATTGAAAGATTCCGAGTAAAGGATTGCCAATGAGGTCTTGAACACTCTTTTTGTACTGCAAACCAGTTTGGTCACAGCGTTCACAGCCGCGTCCTTTACACGCTCGACATGGCCAGCGAGTTTGGGGAATTCCTCGTTCGAGTTTGATGTAGCGTCCGTAGAGATAATGCGCTCGAATATCGAGTTCAACCGTGAGTGTGAGCACATCGATAAGTGCCAATACTTGTGGCTTATCATTTACCAATTGAACGCCTTCCAGTCTTTTGTTCAGGTGTTGAGCAATGGCATTGACAAGTCCACTTTTGAGTGCATCAGAGCCACCTGCACCGTGTCGTTTCCTCATTTCTTCTTCTTCCTCAATTTGATCTTTAGGAATCCGCGCACCGAGTTGCAGACGCGAGAGCTCATAAGGGGAAATTGAATCATAAATGATCTCAGCAAGTAATTCAGATTCTTCATAGAGGTTCTCACAGAAAGGACACAGCGGTTCTTCTTCACGTGCACTTGCTAAGTGTGAATCACGACCGAGAACGGTTGAACGAATTTCCATTCCAGATTGTTCGATGCTTTGTTCAAACCGCTTCTTTCCACCCAAGCGTCCAATACAATGGTCGCATGTGCCCATACGAACCAAATGCTTGTGACCTGCAGGTGATGGCGCACGAGGAATCTCTTCCATGTGCGTACCGAGTTGGTCAGGTGAATCCAGCGTCCCATCATGTTCAACCACTTCTTTTGGCTGTTCAACAGCACTGTCTTCATCCCAAAGGGAATAATCAGTTTGCCCAAATCCAGCATTGGCATATTTCATCCAATCTTCTTCAATTTCGTTGTCATCGGGGTTTTCATTCGACATAAAATCACCACTTTCTCGGGGTCAACCCCTAAGACTGCAGTTGCTCCGTATGCTCGGTCATTGATGAATACGCCGGTGCTTTGAAAGTGGTTTGACATTAGAAGTTTGATATGATTACCAGCCATAATCCGAAAAAGACCATTGCAATGCAGAATAACAATCCGGCGACAATCTGCGAAAATAATCCAGAGCCATTCTTCCCAGAATCCGTCTCCCAAGTGCCGTATTTCGAACAGTACACGCCTAAAAGTATGAGGCCAATGGCGTTGCCGTTGCACAGAAGACAACAGAGTAATTCATCATCAGGGCCCGAATCGATACTAAAGAAAGACCCGACTGTAGAAATTCCTATCATGAGCAATGACGATAACAGGAGTGCACCATCAGGTTTTCCTTCCACCTGAATAAGTACCGTGTTATTGCTATAATTTTCTTCAGCACCAGGGAAAGTTGGCGATGTACTCGTTTCGTTTGCATTGTCTGGGTTCGATGCTTGAATGATGATGATCGGGGGAGGTGATGTTTGCTCATTGCTTACTTTCTCATCCATAGCATTACCTCAAGGCCTTTGGCCTTAAACAATACTCCGTTTCTTTCTAAGAGGCTTTACTTCAAT